>NZ_RKRE01000002.1:0-362542 GCF_003815015.1 Thermodesulfitimonas autotrophica
CACTAAAACCTAATGAGGGCTCAATCCATCTTCCTTGCTTTCCCTCAAAGGACGCGGCATCCATACGCTCTACCACTGTTCAGTTTTCAAAGACCATTTTAGTGCAGGCAAGATTGAATTTTACACTTCTCGCGCCCTGCTGTCAAGCCTGAATTTTTATCCCTTTCCGTTTTCAGGCCCCTCAAGGGGCGCAGATAAAAATATAGCACAGCCCCCACGAACGTGTCAACGCCTTTTAAAACAAAAATTTTGGTGAAACCTGTGGTCCCGGCAAACCCTTTCCCTCCTTGATCCCCAGCGACCTCGCCTCATTTGGACGCAAGCCACTCCGTTAATCCCGGAACACTAACATAGGTGCTCGGTACGGTCCCTACAATTACGTTCTCAACCAGCGGGATCTCAGTATTAACCCGCACATCTTTTTTCTGCAACGGAATCACAATCCGGACGCTCGTGTCAAGATGGAGAAAAAAACGGTGCCGCGTCTGGTTAATCCCCGCCGCCTCGAACTTTTCGAGCATCCCAACTTTGACGGCGCCCACCGGAACGATACGCACCTTGATGCGCGGCCCGTAATTAGCTAGAATCTGGCTTCCCAGCACCTGCCCCAGGGGTATGCCGAATTCCTCTTTAGGCAATTGGGCCAGGGTCTTCTCTACCGTTACCGCCACATCAGAGGCCATCTCTGTAATTTTGACTGCATTCGCCTGAATCAGGACGACCCGACCCGCCTGGTCTTTATGAACCGCAATCAGGTCCTCGTAGCGGATCCTCCGACTAAGGAGTTCGCTCCGGACGGCGTCGTTGACTGCCGCCACCGACATCTGCGTGGCTTTGGCCTCAGCGATAGCCATTATAGTAGGGAAGAGATTGTGTTCGATAAAGACGAAAAACCCGCCACATAAGCCGAGAAAGAAGAGGAACCACAGGAGAGGGCGCACCCGCCGGCGCTTAAACAATTGTCTCCCCCACAATTTCGTTTGGCTTCTACCATAAATATTTATGAAGCCATAGCGGGCCGCGCCATATAGAAACTACCCCGGAACAAAAGCGCTACAGCAAGAATACCGTATCACCACCCTATCTTTTACCCAATACCCTACTTTTTAAGATTTTCTTGATTTAACACTTTTGAGGCTACTAACATACCATGTTATGGAAAACTTCCCAGAGGAGTGGTTATAAGTGGCGGTTAGTTTTCAAATGACTAGCAGGGGGGCCATCGTCAACTCTTCACCGAAAGCGGATTCGCTTGCCGAGACCATGCACCAGATTGCCGGGCATCTGAAAAACAACCCGACTTCTACCGTCCTCGAAAAGATGGCCGAGCGGTTGAAATCGATGACGAAGGAGGGAAACCCCGGTGACGCCAGCGAAAAAAACTGGCGCATCGCCGTGGAGTTCGAGTGCGGTGGGTGCTGTAAGAAAGTCCTAAACGCCGCTTGCCTTGATTATCACTGTGGCAACTTCCTCCTGTGGCCAGAGTATCTCGAATACCTGGTTATCAAAACCTTTAGCTGCGGCGAGGTCGTCGAACGAGAATGCGCACTCGGCATCATTATTCCGGCAAGCCGGGTCTGCAGCATTGAATTCGGTGCCATGCAGGTAGACCCGTAAAACAGCACACTTGCTGCCGACAAAAAGCCCGGTCGCGAAGGCCGGGCCTTCTCAAACCTTCAGGCGGACAAACTTTCGCCGGCCGATGCTCAAAACCATCCCGGCCTCCGGTGCAATGCGCGCCGCAGGGTCGCCAACCCGCTCTTCGTTGACCCGCACGCCCCCCTGGGCGATGAGACGCCGGGCCTCGCTGGTGCTTGGGACAAGGCCGGCCGCCACCAAAAGCCGCGGCAGGGGAACCCGGCCGTTTTCAAGCATCTCTTTGGGGACCGCAAACTCCGGCATTTCCGCCGGTAACTCCCGCTCCCGAAAAACCCGGATGAATTCCGCCTCTGCTTTGGCCGCAGCCTCTGGCGAGTGAAACTGGCTCACCACTTCCCGCGCCAGCCGCATCTTTGCGTCTCGCGGATGAACAGTGCCGTTTTCCAAACCGGCTGCGATTGCCCTTACCTCTGCAAGCGGCACGGGAGTAACCAATTCCAAGTAACGCACGATCAGTGTATCGGGCAGGGACATCAGTTTACCGTACATCTCCCCGGGCGACTCCGTTATCCCCACGTAATTCCCCACGCTTTTGGACATCTTCTGTACGCCGTCGAGCCCTTCGAGCAGCGGCATCGTAATGGCCACCTGGGGCTCCTGGCCGTAAGCCACCTGTAACGTTCGCCCCATTAGGAGGTTGAACTTCTGGTCCGTGCCGCCGAGTTCCACGTCCGCCGCGAGGGCAACTGAATCGTAACCCTGCATCAGCGGGTAGAAAAATTCGTGAATCGAGATCGGCAGCCCGGATTTGAACCGCTTACTGAAGTCTTCGCGTTCCAGCATCCGGGCCACCGTATAGTTTGCAGCCAGCTTGATTACCTCCGCAAAGGTGAGCGGTGCCAGCCAGGAGCTGTTAAAAACGACCTCGGTCTTGTCCGGATCGAGAATCTTGAAAATCTGCTCTTCGTAAGTCCGGGCGTTGGCCCGCACTTCCTCTTCGCTCAGTTGCTTGCGGGTTTCTATTTTCCCGGTCGGATCACCGATCCGAGCTGTAAAATCCCCGAGGATAATAATGGCCCGGTGCCCAAGTTCCTGGAAGTGGCGCATTTTCTGCAGGACAACGGTATGCCCGAGGTGAATATCGGGGGCGGTAGGGTCAAGGCCAAGTTTTACCTTAAGCGGCTGGCCGGTGGCAATGGCCCGCTCTATTTTTTTCTCGAGTTCCTCTTCCAGGATGATCTCGACTGTTCCCCGGCGGATGAGTTCCATCTGCTCAGCAAGGGTCTTCACGTCTCCATCCTGCCTTCCGCAAAGTTTTAAACATTATAGCAAAGCAGCCAAATGGCTGGCAAGGCAGCAGCGCGCGCGGGAAACTTAAACGCGAACCAGCATAATATGTTATAATTTAGCCGTATAATTCGAAAGGGCGAGGCGGTTTGGTGGCTTCTCAGAACCGGAAGCGGAAACGGCTTAACCCGTGGCGGCTTGCGCTGCTGATCCTGCTGCTTTCCTTTTTTACCTTAACGGTAAGCGCGTGCGGCATGGTGGTTTACAGTTTAAAAGATATCCCGGCCTTCGACCCCAACCAGTTAGAAGGCTCCTTCTCCACCCTTCTTTACGACAAAAACGGCCAGATTATTACCGAGATAGGCCTCCAGAACCGTATTCCCGTAAAACTCAGCGCCATCCCGCTCGAAGTTCAGAACGCCTTTCTTGCCGCGGAGGACGTCCGGTTTTACGAACATATCGGCGTCGACCCGCGGGCGATCGCCCGCGCCCTCTACCACAATCTCCGGGGCGGCGGCATCCAGGAAGGCGGTAGCACCATCACCCAGCAACTCGCTAAGAATTGCTTTTTGACGCCGGAACAGACGCTAAAACGCAAAATCCAGGAAGCAATCTTAGCGCTGGAAATCGAACGCCACTACCGGAAACAGGAGATCCTCGAGCTTTACCTGAACCACATCTACTTCGGCGAAGGGGCTTACGGTATCCAGGCGGCGGCAAAGACCTATTTCGATAAAGATGTAAGTGAGTTGACCCTGTCTGAAGGTGCCCTTTTAGCCGGGCTTCCGAAAGCCCCCTCCCTTTATTCGCCCATCCGGAACCCCGAGGCAGCCATCAACCGGCGGAACGTAGTTCTCGATAGCATGGCCCGTTACGGATTTATCACGGCGGCGGAGGCTCAGGCCGCAAAAGCTGAACCCTTGAATCTAAAGCCCGGCAAGGCTACAGGCAAAAAATACCCGCACCCCTACTTTGTCGATTACGTTACGGACGAATTAGTGGAAAAGTACGGCGTCAACCAAGTCTTCCGTGGCGGCCTTAAAGTTTATACCACCCTCGACCCCCGCATCCAGGAGATAGCCGAGCAGGCACTCGCAGACCCGAAAAACTTCCCGCCCTCACACCGCGATGCAGCAGGCCAGCTTGAACCGCAGGGAGCGGTTGTGGTAATCGACCCCCATACCGGCCAGATCAGAGCGCTGGTCGGCGGGCGAGAGTACACCCACCAGCGGGGTCTCAACCGCGCCACGGACATCCACCGCCAACCGGGATCCGCCTTCAAGCCCATCATCGCCTACGCACCGGCCATAGAGTACCTCGGCTACGGCCCGGCAACGGTCGTAGACGATGTGCCGGTTCAGTTTAGCGGCTACCAGCCCAAGAACTACGACGGCCAGTACCGGGGTCTTATCCCCTTGCGCACTGCGCTCACCTATTCGATAAACATCCCGGCGGTCAAACTGCTCAACAGCGTCGGCTTGCAAAAGGCGATCGATTTTGCGTCCCGGTTCGGGTTCGAATTTTCGCCAGGCAATGAGGGTTTGAGCCTCGCCCTGGGTGGACTTCATAAAGGGGTCACCCCCCTGCAGATGGCCCAGGCCTATGCTGCTTTCGCCAACCAAGGGGTTTACGTTACGCCTACAGCGATAACCAGAGTCGAGACGCGAAACGGTATCGTTCTCGATGAGTTTAAGCCCAAGATGGTCCGGGTGATGAAGCCGACTACTGCCTATCTCATAACCGATATGCTCCGTTCCGCGGTAGAGTACGGCACGGGCACGCGGGCGCGCCTTGGTTCCCGTCCTGTCGCCGGGAAAACCGGCACGACAGACGATAGCAAGGACATCTGGTTTTGCGGCTACACCCCGGAACTCGTAGCCGTTGTCTGGATCGGCCATGATATCCCGCGGGAAATGCCCCGGGAGTACGGCGGACGGTATCCCGCGATGATCTGGCACCAGATCATGAGCAAAGCGCTCCAGGGAACACCGCTCCAGAACTTCGCCCGCCCCCCAGGAATCGTGGTGGCAACGGTGGATAAAAAATCGGGGCTCCTGCCGGGGCCACTTACGCCTCCGAACGAACAGGTTACCGATCTCTTTGCTGCCGGCACCGTGCCCACAAAAGTTGACGATACCAGGGTACTAGTTGAAATTTGCGCTGCCTCCGGCCTCCTGGCGACTGAAAACTGCCCCGAACGGATAACCAAAGTCCTAATTAAGTGTCCGTACAGCGTTCCCCCGTTCGTCAAGGACTACGCCGAAAGAGTGCCAACGGAGCGCTGCAACCTCCACGGCAGCACAGCTTCGCAAGATACAACCGGCCAGCCGGTATACGGGGAGGAGCCGGGAATACCCGTTCCACCGGGAAACCCCGAGGCGAATACCTTCCCGCCGTTTGGCCAGGTAACCCAGTAAAAGATGTGGAAGGGAGAGCCCTTTTGAGAGCTGACAAAATCGATGGCACCATCCTGGCCCGGCTCTTGAAGCAAGCTCTTGCCTGGCTCCAAGAGAATCGCGAAGAGATAAACGCGCTCAACGTTTTTCCCGTCCCCGACGGTGATACCGGCACCAACATGTGCGCTACCCTTGAAGCCGCTGTTGCCGCAATCGGCGACCCAGCACCGCACGCCATCGACCTGGTAGCCGCAGCCGCCGCCCGGGGCGCATTGATAGGGGCCCGGGGCAACTCCGGGGTGATCCTCTCCCAGATTATTCACGGTTTCGCCGCCGCGCTCAAGGGAAAGGAGACGGCCGGAGCTGAGGAAATTGCTGCCGCCATCGCTGCAGGCGCAGACCACGCCTACCAGGCAGTAGGCAACCCGGTCGAGGGAACAATCCTCACGGTGGTACGGGAGACCGCAGCCGGGGCGCAGATTTCGGCCCACCGCACCCGTAACCTTTTGCGCCTCCTCGCGTTCATCCTCAGAACCGCAAACCGGAGCCTGGCCCAGACACCCGAATTTCTCCCCTCCCTCAAGGAAGCCGGCGTGGTCGATGCCGGGGGGCGCGGCTTCACCGCCATCCTCGAAGGGGCCTTGCAGGCTACCACGGGAAAAAGTAATTCCCGCAAGCAGACCGGGCCGGCAGCTGACCGGGTGGACGGCGCGGCGGAACCACCGGCCCTCTTCCCCTTCGGGGAGAAAGAAAGCATCAATTACACCTACTGCACCGAATTCCTGGTCAAGGGGCCAGGGCTCAATAGCGGCGCCCTCCAGGAAGCTTTGAGCCCTTACGGCGACTGCCTGCTGGTTGTAGGCGAAGGCGACCTCCTCCGCGTTCACATCCATACCGACCATCCGGGAATCATCCTCGAAGCAGGCCTAAAATACGGGTCCCTGCACAACATTCGCATCAGCAACATGCGCGACCAGCACCGGGAGAAAATAGAGCCGCAGGCCAGTGTGGCCGTGGTGGCCGTGGCCGCAGGGGCAGGGTTTACAGCGCTCTTCACAAACTTAGGGGCAGCCGTTGTTCCCGGCGGGCAGACAATGAACCCGAGCACGGGGGAAATCGCTGCCGCGGTAGAAAATTTAGGGGCCCGGACCGTTATTATTCTCCCGAATAACCCCAACATTCTCCTGGCCGCACGGCAAGTGCAAAATCTCACCCGCAAGGAAGTGCTCGTGGTGCCCACAACCACGATGCCGCAGGGGCTCGTCGCCCTGCTCGCTTTCAAACTCGAAGCCGGTGGGGCCGAAAATGCTAGTAGAATGACCGCTGCCGCCGAAAGGGTCGTTACGGCGGAAATCACCCGCGCCTTTAAAGAGGCGCGGATAGAGGGAAAACTTGTTAAGAAAGGCGATTTCATCGCTCTTTGCAACGACAAACTGCTCGCTGCCGGAAGCGATCTTGGCGAAGTTGCGCTTGCGGCTATCCAGAAAATTGCTGCCGGAAAGGAAATCGTCACCCTTTATTACGGGCAGGAAGTGGAAGCCGCGCTGGCCAAATCCCTCGCCGCGCGCCAATCTGCGCTTTTCCCAGAAACGGAAATCGAAGTGCAGTTCGGAGGCCAGCCTTACTACCATTTCCTGATCGCTGCCGAGTAGCAAGCTGCACCAGCAGAAACCCGTTCGTGGCAAAAGTTTGTTCTGGAGGGAAGACTCTTGCAGGAATTAGCCATCGTTACCGACAGTACCGCTGACCTGCCGCCAGCGCTGGCACAGGAAATGGGCATCACAATCGTTCCCCTGAAGGTGATCTTTGGCCGGGAAGTCTACCGGGACGGGGTAGATCTCGACCGCACCACCTTTTACCAGCGCCTGCACGCCGGTGAAGTGGCTACCACTTCGCAGCCCTCGCCGGGAGAATTCGAAGCCGCCTACCGGCATCTGCTCACGAGAGCGAAAAGCATCGTCTCGATTCACATTTCCCGCAGGCTAAGCGGCACTGTGAACGCCGCCGAAACCGCCCGCTCCTTGCTCCCCGAAGCCGATATTACCGTCGTTGACTCGCGGCTGGTAGCCGGCGCCCTTGGGCTCGTGGTGCGCACCGCCGCCCGGGCCGCCCAAGAAGGAAAGCCCCCCGCAGAGGTCCTCTCGCTCATCGATCAGCTGATAACGGCTATCAAGGTCTACTTTTCCATAGAGTCCCTTGAATATCTCCGCCGGGGCGGGCGGATCGGCGGCGCTCAGGCCCTGCTCGGGACCATCCTGAAGATAAACCCGATCCTCACCCTCGCGGACGGGGTCATCCAGCCCTTTGAAAAAGTCTGGGGACAGAAGGCGGCATTGCGGCGCCTGGCAGAAATCGCCACTGCGGCAGCCGGAAACCGGCCCCTCTTCTGTCAGGTCCTAACAGGCGATAATCAAGAAACAGCAGCAGCGCTCGCCAGCCTCCTATCCGGGCTCCCGCCGGGAAGCACGGTGGAAACCGCCGCCATCGGCACGGTGGTGGCCGCCCACACCGGCCCCGGCGTATACGGCATAGTATTCTGCCCCAAAAGAGCGCTCGAACCGGTGCCTTGAGAGCCTACCCGCGGATCAGCCCCGTTAGTTTCGCCACGTCACAATACCGGGTAACGCTTTCCCGGGCCAGGGCGATGGCCCGCGCATCACCCGGACGCACCACCCGGCTTACCTCCGCCAGCCGCTCGACCGTTGTGTAGGTATCGTAATGGACCAGAATCACCGGCACCCCTTTTTCCGCCGCCCGGGCTACAACCTTGACGTCCGGATAAAGCCCTCCCGTAAGGATCAGCACCGAAGTGTCGGTCTCGAGCGCGGCCAGTGCAATGTCGGCCCGGTCGCCCCCCGTCACCACCGCCTTGTTCGCCGAACGACGGAAGTAACCGAGCGCGCTCTCGATCGTCATCGCGCCGACCAGCACATCCTCGACGATATTGTCTAACTTATCTTCGCCGGTGAGAATGTCCCCGCCGAGGATTTCATAAAACTCGGCCACCGTCGGCGCACTGAGTTCCACCCGGCTCGGAATTATCCCGAGCGTCTCAATACCGCGGGCCGCAAGTACTTCCCGGTAAATACCTTCCGTCTTCGCCAGCAGTACCCGGGGCACGTTGTTGAAGATAACGCCGGCAAAAGGCACCTGCGCTTCCCGGGCGCAACGCGCGATGAAGGCCACGTCGTCAAGGCTCCGGTCATTGGCAGGCCGCAGGACATAGAGAAGCGCCGCGCCAAATTCCCGCGCCAGGCTCACCGCATCGAGGCCGAAGGCCGCCATAGCCCAGGGCTGCGCCGTGCCGTCGATCAAAACTGCATCGGTTCCAGCGCTGGCCTTCGCGTACGCCTCCCTAACAAGCTGCCGGCAGCGCTCAGCATCCTTGTAGGTGGAAATATAGTACGCCCCAAAGGCGAGCGGCACAAGTTCCCGCACTTCTAAGTTTAGTTTAAGCGTCTCCCGCATCAGCAGCCCGTCCCGGTCTTCCACGCCGACGGCACCGGGAGGGCTTCCTACAGGTTTGAAGTAGCCCAGCCGTATTCCCTGTTCCTGGAGCTCAAGGGCCAGTCCTAGCGCAATTGCCGTTTTGCCGCTACCCATCCTGCCGATAAAATAGAGGTTCGCCATGCTCTCACCTCACCCAATTGTGATCTTGACGTCCAGCGCCACCGCCCCTTGTTCGTAAGCGAAAACCGGGTTGATATCCATCTCCACGATCTCCGGAAAGTCGCTCACTAAGCGCCCCACGCGACTAATGACGTTAACGAGCGCCCCAATATCGCGCGGTTTCTCGCCCCGGTAACCGCGCAGGAGCGTGTAAGCCTTTGTTTCCTTGATCATTTCCTCGACCTGCTGCTCACCCATACCCCAAACGAGGCGGAAGGCCACATCTTTCAAAAGGTTGACGTAAATACCACCGAGGCCAAAGGCAATCAGGGGTCCAAACTGGATGTCCCGCGTAACACCCACAATCAGCTCGGTTCCCTTGGGATACATCTTCTGGACATCAACGCCATAAACCAACGCCCGCGGTAAATGTTCGTGGACCCGCTCCATTATCTCCCAGAAGGCTTCCCTGATTTCTTCCGGGGTCTGGAGCCCGACGCGCACACCACCGACGTCGGTCTTGTGGATGATATCCGGCGAAGCCACCTTCAGCACCACCGGGTAGCCAAGCTCCGCTGCGTGGGTTACCGCCTCGGCCGCCCGCCGCGCCAGCTTTACCGGTGCCACCGGGATGCCGTAAGCCGCCGCAACCTCCATCGCCTCGCTGCCGAGCAGCGTCCGGCGCCGGTCCTCCCGAACCCGGCTAAATACCCGGCGTACAACCTCCGGGTTCACGTCCGGGTAAACAGGTAACTCCTCTTTTGCCGGGCGCTCCTTGATGCGGCCGTAGTTAACTAGCCCCCCGAGAGCCCGTACCGCTAACTCCGGAAAGGTGAAGCAGGGGATACCCCTTTCAGTGAGGAGTTCCGCCCCCGGCGCCAGGCTTTCACCACCCATATAGACTGCCAGAACCGGCTTTTGGGGGTATTTTTCTTTCACCGCCAGGATCGCCTCTGCCGTCTCCACCGGCTCCGCTACCGCGGTGGGGCAGAGCAGAACCACCGCGCTGTCCACATTCTCATCGCTCAGCACCTTCTCCATAGCGAAGCGAAAACGCTCCGTCCGTGCGTCACCGAGCACATCCACCGGGTTGAAAACGTTCGCCTCCGCAGGTAATTCCCCCCGCAACGACTCGATCGTTTCCCTGTTGAAACGAGCCATATCCAGTCCGCCCGCCTCTATACTATCCGTCGTGACGATGCCTGGCCCCCCTGCATTGGTGACCACCGCTACCCGGCGGCCGCGCGGCACCGGCTGACGGGTGAAAACAACCGCCAGATCGAAAAGCTCGCTCATCGTGCGGACCCGGATGATGCCGGTCTGTTTGAAAGCCGTCTCGTATGCCAGGTCCGAGCCCGCCAGGGCGCCGGTATGGGACGAAGCGGCCTGCGCTCCGGCCTGGCTCGTCCCCGACTTCAAGACGATAACCGGCTTGTACCTGGTCGCCTCGTCCGCCACCCGCAAGAAATGTTCGCCGTCCTTCACATCTTCGATGTAGCAAAGGATAACCTTTGTATTCGGGTCGCTGACCGCATCCGCGATAAAATCAGCCTCGTTCAGGTCCGCCTTGTTCCCCATGCTCACAAACCGCGAAAAGCCGAGGCCCGTCTTCACGCTCCAGTCAAGAATGGCAACCAGCATTGCCCCACTCTGGGAAATAAAGGCGATCTCTCCCCGCAAAGGGAAGCCCGCCGCAAAGGAGGCGTTAAGCGGGGTATGCGTATCCATGATCCCCACGCAGTTCGGCCCCAGAAGAAGCATATCGTGGGCACGGCAAATCTCAACCAGTTCCTTTTCCCGGGCTAACCCCTCCTTCCCTACCTCCTTGAAGCCCGCCGAAATCACGACCAAGCCCTTGACCCCCGCCTTGCCACAATCCCGGGTCACGTCGAGGGCCCGTTCTGCCGGAACCACCACCACCGCCAGATCAACCGCCTGTCCGATGGCCGAAACCGCCGGGTAAGCCTTAAGTCCCTCTATCTCCGTTTCCTTGGGGTTAACGGGGAAAACAACGCCCCTGTAACCGCTCCCGATAATGTTCCGTAAAATGACGTTGCCTAATTTCTCCCGGTTCTTCGAAGCCCCAACAACAGCGATGCTCTGGGGACGGAAGATGACATCGAGCGCGCGCAAGATCCTTCACCTCACCCCGGGAATAACTCTGGAAGTAGCTTTCCTAACTCAGTTTAACTTTACCTTCGGTAAAAGGTGGTGGAATCCTCCCTGCTGGAGGGGATAAATCCCCTGAAAATGAAAAAAACCGCCGGAAGGCGGCTTTTCTTACGTTTAGACATTAGTGATTACGCTGGTAGCGAAGACGTGGTTGCCGATGGCAGCGGTAACCGGCAGGGTGCGGATCCAACGGTCCTGCGCCGTTTGCGGGTTATAGAAGAAGAGCGCGCCGTTGGTCGGGTCTACGCCCCGGACCGCAAGCTCTGCCGCTCTGTAAGCTTCCTCATCCGGTTCCAGATTGATTGAGCCGTCGGCCACCGGGGTAAACTCGTAAATACCGTTGGTGCACTGGAAGATTACCCCGCGGACAGTCTTTGGGAAAGCCGGGTGGCGCAGACGGTTCATGATGACCGCCCCTACAGCTACCTTGCCCATGAAGCTCTCTCCCCGGGCCTCCGCGTTGATCACCCGCGCCATAAGCCGCAGGTCTTCCTCGCTTACCGGCAATTGCGAACCGGACGCAATTTTAAGCACCTGACCGGGGAAAATAAGCGGGCTATCTAGATCGTTCGCTTCCATAAGCCTTTCGACCGTGACTCCGTAAGCACAGCTGATTCCCCAGAGGGTATCCCCGGGAACCACCGTGTGGGAGAGTTCCCCAGCCGCAACCCACGCCGTGCTACCCGGCCACCAAAGGACCGCAATGAAAACAAGTACAAAAAGTGCTATTCGCGGTTTCATCCTCTCCTCCTTTCCCGGACTACTATTTTAACCCGCGAATAGCCCCCTTTATACACGGCTGCACGCCAATCAAGCCATCATCTGGCAAAAAATAGACTTAGCTTGCTCACCAGACGGACCAGAGGGTGCTTGAAGCGGCGTTCCAGCTGTCGGTAATCTTCCCGCAGGCGATTGAGTTCCTGCTGCAGTAGACGGTAATCCCTTTCAAGTTCTTGCCCCGCGCTCAGGGCTTGCTGCAGTTCACTTGAAAGCCGAGCGTTCTCGGTGGTCAGGCGCCGCTCGCTTTCCCCGTACCGCGCCGTAGTCTGCTGCAGTTTTTGTTTCAAGTCGATGAGCTCCCGCTGCAGGTTCGCTACCTGGGTACCGTAGTGGTCGCGAACCTCTGCAAGCCGGGTCCTGCTCTCTCGTTCCTTCTCCTTTTCGCAGGCAAGCTCCGCCTTCAGGTTTTCGATGGTCTCGTTGAGCACCGCGATGACTTCGTTCAGGCGCGCGATTTCCTGCTCCCCCTCCCGGGCTCTGCCAACCCAGAGCCGGCACTGGTGGAGAATGCTCTGCGCCTTGTTTTCTAACCTTTTTATCTGGTCGCGGTAATAAACGAGTTCCCGTTTCCTAAGCGTGAGCAGGAGTTCCTTCTCGGAAAGCTGGGCACTCAAGTGTTCGTATTGCTCCCGGCAGCGCGCCTGTTGGGCAAGCGCCGCCGCCGCCTGCTGGTGCGCGGCGCTTGCCTCGTTAAGCTGCGCCCGCAGCTCCCGCAACCGCTTCTGCCAGGCCTCACGCTCCGCAAGGTGGCGCTTCTTCTGCTCACGGAGCAGGTCAAGAAAGCGTTTCATCACCATATCGTAGGCCGCCTGTGCCGCACTGCTGTAGGACCAGTTATCGCCCTGCTGTAGGAAAAACGGGAAACGCCGCAGCACCCCTTCCACCGCCTGCGGGGTAACCGGGCGCCAGAAGTTTACCGCTTCGACGATCTGGTTAAGCGAAAGACCCGCCGGGTGAGCCCGTAGCACTTTAAGGACAAGGTACTTGAGGGGGTACTCCTCCATGCCGAGTTCCCATTCCGTAAGCCCCCACATCCCGGTATCGAACTGAACGAACCGGCCGTCGGAAATCAGGTTCGCCTCATCGGTGATCAGCCGCTTCATTTTCGCCTTCTTCCCTTTCTCTTCCCGCCGCAGTTCCCAGAGGCTGAGCGGCTGTTGGCGCTTTAAAAGGAGGTGGTAAAAGGGGTCGTTGACCCGGAAACCCTGACAGTCCAGGCGCCACTGGTTCTTGGCGTCAGATTTAAAGCAGGAATGCTGTTTAAGACACAGCTCTACCTTCGCCTCCACTTCGTGTAAGGGAAGGTCCCGCAGCATCTTCCTGCGGACGTAAGGGGCTATTTCCTTGACGGAAAGCGTCTCGAAAAAATAAAGCGTTCGTTTCAAAAGGTCGGTCAGCGAGTAAAGTCTACCGTGCACAAAATCACCTTCCTTATTATTGCAGTGTTACCAGTCTTTTACATTTATTCGTCGTTAAGGGTCGCTCTCCTGCCGGCAAACAGAAAAAATTTCCCGGCTTCGTTGGCGATAGTGAATTGACAGTGCCGCCGCCGCTATGGTAGAATACTTCTTCTCTTGACATAAGGCGCCGGAAATGTTATACTTAGTTTGTTGCCCTGGTTATTGCTACGTCTACTTGGCTCAGGAGGTGGTCTTTTGTTCAAGATCGGCGACAAGGTTGTCTATCCGATGCACGGCGCAGGAATCATCGAAGCGATCGAGGAAAAAGAGATTTTAGGCGAAAAGAGAGAATATTACGTGCTGCGCCTGCCCATCGGGAACATGAAGGTGATGGTTCCGATCGCCAACAGCCGAGAGATAGGGCTGCGCGAAATAATCAATAAGCAGGAGGTCAAAAAGGTACTTAACCTCTTGAAAGCCTCCGGAAGCCCGATGCCGAGCAACTGGAACCACCGTTACCGCGCGAACTTGGAGAAAATAAAGAGCGGCAACATTTACGCGGTGGCGGAAGTGGTACGCAACTTGGCAAGAAGAGAAAGAGAGAAAGGCCTCTCCTCAGGTGAAAAGCGGATGTTAGAAAACGCCAAGCAGATTTTGATCAGTGAGCTGGCCCTCGCTACCGAAGTCGAGGAAGATAAGGCCAGAAGCCTCTTAGACAAAGCTTTCGCTTAAAAATAAACGGGTACGCCACCAGGAGGGCGTACTTTTTTATTTCCTGTTGCCCAGCCAAAATCATCCAACTCCTTGAGAAGATAACCGGTACAGCCGTATAATTTATAAGGAATCACACAAAAATTACCTTAAAAAGAAAGGCTGATAATTAATGATAGTAAGGTGACTAGCGCCATGAAATGCAACAGCAGAACCAGATAAGGGTAGCGAAGTATTGCGCCGGAACCTTTCGCTAGATCTTAAATTTCAGCAACCTTAATAGCTCTTTTAGTAAGCCAAGTACTCTTTTGGGTTGATAAGTTTAACAAATATAAGGAGGTGAAGCGCTATTTGGTACGGCGAGCTGTCTTCTTAATCCTGGTCATAGGCTGCGGGACGAGCAGTGTTTTCCTGGCCGCAAATCTTTTGCGTTTCTGGCACCTCGCGGATTCCGTTAAGATTGCTCTTCTTGTCGTTGCCGGAATTTTGGGACTCTTACTCGGTATTCTTTTCGCCCCCCGCCTGATCAACGGCGTCATCTGGGTCGTAAACAAGGGCGAACAGCATTTTCAGAAAATCCCCGTTATTGATCTGGTAGTCGGGGTTTTAGGACTTATCATCGCGCTTATCATTGCCAACCTATTCGGCAACATTTTGGCCAGCTTTGGCTGGCTCGGCAAGATCATCTGGCTCGGCGTTACGATGCTGTTAGGGTATCTTGGTCTCTCAATCGGGATAAAAAAGGGCGAAGAGTTGTGGAGCACCGTTAGTTCTCTTTCCCGGGTGAGCAAGGAAAAAAGCCCCAAAGAGCAGCGCCACCCGGGGCAGGTCAAGATCGTCGATACGAGCGCAGTTATCGACGGCCGCATTGCCGACCTCTGTGCTAGCGGTTTCATTGAAGGGACGCTGCTGGTCCCGGTCTTCGTTCTGGACGAGTTACAACACATTGCCGACTCTAACGACGTGTTAAAGCGGAACCGGGGGCGGCGCGGCCTCGATATCCTGAACCGGATGCGCAAAGAGGCCCACGTAAAAATACAGATCTACGAAGATGTCCAGGCGCTAGCCAACATCCCGGAGGTAGATACTAAGCTTGTGCAACTGGCCAAAAGCCTGAAGGCGAAAATCATCACTACCGATTTCAACCTCAATAAGGTAGCCGAGCTACAAGGGGTTAAGGTTCTCAACGTAAATGAGCTGGCCAACGCCCTTAAACCCATCGTTTTGCCCGGCGAAGAAATGGTCGTGCAGGTTGTGCGGGACGGGAAAGAAGCGGGACAGGGAGTGGCCTATCTCGATGACGGGACGATGATCGTGGTGGACGGCGGTAAAAAGTACATCGGCAAGCCCGTGCGCGCCACAGTAACCAGCGTCCTCCAGACGACCGCGGGTAGGATGATCTTTGCCAAACTAAAGAATCTCCGCGAAGACGGCGGCGAAAAGCTCGATGGGGTGAACGCGGTTGGTTGAAGCCGGTGTCGTGATAGTAGCCGCGGGGCAGAGCGTCCGGATGGGGAGTGGCCCCAGGAAACAGTACCGCCTTTTAGGGGGCCTCCCGGTGGTGAGCCGGACGCTTAACGTTTTCGAAGGTCTAGAAGCGGTGAAGGAGATCGTTCTGGTGGTTCCGCCGGGCGAAGAAGAGTTCTGTTACCGGGAAATAATTAAACCCTTCGGTTACCGCAAAATCGCGGCGGTAGTCCCCGGCGGCACCCACCGCCAGGAGTCGGTCTGGGCCGGGCTGCAGCATTTCACGTACCCGCCGGAGGTCGTGGTCGTTCACGACGGGGTCCGGCCGCTAGTGCGCCCCGCGCTTGTCGAGGCCGCGATCGAAGCAGCAGCCTCCTGGGGAGCGGCCGTGGTTGCGGTTCCGGCCAAGGATACCGTCAAATTAACCGACGGGGCGGGCTTTGTCGCGCAGACATTGCCCCGGAACCAGGTCTATCTGGCCCAGACCCCCCAAGCCTTCCGCTTTGAGGTCCTGCTCACCGCGCACCGCCGGGCGCAGCAGGAGGGGTTCTACGGTACCGACGATACGGTGCTGGTAGAGCGCCTCGGCCTCCCGGTTAAGGTGGTTCAGGGCGCTTACGAAAACCTCAAGCTCACCACCCCGGAAGATTTCACCATCGCCGCCGCACTTCTCGGGGAACATATCCCGCTGCGCGTAGGCTTCGGTTACGATGTCCACCGGCTCGCCCCCGGCCGGCCCCTGATCCTAGGCGGCGTCACGATTCCCTGGAAAACGGGACTTGAAGGGCATTCCGACGCCGACGTTCTCTGTCACGCGGTGATGGACGCACTCCTCGGTGCCGCCGGGGCCAGGGACATCGGCTACCATTTCCCGCCCACGGAGGAAAGTTACCGGGGGGTATCGAGCCTCTCGCTGCTGGCACGAGTCCGGGAAATTATCGCTGCCTGCGGCTTTCGGGTCGCAAACATTGACGCCGTCGTTGTAGCCCAGCAGCCGCGGCTAGCTCCCTTCGTGGCCACAATGGCGGAAAATATCGCCCGCGTCCTCGAAATCCCTCCCTTTCTGGTTAACGTCAAGGCAACCACGACGGAAGGGCTGGGGTTCACCGGGCGGGAAGAAGGCATTGCCGCCTATGGAGTAGCGGTTTTACACCGAACGTAGATAGCACCGGCCACGCGGACATTGTTTGGAACCACCAACGAATGCTATAATTGTCCTGGTGATGCCCGGAAAATGTTCTGGAAACGTTTACGCGAAGACATCCAGGTGGTTTTCGAGCGCGATCCCGCAGCGAAAAGCGTTTTCGAGGTCCTCCTTTGCTATCCCGGCCTGCACGCCATCTGGCTGCACCGGGTCGCACACGCCCTGTACAGAAGGCGCCTTTTTCTCCTGGCGCGTCTTCTTTCCCACCTCGGGCGCTTTTTAACCGGTATCGAGATCCATCCCGGTGCCAAAATCGGCAGGCGCTTCTTCATCGATCATGGCGCAGGCGTAGTTATTGGCGAAACTACAGAAATTGGGGACGACGTCACCCTCTACCAGGGAGTCACCCTCGGGGGCACCGGCAAGGAAAAAGGCAAGCGTCACCCGACCATTGGTAACAACGTGGTCATCAGCGCCGGCGCCAAAATCCTTGGATCCTTCACCGTCGGCGATAATTCGAAAATCGGTGCCGGTTCGGTGGTGCTAAAACCCGTCCCGCCCAACTGCACGGTGGTTGGCGTTCCCGGCAGGGTAGTGGTGCGCGAGGGTCAAAGGGTCCGCGACGCGATTGACTTGCGCCACGACCAGATCCCCGACCCCGTGGCGGAAACACTCAACCGGTTTGAAGCGGAGATAAAGGCACTAAAGCAAAAACTCGCGGCACTTGAAACCAGGCTTTACGGGGAGGATAAGTCTTGATCGAGCTCTACAATACCCTAAGCAAACGGAAAGAGAAGCTTATCCCGCGCGAACCAGGCGTGGTGCGGATGTATGTCTGCGGCCCCACCACTTACAACTATATCCACCTCGGCAACGCGCGGGCAGTCGTGGTTTTCGACACCATCCGGCGGCACCTTGAGTACCGCGGTTACCAAGTGCTCTTCGTCCAAAATTTTACCGACGTGGACGACAAAATCATCAACCGGGCGTCCCAAGAAGGGATTCCCCCGCACGAGGTGGCAGCAAAATATACGGCAGCGTATTTTGAAGACGCCGACAGGCTTAACGTGCGCCGGGCAGATATCCACCCGCGGGTTTCCGAACACATCCCGGAGATAATCGTTCTCGTATCCACCCTCGTCGAAAAGGGCTACGCCTACGTGAGCGGCGGCGACGTCTATTTTGCGGTCCGGCGCTTCCCTAACTACGGAAAACTCTCCGGGCGCAACCCCGACGACTTGCTTGCGGGCGCCCGCATCGAGCCCGGAGAAAACAAGCGCGACCCGCTCGACTTTGCCCTTTGGAAAGCGGCCAAGCCCGGAGAGCCCAAGTGGCCGAGCCCGTGGGGTGAAGGCCGGCCCGGTTGGCATATCGAGTGCTCCGCGATGGCCCTCAAATACCTTGGCCCCGACTTCGACATTCACGGGGGCGGTGCCGACCTCATCTTCCCCCACCACGAGAACGAGATCGCCCAGTCGGAAGCGGCCACCGGTCAGCCATTCGCCAGGTACTGGCTCCACAACGGTTTCATCACGGTTCGGCAGGAAAAAATGTCCAAATCGATCGGCAACGTCTTTCTGGTCCGGGACATCCTGAAGCTATACCCCGCACCTGCGGTCCGGCTCTTCCTCATCGGCACCCACTACCGGAGCCCGCTCGACTACGCGCCCGAGTATCTCGAAGCGGCGGTGCGAAGCGCGGAGCGGTTGGCCAATTCCTACCGCTTGCTCACCGAAGCAATCGCCAAACAACCGCCCGGCGAGGGCGACGGTAGCATCCTGGGCGAACGGTTGGCGGCGATAGAAGCGGCATTCGGAGCAGCGATGGACGATGACTTCAATACGGCGCGGGCTCTGGCCTGCTATTTCGATCTGGTCCGGGAGATCAACGGGGCCGTACACACCTCCCCGCTCCCACCGCAGGAGATCCTAGTCCGGGCCATGGACCTCTTCTGCACCTTCAACCGGGTGCTCGGCATTTTTCCGGAAAAGAACGGGAAGCCCCAGGTTGAGGGTGAAAAGGAGCACCAAGAAGATGACCTATCGCTCCGCCTCCTCAATCTTCTCATCACGGTCCGCCAGGAGGCGAGACAAAGGAAAGACTGGAGCACGGCCGACCGCATTCGCGACGGACTTAAGGAACTCGGTATCCTCCTGGAGGATACACCGGAGGGGGTACGCTGGAAGAAAGCATAATTGCGGAGCGCATAAATTTTGCGGGGTGCGAATTTTTTAAGGGGAGGGGTCTTTTATGGGAGCTGTCCGGGCAAAGGTTATACTGCTGGGGCATACGCCCAACCCAGAATTGATCGTTGCTACCGCAGGGCGGCGTTGTTACTCGCCCCTTGGAACGGAGGCCCTTATAGAAAAAGTGCGGGACGGCGATCCGGCATCCTTTATCGCCAAATTAGTGCAGATGGGACACGTGACACCTATCGAACACGCCACCTTTACCTTCGCCGTCGAAGGTGTCTCGCGCAGCCTGCTTGCCCAGATTACCCGGCACCGGATCGCCAGCTTTTCGGTGCAGTCCCAGCGGTACGTGGGCGAAGAAGCCCGGAAGAATGCCGACGGGGTCTTTGACTATGTGGTTCCGCCCACCATTGCCGCGCTCGGCGAGGAGGCCGTCCGGGAGTTTGACCGGCAGATGCGGGAAATTCAGCGTTTTTACGATTATTGGGTAGAGAAATTAGGCGGGGGCCGGGAGACTTTTGAAGATGCGCGCTTCGTCCTGCCCAACGCGGCGGCCACTAAGTTTGTGGTTACGATGAACGCGCGTGAACTATGGCACTTTTTTACGCTCCGGATGTGCAACCGGGCCCAGTGGGAGATAAGAGAACTCGCCGAGCAGATGCTCTACCTGGTGAAGCGGGTAGCCCCGACGCTTTTCACGAACGCCGGCCCGGCCTGTGTGCGCGGGCCTTGCCCCGAAGGAAAGATGAGCTGCGGGCGTAGCGAAGAGATGCGCACCAAGTACGGGCGGAGGGTAGAGGATTGACCGAAATTCTTTACGGCCGGCATCCGGTGCGAGAAGCCCTCAGGACCGGCAGGCCGCTCAACAAGATTTTAGTAGCGCGAGGCCTCGGCGGTGCAGCCGTCCAGGAAATCCGCAACCTGGCCCTCACCCGGGGTGTACCCGTCCAGACAGTCGACAGACAAGCGCTCGACCGGCTCGCCGGCGGCGGCGTGCACCAGGGCTTTCTGGCCTTCGCCGCGCCTAAAGAATACGTAACTCTCGACGATATCTTAGAGAAAGCAAACGCACCGCCTCTCTTACTGGTGCTGGACCATATCACCGATCCCCGCAACCTGGGGGCAATCTTGAGAACGGCGGCTGCAGCAGGAGTCGACGGCGTGGTCATTCCGACCAGGCGGGCAGCCGGGATAACGGGAGAAGCAGCAAAAGCGGCCGCGGGAGCCATCGAGCACCTCCCCGTAGCCCGGGTGACCAACATTAGCCGGACGCTTCGCCATTTGAAAGAGCTGGGCTTCTGGATTGTAGGGGCAGACCCTGAGGCGTCGCAACTCCTTTGGGAAGCCGCACTCACCGGCCCCATCGCGATAGTCATCGGCGGCGAAGATACCGGGCTTAGCCGCGTGGTGCAGAAAGAATGCGACTGCTTAGTGCGAATCCCGATGACGGAGAGAACAGCGTCGCTCAATGCTTCGGTAGCAGCAGCACTTTTTCTCTACGAAGTGGTCCGCCAGCGGCGGCAGGCCGATGCGTGAGCTAACCATTGTCGACGGCTATAATCTAATCTTTACCCAGGGCCTCGACAGGGAGGTTACCGACCTCGCTCACGCCCGGGAACGCCTGGTAAATCTGTTAGGCCAGTATGCGGCACTAACCGGAACGGAGATCATCCTTGTTTTCGATGCCTACCGGGTCAAGGGTGGCAGGGAAAACGCCACCCGCCAGGACGGTATCACGGTGATTTTTACCGCCGCGGGAGAAACGGCGGATACGGTAATCGAGCGCCTTTCAGCGCACCTGATAAACCGCTACACAGTTTCGGTGGTAACGGCCGACTGGCCGGAACAACGGATGGTGATTGGCCATGGGGCGCTGCGGATACCACCCCGCGCCTTCTACCAGCAGGTTGCGGAAGTCATCAAGCGCCACCAGGAAAGCATCCCGACAGTTCCCCGGCCTGCAGAAAGCTACCTCGAAGAAAGGCTTACTGAAGAGATTAGGAACGCTCTCGAAAACTGGCGACGGAGCAAAGATTAGAACGAAGAGGGAAGTGATTTTTGCCTTGACGCGGTATGCGTCAGTTAGTTATAATTTCAAAAGTAATATTTCTCGGACAACCTTCCAAAGTGGGGGCGATAGGTTGAGCCTCAACGGGTTGAGCCGGCAAGCCTGCGCGGTCTTTGATGCCATGCAGGACGAGGAAATCGTGGCATACGCGAGGGACGGCGACATTGAGGCCCAGGAATTCTTGATTAACAAGTACAAGAATTTTGTACGGGCGAAAGCACGCTCCTACTTCCTCATCGGTGCCGACCGCGAAGACATCATCCAAGAAGGAATGATCGGACTCTACAAGGCCATCCGGGACTTTCGGCTGGATAAGCTATCTTCCTTTCGGGCTTTCGCGGAGCTGTGCATTACCAGACAGATTATCACCGCCATCAAAACGGCAACCAGACAAAAGCATATTCCACTCAATTCTTATGTCTCGCTTAATAAGCCCATTTACGACGAAGATTCGGACCGGACGTTGCTCGACGTCGTGTCCGGCGCGGGGCTTACCGATCCGGAGGAGTTGGTAATTAGCCGCGAGGAGTTCGACCATATTGAAGAAAAGATCGGTGAACTGCTCAGCGTTTTAGAGCGAAAGGTTCTCGTCTCCTACCTGAACGGCAAGTCTTACCAGGAAATCGCCGGGGACCTAAACCGCCACGTAAAATCGGTCGATAACGCCCTGCAACGCGTCAAGCGAAAGTTGGAGCGTTACCTCGAAAAACGGGAAAATTAAAATAGGGGCCTCGGCCCCTTAAGTTTTCTCTGGGTGTTGATACCGTAACGTCCCAATCCCACCACGGTCTCCTTGACGCCGGCGCGGGCGTACTTTATAATGGTTTCGCGATCGGTTTTATAACGCTGGGGTAGCTCAAACGGCAGAGCAGCTGACTTGTAATCAGCAGGTTGTGGGTTCAAGTCCCATCCCCAGCTCCAGGAAAAGACACCGGAGGCTGCACCTACAAACCAAAATTTTGCTAAGCAACTTAGGTTTGAAAAGATTTACGTTTTGTGCTATAATGATTTTTGTGACGCCGCGGGGTGGAGCAGCAGGTAGCTCGTCGGGCTCATAACCCGAAGGTCGTAGGTTCAAATCCTACCCCCGCAACCAATAAATGCCCATATAGCTCAGGAGGCAGAGCGCATCCTTGGTAAGGATGAGGTCGCCGGTTCGACCCCGGCTATGGGCTCCAGAGGCGGCGTAGCTCAGTTGGTCAGAGCATGCGGTTCATACCCGCAGTGTCCGGGGTTCGAGTCCCTGCGCCGCCACCAAAACGGAGATTTAAAAGCCTGGACGCACGTTCAGGTTTTTTCTTATGGCTTAGCAGGAATTTCTTTGCTCAAAGCGAATTATCAACCTTTGGTTTAACCCGTTACTGTTTACCCTATCAGCAAGGAGGAAAGTAAGGAGGCACAGAGATTCATGGCCAAGCAGAAATTTGTCCGGACGAAACCGCACGTTAACATCGGCACGATCGGTCACGTGGACCACGGGAAGACGACCCTGACGGCAGCGATCACTTTAGTGCTTTCCAAGCAGGGAATGGCTGCCTACAAGAAGTACGACGAAATCGATAACGCGCCGGAAGAGAAGGCGCGGGGTATCACCATCAACACCGCCCACGTCGAGTACGAGACCGAAAAGCGCCACTACGCGCACGTTGACTGCCCCGGTCACGCTGACTACATCAAGAACATGATCACCGGCGCGGCCCAGATGGACGGGGCGATCCTGGTTGTTTCCGCTGCCGACGGGCCGATGCCCCAGACGCGGGAGCACATTCTGTTGGCGCGGCAGGTTAACGTGCCCTACATCGTCGTCTACATGAACAAGACCGACATGGTTGACGATCCGGAGCTTTTGGAGCTCGTCGAGATGGAAGTGCGCGAGCTGCTCTCGAATTACGACTTCCCGGGCGACGAGATTCCGGTCATCATGGGCTCGGCGCTCAAGGCGCTTGAGTGCGGCTGCGCCTCGCGGGAGTGTCCGTACTGCGGCTCTATCTGGAAGCTGATGGACGCCGTGGACGAATACATCCCGACGCCCGAGCGGGACGTTGACAAGCCGTTCCTGATGCCGATTGAGGACGTCTTCACCATCACCGGGCGCGGCACGGTGGGCACCGGACGTATCGAGCGCGGGCGCATCCGGCCGGGCGACGAAGTGGAGATCGTAGGTTTCTCCGATAAGCCGCGCAAGACGGTAGTAACCAGCGTCGAGATGTTCCGGAAGACGCTCGACGAAGGCGTTGCGGGCGACAACGTTGGGTGCCTCCTGCGCGGCGTGGACCGGGATGAGCTCGAGCGCGGTATGGTGTTGGCGAAGCCCGGCACGATCAAGCCGCATACCAAGTTTTCGGCGGAGGTCTACGTGCTGACGAAGGAGGAGGGCGGGCGCCACACGCCTTTCTTTAACGGCTACCGGCCGCAGTTCTACTTCCGGACGACGGACGTCACCGGGGTCATCAAGCTGCCCGAGGGGGTGGAGATGGTAATGCCCGGAGACAACATTAAGATGGACATCGAGCTCATCACGCCAATCGCGATCGAGGAGGGTCTCCGCTTCGCCATCCGCGAAGGCGGCCGCACGGTCGGCGCCGGTGTGGTGACCGGGGTCAAGGAGTAAGATTACCAAATTCCAGCGCCGCAAGAAACGCTTCAGGGGTTGCGCCGGCGCAAGTTTGTTGCTATAATGAATATTGGTTTTCGCAGTAGAGAAAACCTTGCAGGTAGCCGTTCCGCGATAGCTCAACGGTAGAGCATCCGGCTGTTAACCGGAGGGTTGCAGGTTCGAATCCTGCTCGCGGAGCCAATAAAGAAAAGAGAACCCGCGGAAAGGCGACTTTCGCGGGTTTTTTATTCTTGTGGGGCATGGTTCCTGATCCGTGCGGCGCTACCGGTACCGCTCCTGCAAAAGCTGGTTCCAGTAACGCTTCAGCCCTTCTTTGATGAGTCGCGCCCGCGCCTCGCCGATACCCTCCACGTCATCGAGTTCCTCGAGCGAAGCCTGCAGAATGCGGCTGAAATTACCAAAAGTGCGGACGATGTTTTCGATCACCGGCAGCGGGAGACGCGGCAGGCGGCTTAGGATCCGGTAGCCGCGCGGCGAAACCCCCTGCTCCAGGATCCCTCCCCCGCCGGAATAGCCCAAAACACGGGCGATGAGCGAAAGGTCGAGAAGGTCCTCTGAAGGCCAGCTGCCAATGATATCAAGAATATCCCGCGGCGTCTTCTCCTCAACGACCATATAGTCCTGAATTACCAGAAGACCCTCATTCTCGATGTTGTTTACCAGTTCCTCGACCTGCATCACGATCAGGCGGCTCTCCTCACCTAGTTCCGCGATGTAGTGTTCGATCTCCTTCACTACCCGCAAGGTCATCTCGGTGCGCTGGATAGCCTTTGTTACCTCAAAGAGGGTTACAGCATCCTCGAACTCCAGGACCGTAAGGCTGACCATGGCCTGGTTGAGCACCGCGCGGTACTTCTCCAGCGTTTGAACGGCCTGGTTTGCTTTGGCCAGGACCACCTCAAGGTCCCGCAACATGTATTTCGTGGAACCCTTGTAAACTGTAATCACGTTGCGGCGCTGCGAAATCGAAATCACCAGGGCTCCCGTCTGCTTGGCGACCCGTTCCGCCGTACGGTGCCGGATACCCGTTTCGGTGGAGGGAATACTGAGGTCGGGAATGAGCTGGGTGTTGGCCGCTATGATCTTTTTGGCGTCCTCGCTCAGGATAATGGCTCCGTCCATCTTAGCCAACTCGTAGAGCCGGGCCGGAGAAAACTCGGCGTTGACCACAAACCCCCCTTCCGCGATTTCCCGCACCTTTTCATTGTCCCCGACTACGATGAGGGCCCCGTTTTTCGAACGGAGGATGTACTCCAGCCCTTCACGTAACGGCGTTCCGGGTGCTACCTGGCGTAAGATCCGCAGCAACTGCCTCTCCATTTTTCTTTCTAGAATTCCTCCTGAGTTTTGAACTACCCGCCTAATACCGCTTCTATCGCCGCGGCGAGAGTGCTTACTTCCTCGGTTTCGAGGTAATTCCCGGGTCCCTGCCCGGCAGCGATGACGGCACGCCCGAAACCAAGCTTGGCCGCCTCCCGCAAGCGCAGATCCAGAGCGTTTACCGACCGGACCTCACCCGTCAGGCCCACCTCGCCGACAACGACCGTTCCGGGTGAAACCGGCGCCTCACGGTAACTCGAAGCCACTGCAACCGCAACCGCCAGGTCGGCCGCCGGCTCCAGGATCTTCACCCCGCCCACCGCATTGATGTATATGTCGCAGCCCCCGAGTTTCAGCCCCACCTTTTTATCAAGAACGGCAATAAGCAGGGCGGCCCGGTTCGCGTCAAACCCCGCCGCCATCCGGCGCGGCACCCCGTAAGGGTTGGGGCAAACCAGGGCCTGAACCTCCACCAGTAACGGCCGCGTCCCCTGGAGAACCGGAACCACCACCGAACCCACTTTTGCCTCTTCCCTTTTCCCTAGGAACATCAGCGAAGGGTTCGGAACCTCTACCATGCCTTCTGCCGTCATCTCAAAAACGCCAATTTCGTTCGTGGCGCCAAAGCGGTTCTTTACCCCCCGCAGGATGCGATAGTTATAATGCCGGTCCCCTTCGAGATAAAGGACCACATCGACGAGGTGCTCCAGGAGGCGGGGGCCGGCCAGAAAGCCTTCCTTGGTAACGTGGCCGATGAGGAAAACCGGTAGCTCGCGGGTTTTCGCCAGCTGCTGAAATTCTGCCGCACACTCCCGCACCTGCGCAACGCTTCCGGGAACCGCTTCAACCCGCGGCGAAACCATCGTCTGGATCGAATCCACAATGAGGGCCCGGGGCTTAACCTGGTCGACATATTGGCCAATCGCTTCCAGGTCCGTTTCTGCCGCTACATAAACCTGTTCCCGACCCGCGCCCAAGCGCCTCGCCCGCAAAGAAACCTGCCGGACCGACTCCTCCCCCGTCACGTAAAGGACCGGCCCTTCCTCGCCAAGGGAGCGGGCAACCTGAAGGAGAAGCGTGGACTTGCCGATGCCGGGATCGCCGCCAATCAGGATGAGCGAACCGGGAACAATCCCACCGCCAAGCACCCGGTCAAACTCGCCAATGCCTACCGGCAGGCGGACTTCTTCCTCCACGACTTGCCCCAGTGTTTGTAGGGATGCGGCCGTCCGCCTCTCCCGGCAGGTCGAGGACCCTTTAACAACGACAAACGAGTCCCAGCTGCCGCATGCAGGGCACCGGCCAAGCCAGCGAGGCGACTGGTAACCGCAAGCATCGCAGCGAAATCCGGACTTATTCACGAGTTAGCAGGCACAGCTTTCCTTTAGCATGGACTTTTAATTTAAGTTTATCTCAATTTTCGGCACAAAAAAAGCCCCGCGTTAGCGGGACTTTTTGAAAAACCCATTTCAATTTAAGCCACCTTACGAACGACGACGGTATCATTTTCGGCATCGACTACGATCTTATCCCCTTTAGCGAAAGTGCCTTTCAAAAGTTCTTCTGAAAGCCGGTCCTCGACGAGCCGCTGGATGGTGCGGCGCAGCGGTCGGGCGCCAAACTTCTCGTCAATACCCTGCTTCGCCAGCAGGTCTTTCAAGCCGTCCCCGAACTCCACCGTGACGTTCTGCTCCTGGAGCCGCTTGCCGACGTCCTTGAGCATCAGGTCGATAATCGCCCGGACGTGCTCTTCGGTCAGCGGATGGAAGACGATGATTTCGTCGATCCGGTTAAGGAACTCGGGCCGGAAGGTCCGCTGGAGCTCACCCATAACCTTTTCCTTCATCGCCTCGTACGCCGCCTTTTGGTCATCCGTGGCCCGGAAACCGAGCGCCCCTTCCTTCTTCAGCAACCTGACGCCGACGTTCGAGGTCATGATGATCACCGTGTTTTTGAAATCGACGGTGCGCCCCTTGGCATCGGTGAGCCGCCCGTCTTCCATCACCTGCAAAAGAATGTTGAAGACGTCCGGGTGCGCCTTCTCAATTTCGTCCAGTAGCACCACGGTGTACGGCCGCCGTCTTACCGCCTCGGTAAGCTGTCCTCCCTCTTCGTAGCCCACATATCCTGGTGGCGCGCCTACCAGCCGCGAAACCGTATGGCGCTCCATGTACTCGGACATGTCGATACGGACCATCGCGTCCTCATCGCCGAAAAGGGCTTCGGCCAATGCCTTAGCAAGCTCAGTCTTACCGACACCTGTAGGCCCGAGAAAGATGAAACTGCCGATGGGCCGCCGCGGGTCCTTTAATCCCGCCCGCGCCCGGCGGATGGCCCGCGCTACGGCGCTTACAGCCTCATCCTGGCCAACCACCCGCTGGTGCAGGACCTCCTCGAGCTTCAAAAGCCGCTCAGTTTCCTCAACCTTAAGCTGTTTTACCGGAATGCCTGTCCAGCTCGCGACTATTTCCGCAATATCCTCCTCGGTTACCTCCAGCTTACCTTCCCCCTGTTTTTGCCGCCAGGCCTCACGCGCAGCCTCAATTTCGCTCCGCAGCCGCGCCTCCTGGTCCCGGAGCTGGGCAGCCTTTTCAAACTCCTGAGCGGTTACCGCCGCCTCTTTCTCCTTGCGAAGTTCCTCAAGCCGCTGCTCCATCTCCTTTACGTCCGGTGGGGGGGTGAACGCCCGGAGTCTTACCCGGGAAGCTGCTTCGTCGATCAGGTCAATCGCCTTATCCGGCAGGAAACGGTCGGTAATGTACCGGTCCGAAAGCTTAGCCGCCGCCTCGATAGCCGCGTCTGTGATCCTTACCTTATGGTGCGCCTCATACCGGTCGCGCAGGCCTTTCAAAATGGCAATCGTCTCTTCAACCGTAGGCTCACCCACCATCACCGGCTGGAAGCGGCGCTCTAACGCCGGGTCCCGCTCGACATGCTTCCGGTACTCGTCAAGGGTCGTCGCACCGATACATTGCATCTCACCCCGCGCCAGGGCAGGCTTCAAGATATTCGCCGCATCGATGGCCCCCTCGGCAGCACCAGCCCCAATGATCGTGTGCAGCTCGTCGATGAAGAGGATGATGTTCCCCGCACCCCTGATCTCGTCGAGAATTTTCTTCAGGCGATCCTCGAATTCGCCCCGGTACTTTGTACCGGCCACCACGGAAGCCAGGTCCAGCGCTACGACCCGCTTATCGAGCAGTACCTCAGGCACCTTGCCCGCCGCAATCCGCTGGGCCAGACCCTCAACAATAGCCGTTTTCCCTACACCGGGGTCGCCGATAAGCACCGGGTTGTTTTTCGTCCGCCGGCTCAGGATCTGGATCACCCGCTCGATCTCCTGTTCGCGCCCGACGACGGGATCAAGCCTGTCCTCCCGCGCCAACCTTGTCAAATCCCGCCCGAACTGGTCAAGCACCGGGGTTTTCGAGGGCCCCTTCTCAGTTCCGGGCCCGGTACCGGCAGCCACACCCGCACCGAGTACCTCCATCACTGCCGCCCGGAGACGGTCGAGCTCCACACCGAGCGCCGCCAGCGCCCGCGCCGCAACTCCTTCGCCTTCCCTTACCAAGCCAAGGAGCAGGTGCTCCGTACCGATGTAGTTGTGACCAAGCTGCCGCGCCTCATCAATAGCCAGCTCTATAACGCGCTTGGCCCGCGGGGTCAGGCTCACTTCCTGCACGAGAGGACCCTGAACTCGCTCCACCAGCTGCTCAACCTGAGCCCGGATCGCCTCTGCACTGATACCCATTTCCTTCAGCACCCGCGCCGCGACGCCCTCCCCTTCGCGCACCAGCCCAAGCAGGATGTGCTCGGTGCCTACGAAAGGATAGTTCATCAAGCGCGCCTCCTCCTGCGCCAGCAGAAGGACCTTTTGTGCCCGTTGCGTAAATCTACCGAACATTTGCATCCCTCCCATACTAAAATGATTGCCTCAGTTTTTGCCTGGTAAACTACCTACGCTGCTCGCGCAGCCGCTCGCGCACCAGCCGCGCGCGCAGGACATCACGCTCGTAAGGTTTTAGTTCCCTGCCGGCCATCTTCATCAGAAAAGCCGGCTGCGTTAGCACCATCAACTCCGCGATAAGGGCGTACGAAATCCCTTTGAGCATCCCTAACGCCACACCAAGACGCAGGTTGGAAAGGTGCTTCATCGTTTCCTCAGAACTGATAATCTGAGCGTACCGAAGAATCCCGTAGGACCGGAAAACTCTATCCTCGAGAAGTTCCCGCTCCTTCTGGTAAAGCCCCTTCCGCGCTTCGCGCTCTTGGTTTACCAACCGGCGTACCAGGGCCTTGAGATTACCGATCAACTCCTCCTCCCGTCGCCCAAGCGTGATCTGGTTGGAAACCTGGAAAAGGTCCCCCGCAGCCCGCGTCCCTTCGCCATAAAGACCGCGTACTGTGAGCCCTAGCTTGTTAAGCCCCGAAACCACCTCTTCGATCATTTTGGTGGCCACCAGCCCTGGCAGATGCAGCATCACGGAAGCCCGCAGCCCCGTGCCCACGTTGGTCGGGCAGGCTGTAAGGTAACCGAAATCCTCGCTAAAGGCGTAGTCGAGCGTAGCCTCGAGGGCATCGTCTGCCCGGGTGGCCAGTTCCCAGCAGTCGTCGAGCGCAAGCCCCGGGAGGAGACACTGGATGCGTAGGTGGTCCTCTTCGTTAACCATGATGCTGAGCACTTCGTCCGGCCGCAGGGCCACCGCCTTCGCCGCTGCGTCTCCCTTAAGAAAATCAGGGCTTACCAGGTGCTTCGCCACCAAAACCTGCCTTTCCGTCGGCGTCAGCTCGGCAAGGCAGGTGACGTCCAGTTGTCCGAGCCTAGCCACCGTTTCCGGCCGGTCCACGGCGAGGCGCACCGCGTGGACGACCTCCTCCGCCTGCTCCCGGCTCATCCGGTGGGGAAAGGGATAGGCGGCGAGGTTACGGGCGAGCCTTACCCGGCTCGAAACCACCACGTCCGCGTCCGCCCCGCCTTCTTCCATCCAGCGGCTGTGCGGGTTTGTCAGCGTTTCTCTGATGCCCATTCATTTCCCCCCTCCCAGGCTCTTTTCCAGTTCCCGGATGCGGTCACGAAGCTTGGCCGCCTTCTCGAACTCTTCCTTCCGCACGGCCATTTCGAGTTCCCGGCGTAACCGGGCCAGTTCCTGTTTCACCCCGGAGATTTTTCCGCCCCGGGCCGGAACCTTACCTGTATGCTGCACTGTTCCGTGAATCCGGTGCAGCACCTGTTCGACCGTACCCCGAAATTCCGAATAACATTCAGCGCAACCTAAGATACCCCGCCGGAGGAAATCTTCCTCCTTAAGGCCACAGCGCGGGCACCGCCGGCCGGCTGCTACTGGGGCTTCTGGCTCCGGTTCAAAAAGCCCTCCTAAAAAATCCTGAAATACAAACTGCGGCATTCCCCCGAAGCCGGTTATCCCGGCTTCCCGCGCACATTCCTCGCAGAGGTGCATCTCCTGCTTCTTATTATTGGTAATCTCGGTGTAATGCACCGTTGCCGGCTTTTTGCCACACCGCTCGCAGAGCAACCCCGCCACCTCCTCCTATTTAAGTTCCGGGGCTTTACCCCGGCCCCTCAGTTTCCGCTCTGCCCCTCGCGCCCGAAGAGAGCGGTTAACATCACCCGCAGCAACACGGCGCGAATCCGGTTGCGCAGCGGTAGCACCACCTCCTTTAACCCGGTGGAAACGACTTCCCGCATGAGATTCGCCTCCCGCCCGCTGATCAGCCCCGCCGCCCGCAGTCGTTCGATCAGCGCCAGCGCCTGAATTTGCGACACCTCGTCCCCGCAAATCCTGAGCGTTTCGTAGACAAGCGCGTCAGGGCTGCCCGGCGGCAGCTTCGAAATCCGCAGGAAGCCTCCGCCGCCACGCCGACTCTCGACGTAAAAACCGTGCCAGATAGTAAAACGGGTGCTGAGCACATAGTTTATCTGCGCCGGCACACAGCCAAAACGGAGGGCCAGCGCGTTGCGGCGGACCTCCACCTGACCGGTGGGGCTTTCCGCCAGCAACTCCTTGATGTACCGCTCGATCTCGTCAGCAAGCCTTCCCATAACCACCAGAAATTGCGTATTAGTTTGACTTTAACTGACTTTAACTTTAAAGTACAAAAGACCTCTCCGGAATGCAACTCCCTTTAGAAGTGATTTTTGCCGGTATCAAGCTGATTTAAACTAAAAGGCAATACTTAGCACCCAGAACATGAGAATTTCACTCTACCTCACCCTATATCGTCACCGTAATTCTTAATCTACCTGGCACCCGGGAAGCTTTTCGGTACTAATCCTCAAGATGCGGTTAATGTAGCCGATGTACCAGAACAGACCGCTTTTCTTTAACCATTAATACCAACTGGCAGGTCCAACCTGCAGATCGTGAGGTTGAAATGCCGAAGCTAATCAAGCCGGAAAGAGCTATTGAGACGGTCCTGGGGGACCTTCTCTGGGAGAGACGTCTTCGGTTGCGTCGGGCCGTCCACCCTCACTACTACATGTACATGCGCGTAGGCCACCAGCCGTTAAGGCTCGGTTTCGACTTTCACTGGCGCGACGAATGGTGGGTCTGGGAAGGGCTCAAACTCAGAAACCGGTCCCCTGGAGATCCAAGGGTGGAAGAAGAATTCAGAAAAAGATACGCCCACTCCTTTAATGTCTGGCTCGGCACAAATACCTGGACCGTCAATCTTTCAGAAATTGCCGGTAACTGGACGTTCAAGAACTGGTTCGCCACGCAGGAAGAGCTGGAAGAAAGGCTGCACGCAGTTCGCCGGGTGCTTCTGTCATCCGGTCTGGCCGATCGCGAACAAACCACAGGCACCTCACCATACCCGGAGTTCCCGGGACCAGACGACCGGTGGCAGGGCCCCGGATACCAATCGCCCCACCCCCTATAAACCATTGGGAGAACACCGCCTGAGACGGGCAGCATCCGGCGGTGTTCGGCTGTGACGGTACGAAAGAGGGCTTGGCCTGAAGTAGAAAAGGAAAGGGTTCCCAAAAACCGGGAACCCTTGATTTATCTCTGGTGCGGGTGAAGGGACTTGAACCCCCACGGGGAAACCCCACCAGATCCTAAGTCTGGCGCGTCTGCCGTTCCGCCACACCCGCGCATTAGCCTTCTCACGCTTATTATAAGCCTCTCGGGGTTCCCCGTCAACGGACCCGCACCGGTCCGCGAGCCAGCGCATAACAGGGCTTCCAAGTTGCCTGCTGCAGGTGTAGCAGGTCGCCTTAAGACCCGATTTGCATTGCGAAAATGGTTTGTCCTTTAAGGCCGCCTTAAGATATAATCCTGAACAGGCACCGTCACAAAATACTTGCGGGTGGAGGAATAAAACCTTTGCGCACCTTTTATCTAACGGCTGCGTTGAGTCTTTTACTCGACCAGGTGGCGAAAATACTGGTAGTAAATTATCTTTTTCACCCGGTGGTATTGTTACCAGGTCTTGTAGTGCTGCGCCGCGTGCAAAATCCCGGTGCCGCATTTGGGCTTTTCGCGCAGCGCAACCTTTTCCTGATTTTGGTTGGTCTCCTCCTATCCTTTACCCTTCTTCTCGCGCACAACAGGCTCAGAGAAGCACCCGCCTTCTGGCGCACCGGTGCCGGCCTTATCCTCGGCGGCACGCTCGGTAATCTTATCGACAGGCTGCGCCTGGGACACGTCGTTGACTTCGTCGACCTCGGTTTCTGGCCGGTCTTCAACATCGCCGACGTCGCGATCACCTGCGGCGTCGGGATAATTATCCTGAATCTGCTGCGGGAGCGATAGGAATGGTCCTGATCGAAAGGCTGGTCGTGGAAGAAGAAGAGGCGGGCACCCGCATAGATATTTACCTCGCCCGTGAGATTCCGGATATTAGCCGCTCGCGCTTCCAGCAACTCATTAACGAGGGCCAGGTCCTGGTGAACGCGCGCGCCGTCCGTCCCAGCTACCGCCTCCGCCCCGGAGACGAGATAAGCGTGCACTTACCGCCGGCGGAAACCCCGCAAATTATTCCGGAGCCCATCCCGATAGAAATCGTCTACGAGGACCAAGACGTGCTCGTAGTCAACAAGCCCCGGGGGATGGTCGTCCACCCGGGGGCTGGACATTACCGGGGAACTCTGGTTAATGCCCTCCTTTACCGCTGCACCGATCTATCCGGGATTAACGGGGTGCTCCGTCCGGGAATCGTGCACCGGTTGGACAAAGAAACCTCCGGCCTCCTGATGGTGGCCAAAAACGACGCGGCCCACCTCTCGCTGGCCACACAGCTAAAGGAACGCCGCATCCTCCGGGAGTACCTGGCGCTTGTTTACGGACAACTTAAGGAAGATGCGGGAACCGTAATCGCACCGATCGGCCGTCATCCCCGGGACCGCCAGAAGATGGCCGTAACCCCAACCGGAAGAGAGGCAATCACCCATTACAAGGTAGTAGAGCGGTTTACCAGGTACACGCTGCTTAGGTTACGCCTCGCCACCGGACGGACCCACCAGATCCGCGTCCATCTGACCCACATCGGCCACCCGGTGGTCGGCGACCTAAAGTACGGCCCGGCACGGCCGCACCTCGGGCTCAGCGGGCAGTTCCTCCACGCTGGCGTGCTGGGTTTCACGCACCCAACCACGGGAGAATTTCTCCGCTTCGAAGCACCGCTGCCGCCAGAGCTTGCCGCAGTGCTCGCCAGGCTCCGCGAAGCGGAAGTATCACCGGCATGAAACCTGCAGGAGCAAAAAGTGAACCGCAAACATTACGCCTCCGCCACACCAGCAATCATCGCGATCGTATCCCCGCGTAGGCCACGGCGCATGGCCTCAAGAGCCAGGACCTCGCTCGGGGGGATGTTTCCGAGGTTCACATCTGGGCCAAGACGATTAATGAGTTCCACCTGTTGCGACTTCCGGGGTGCCTCCCAGATTATGGTCTCAAGGCTGCTTACCGCGCCACAAAAGGCCTGATAAACCGTTTCCTTCAACTGCCCCTGGGCATCATAGATCCCGGTCTGGCAGCCGCTTTCGCGCCCTTCCACGATCACCCACCGGGCGCCAGCCTTAAGATCCGCGTTCGCCTGCCGGGCCATCTCCATCGGACTGGGGCAGAGCGGCAGCCGCTTCTTCCCTACCTCGGTGAGCACGGTAAAACCCGCCTCGCGCGCCAGATAGATAGCGTAATCCCTGACTTTGCGGTCAAAAGAGAGGCTTCCGTCGGAAATCTCGATGGCGGTGAACCCGATAGCCTCACAGCACTTGAGGCAGGCCGGCAGGTGCCCGCGTGCGAGCGCAATTTCGACGAAAGTTCCTCCCGGGTAAACATGGATGCCGCAGGAGCGAATCAGCTCTACTTTTTTGGCCAGCAAAGCTGGATTGTAGAGAACGGCCGTGCCAAAGCCGAGTTTGATAAAATCGACATAAGGCCCGGCCACTTCGAGAAAATCCCTTGTACCGCTCAGGCCGAGCCCTTTATCCAGGACCATGGTGATCCCAGAGTTCCGGGGCCGCTTGAGGCTGCGGCTGGCCGGTAGCAAACCGGTGATTTCCTGCCAGGTCACTACGCTGTCAACCCCTCTTCGCTTTTTCTGGTACGAAAAACAAACCCGCTTCCAATCTATGCACAACCCGAGGCAGCTGTTAAGGGGCCCGTAGCGGATTGGCAATCACGCTGCCGCGGACGAAAAGGAGGGTCGCCAGCGCTGCAAGTCCCGTTAGCGTCCCGGCCACAGCAAAAGCCGCTCCCCTGGAGTAGGAAAGCAGGAAACCAAAAAGCGGGGGACCTACTGCCACGCCCCAGAAGCGCACCCCGCCGTAGAGGGCAGTGACGATCCCCCGGGCATTAGGACCAACGCTCGAAGTAACCAGGGTATTAAGACAGGGAAGGGTCAGGCCTGTCCCCACGCCAGCAACACTCACCGCCGTAAAAAAGGGAACCGTGCCGCAGCAGAAAATAAGCGATAGAAGCGCCCCCGTTATGAGCAGCAGCCCCGTCACCACGACGAACGGCATCAGGTTGAGACGCCTTTTAATCGCCCACCCGGTAAGGTAGGCGGCAACACACATAAAAAAGACCGGCACGGCAAGGAGCAGCCCCTTGTGGGTCCCCCCCGCCCTGAAAGCAGTCTCCAGATACTCCGAGAGGAAGAAGAGCAGCCCGAAAAGGACTAAAAGCGCCGTCGCACCGGCAAAGAAGATGCCCCCTAAACTCCTGCCCTTCTGCCTTAGGACGGCCCCGAGCGTCAACCAATACTGCTTTAAGCCCGGGACCTGGCGGCGGGTCGGAGGCTCCGGAATCAAGAAGAGGATCGCCAGAAGTACGGGCAAAACAAGGATTGGGAAGACAAAAAACGGATAGAACCAGCCGAAAAGACCAATGGCGGCACCAAGAATCGGGCTCATGATCTTCCCTACGCCGTTGGCCGCTTCCAGGAAACCGAGCGCCCGGCTCCGCGCGGCACCACCGAAGAGGTCGCCGGCCAAGGTCATGGCTACCGGTGCGGTCCCGGCCGCACCTATTCCTTGCAAAGCCCGGCTGAGGAGGATAAAAAGGAAAGCCTCTTTCCCGGCGATGATTGCGCTGCATCCGGCAGCAAGACCACCGAGGGCGTAGAGCGCAAGGGCCGGTAGGAGTACCGCCCGCCTGCCGAACCGGTCCGCAAAGAAACCGGTGCAGGGAATTGCCAGTCCCGCCGGCACCGAGAAGAGGGTAATGATGAGACCCGCCTGAAAGGAAGAGATACCTAACGCCTTCTTCATCGCCGGCAAAACCGGAATAAGCATCGAATTCCCCAATACCATTATTAGGGGAACCCCGGCGAGCACCGGAAGGTAGAGCTTCTTCATCAGCACTTATTTTTTCGCGTCGCGTATGGCATATACGCCCTGAAAAAATCATAGCCTTTCTCCAAGCGGAGAGGGCATCTTCGGGAGGGAAGGAATTGTTTACCGTTTACGATCCGGTGGTGTGGGGAATGGCCGGAATACGCTTTCTTTCTTCCGGGATCGAATTTTCGGCCGCATTACTGATGCTCTATTTTGGGCGGGTGGAAACGGCCTTTAAAATCAACGCCGTGCTGAGTTTCGTCGGTCCAGCCGTCCTCTGTACCGTTACCTTTCTAGGCCTCTGCGGCTTGGCCGGACGGCTTTCCCCCGTTGGACTCACTAGCGTTCTTGCCGGGGTAGCACTCATCTTTCTCGGCCTCCACCACCTCCGCTCGTAGCAGCCCCTCCGCCAGTCAAAGCGATCATCTAAGTCGCGCCGCCCTTTCGCCGCCTGTCTCCCCGGCCCCAAATTTTCCTCTTATCCCGGAGGCGCTCGCTCAAAACCGCCACCAGCTTATCCGGTTCGCCAGCCGGCTCAAGTTTCCCGTCCGCCACAAGGCTCACCGTACCCGTTTCCTCAGAGACAACCACCACTAACGCGTCGGTTAGCTCGCTTAAACCTACCGCCGCCCGGTGCCTGCTGCCGAGGTGAGACGGGAGAACCTTCTGCGCCGCAAGGGGGAGGAAACAACCCGCCGCTACCACGCGATCATCCCGGATGATGACGGCACCATCGTGAAGCGCCGTATGCGGTTCAAAGATCGTCAGCAGCAATTCCCGCGAAACCAGTGCATCAAGCAGTATCCCGCCCTCGGCGAACTCTCTCAGCCCCGTCTCCCGCTCGAAGGCAATCAGCGCCCCCGTCCGGGTGCGTGCTAATTCCGCCACCGCCGCAGCCACCTGTCCCACGGCCTGCTCGCCTTCCCCCGCCCCAATCGCCCGGAGGAGAGGAGCACCCCGGCCAAGCTTCTCTAACATCCGTCTGATTTCGGGCTGAAAGATAATGACCACGGCCACGAAAGCAACCGTCCAGATCTTTTCCAGAATCCAGCTTAAAAGCGTCAGCCGCAACCAATGGGCAATCCCCGTAAGCGCGGCCAAGACCAGCAGTCCTTTCAACAGCTGCACCGCCCGGGTCCCCCGAATCAGGCTGTAAACTGAATAAGCTATGAGCACAACGAACACCACGTCCACCACGTTCAGTATCAGACGGGGTGAAAGTTCTACGGGAAGCATAGTAACCTCCTTCCGGGCGTCCCCTGAAAAACTTAAGCCGCGCCCTCACTCCTTAATAAAGGTTCGCGGCCCGACTTACCGGTTCCTGCTGAAAAATCACCCCAGGGCTTCCCCGCCCGCACGTTTACCTCCCCATAAGCCTACCGCCTGGCCCCACCGCAGAAGTACTGGTAGATGTACTGGAGGGCGAGCCCCGTGACCAGAACCCCTAAAAACCCTCGGATCAAGCGCTCCGGCAAAAACTTCTGGAGGCGCGCACCAAAGTATGTTCCGGCCAGCCCGCCAATCCCGAAGAGTGCTCCCAAGAGCCAGTCCGGGCTCACGGTCATTCCCCGGTAGAACGGGGATAAGAGCGTATAGTAGATCACCCCTACGACCGAGGTCAAGAAAGTGCCGCAGAGCGCCGCCCCGGCCACCGTGTAAACGGGCAGCCCCAACACAGCGCAGCAAAAAGGTGCGATGATCGCACCGCCCCCAATGCCGTAGATTCCACCAATCACTCCCACCACCAGCGCGAGCAGAGAAAGAACCGGCACGCTGAAGGAAAAACGCTCGCCCCAGAACTCATACTCCACCACCAGCGGGGTAAAGCGCACCGTCCGCACCACCGCTTCCGCAGGCAGTCCGGAGGCAACTTTTGCCCGCTGTTCCGCCTTAAGTCCCGCCACCCGTTCCCGGAATTTGGCCTCGAGGGCTCTGAGCCTCTCCCGCCCCTTGGCGTACCGGCCGGTCATCTCGTAGAGGAGCCGCCCCCCGAGATAGAGGAGCACCAGACCGACAAAAAACTTGAAGGAGCGAGGATCCGGGAGGTATCGCAAGCGAATGATTGCCCCGGCAAAAACCCCCGGCAGCGTGCCCGCGACCACCACCCAAGTCAGCGGCCAGGCCATCCGCCCTTCCCGGATGTAGCGCCATAACCCCCCGGGAATGGCCACGATGTTGTAAACGAGGTTGGTCGGGCTCACCGCCGGGCTTGTGAAACCGAGAACGCTAACCTGGAACGGCAACAGCAGAAAAGCACCGGAAACTCCGGCTGGCGCCGTAAAAGTAGCGACAGCCAGAGCCACCAGGGGCGGAACCAGAGGGAAAACATCGATCCCCGCCACCGGGAAATGCACCGCCACCCCTCCCCTCATATTTCGCCACGGGCCTCTTTTTGTGAAATAATTCTCTTTTTTTCAGTTTAACAGGCCAACACCCGCAGGTCAAGCAGATTCCGGACCGCCGTCACCGAAAACAAAGGGCCGCCACCACGGACGGCCCTCTGTATATCCTGCGTTTCAATTCGCCTAAACGGCGCCTTCCTTTTTCTTTTTCCGGTCAACAGTCACAATCAGCGGCTGCTCGCGTTTCAAAACCGTATCTCTTGAAATGACGCACTTGGTGACGTCGCCCCGCGAAGGGATATCGTACATCACGTTGAGCATAATCTCTTCGAGAATCGCCCGTAGCCCCCGGGCGCCGGTGTTACGCCGGATCGCTTCCTGGGCCACCGCCCGCAGCGCCTCGGGCTGGAACTCGAGGGTCACCCCGTCGAGCTCGAAAAGCTTCTCGTACTGGCGGACCAAAGCGTTGCGCGGCTCGGTAAGAATCCGCACCAAGTCATCTTCCGTGAGCGGGTCGAGCGTGACGATCACCGGCAGCCGGCCCACAAACTCCGGAATGAGCCCAAACTTCAGCAGGTCCTGCGGCAGAATCTGGCGCAAAATCTCACCAACGTTCTGGTCCTTCCGCACCACAAGCTCTGCGCCGAAGCCCATCGTCTTCGCGCTCACCCGGTTCTGGATGATCTTGGTTATCCCCTCAAAAGCGCCGCCGCAGATGAAAAGGATATTCGTCGTGTCAATCTGAATGAACTCCTGGTGGGGATGCTTTCGCCCACCCTGCGGCGGCACGCTCGCTACTGTCCCTTCGAGAATTTTCAGCAGCGCCTGTTGCACACCCTCACCCGAAACGTCGCGGGTGATTGAGGGATTCTCGGATTTCCGCGCGATCTTATCGATTTCATCAATATAGACGATACCCTTTTCGGCCTTTTCGATGTCGTAATCGGCCGCTTGGATGAGCTTGAGAAGGATGTTCTCGACATCCTCACCCACGTAGCCGGCCTCGGTCAGCGAAGTGGCGTCCGCAATGGCGAAGGGTACGTTAAGCATCCGGGCCAGGGTCTGTGCTAACAACGTCTTGCCACAGCCCGTAGGCCCCAGCATTAGAATGTTGCTCTTCTGCAGCTCAACATCCTCAATCTTTCCACCCAGGTTGACCCGCTTGTAGTGGTTATAAACCGCCACCGAGAGGATCTTCTTGGCGTGCTCCTGCCCGATAACGTACTGGTCGAGAAACTCCTTGATCTCCCGCGGCGTCGGCACATCGCGCAACTCCGCGCTGAGATCCTCACTTAACTCCTCCTCGATAATCTCGTTGCAAAGCTCAATGCACTCGTCACAGATATAAACACCCGGGCCCGCCACTAACTTCTTAACCTGGTCCTGGTGTTTGCCGCAGAAAGAGCACTTTAGGTGCCCCTTATCATTGTTAAACATAAAGAATCCACCTCGCTTAGAGCCTACTTCGGCTGTTTCTTCCGCATCGTGATCACTTCATCGATGATACCGTACTCCTTCGCCTGCTGTGCCGACATAAAGAAATCCCGCTCTGTATCTCGCTCTACCTTGTCAAACGGCTGCCCGGTATGTTTCGCGAGGAGCTCGTTGAGTACCCGCTTGGCGCGGAGTATCTCCCGCGCATGGATCTCAACCTCGGTCGCCTGCCCCTGCACACCGCCGAGTGGCTGATGGAGCATGATCCGTGCGTAAGGAAGCGCAAAGCGCTTCCCCTTAGCTCCAGCGGCCAGCAGGAAGGCCCCCATACTTGCGGCCTGCCCCAAACAGATCGTCGAAACGTCAGGCCGGATATACTGCATCGTGTCGTAAATCGCCATTCCTGCCGTAACCAGCCCGCCCGGCGAATTGATGTAGAGGTGGATATCCTTCTCCGGATCCTCCGCCTCCAAGAAGAGAAGCTGAGCGATTACCAGGTTGGCGAGGTAATCGTCGATTGTTCCGCCGATAAAGATTATCCGGTCCTTGAGCAGACGCGAGTATATATCGTAAGCCCGCTCACCGCGGTTTGTCTGTTCAACGACGATAGGCACCAGCGTCGACATCTAACCACCCCTTTTTATCATAAACCTTCAGCCTCCCCTTGATAAAGAGGCAAATTCAAGACGGCTTTCCTGCTAAGCCTTCGCCGCGGTACCGGTTTCCTCAGTTATAGCCTCCGGTGCCGCAACTCCGGCAGCAGGTTCCGGCGCTTCTTCTTTTATTATCGCCTTCTCCACCAAAAACTCAACTGTTTTGTCGCGGAGCAACTTCTGCCGGACCACTTCGAGCCGCCCGGTCGCCTCGAAGACCTTGCGCAGCTCTCCCGGATCGTGCCGGTAAAGCCCGGCGAGTTTTTGCAACTCCGCCTCAATCTCCGCTTCGGTTACCTCAAGCCCTTCGGCTTTCGCCACCGCATCGAGGACCAGCCGGGTCTTGATCGTCCGCACGGCGTCGCCGCGCAGCCGCTCCCGCATCTCCTCGGGAGTTGTATTCATGATTTCAAAAAAGCGCTCCCGCGAAACCCCGCGCCCCTCTACGGTAGCCACCATGTCCTCAAGCATTTCCTCTACCTGGTTCTCCACCATGGAAGGCGGCGGCTCCACCTTGGCGTTCTCCACCGCCCGCGCCACCACTTCCTGGCGGAGGAGAAGATCAGCTTCGTTCGCCGCCGCTTCCTGCAACCGCCGGGCAACATCCGCCTTGAGCTCCGCGAGCGTATCGAACTCGCTCACTTCCTTGGCAAAATCATCGTTGAGCGGCATCAGCTCTTTCCGGCGAAGTTCCCGCACCGTCACCTCAAAAACGGCCTCTTTGCCCGCCACTCTTTCGTCAGGATAATCAGCGGGAAGGGTGATCTTTACCTCTTTCGTCTCGCCAGTCCGCATGCCGATGAGCGCCTCGTCCAACGCCGGGATAAGATAGCCGCGCCCCGCTTCAATTTCTCTTCCCTTCACTGCGCTTCCGCGGAAAGCCTTACCATTAACGGTTCCTTTATAGTCTATTTTTATAATGTCGCCGGCAGCCACAACCCCATCTTCCACCGTTGTCAGGCGAGCGTAACGGTTACGCAACCTCTCGAGTTCCGCTTCGATGTCCTCAGGGGTAACCGGCTTCACTTTTTTCGTAACCTCTATTCCTTGGTACTGCCCCAGCTCAACCTCCGGCTTAACCTCAACCTTGGCCTTGAAAACCAAGGGCTTTCCTTCCTCCGCCTGAACAACCTCTACCTCAGGCTGCGCCACCGGTTCGATCCCCGTATCCTTCACCGCCACCGGGTAGGCTTCTCCCATCATCAGCGCCGCGGCCTCGTTATAAAGGGTTTCCTTACCGATGTACCGCTCCAGGATCACCCGCGGCACCCGGCCCCTCCGGAAACCCGGGATGATAACATCTTTAGCAAGTTTGCGGCAAGCGCGCTCCACCGCCTGACTGAAACGCTCCGCCTCTACCTCTACCTCCAGGAGGACCGTACTGTTCGCCAATCGTTCTGCCGTAGCCCGCACCAAACTTACACCACTCCCTCGGCTTCTTTAAGAAGTTATTTGGCAACAAAGCATAAAGTAAATCAAGGTATTCGGCGCCTACCCGGAAAGTCCTTTAAATTTTATCCTCCTCCGGTTGGTAAGATGCACCGAAAAAGAGAACCAGGGAAACTCCCTGGTACTTCACCTTTACTTATTATAGCCAAAGAAGATTAAAGAAAGCAATACCTCACTCGCCACGCGCCCCCGGAAGGCCTGGCAAAACATGCCTTCCCCGGAATAAGCAAGACCTTCTTGCAACTACCGTCTGGCGGCAAGGTATGCGTCTATCGCCTTAGCCGCCCTTTTCCCTGCCCCCATCGCCAGAATCACCGTTGCCGCCCCCGTCACGCTGTCACCGCCGGCAAAGATTCCGGGCCGGCTGGTCTGGCCGGTCGCTTCGTCCACCACTATCCCCCCGAACTTCGTGAGCTCAAGCCCGGGCGTAGTGTTGGCAATAAGCGGGTTGGGCGTAGTGCCGATCGCGATGATCACCGTTTCGACCTCGAGACAATGTTCCGACCCGGGCTTCGGAACCGGTCTTCTCCTTCCCGAAGCGTCGGGCTCGCCAAGCTCCATCGTCACACACTCTAGCCCCTTGACCCAACCGTTATCATCACCCAGGATACGCACGGGATTGGTGAGCAGTTTGAATTCGACTCCCTCTTCCCTAGCGTGATGAATCTCTTCCCGTCGCGCCGGCATCTCCTCTTCCGAACGCCGGTAAACGATGTAAACCTTCGCGGCACCTAGCCTGAGCGCACAACGCGCGGCATCCATCGCCACGTTGCCACCGCCGATAACAGCCACCCGTCGGCCGATCTTGATGGGCGTATCGTATTCGGGGAACCGGTAAGCCCGCATCAGGTTAATGCGGGTCAAAAACTCGTTGGCCGAGAACACCCCGTTGAGATTTTCCCCGGGTATCCGTAAAAACTGCGGCAGCCCCGCCCCGGTGCCGATAAAAATCGCGTCGTAGCCCTCTGAGAAAAGCTCGTCAACACTCAGGATCTTACCGATTACCATGTTGGTTTGAATCTCTACGCCGAGCTTTTTCAGGTTGTCAATCTCCCGCTGCACCACGCGCTTTGGCAGCCTGAACTCCGGAATCCCGTAAACCAGAACCCCTCCGGGGGTATGGAACGCTTCGAATACGGTCACCTGGTAACCCATTTTGGCGAGGTCGGCAGCGCAGGTAAGACCGGCCGGTCCGGAGCCGACTACCGCAACCTTTCCTTTTGGCGGCGCAGGGTTCGTAGGCTCGTGGCGGGGTTCCCCGCAAGAGGCCGCGTAATCGGCCGCAAAGCGCTCGAGCCGGCCAATCGCGACCGGTTCCCCTTTTTCTCCCCGCAGGCAATGTTTTTCGCACTGGTTCTCCTGGGGACAGACCCGCCCGCAGATCGCCGGCAGGTTGTTGGTTTCTAGTATCTTATAATAGGCCTCGAGAAACTTCCCCTCTTCAATGAGCATAATAAACTCGGGAATTTTTACGTTTACCGGACAGCCTTGCACACACCGCGGTTCCTTGCACCGGAGGCAGCGCCGGGCCTCTTCCACCGCCTGCTCGGGAGTGTAGCCGAGAGCAACCTCGTCGAAATTCTTAATCCTGACCTGCGGGTCCTGCGCCGGCATCGGCACCTTGGTCTTTACCAGGTTGGGCTTACGCCTGGGCTCCGCCATCAAACTCCCTCCTTCAAGCTACGCTGGAGCAGCTCCATGGCCGTTTTCTCCTCTTCCCGGTACATGGCCGTTCGCTTGATCACCTCGTCAAAATCGACCAGGTGGCCATCGAACTCCGGCCCGTCAACGCAGGCGAACTTCGTCTGGCCGCCCACCGTAAGCCGGCAACAGCCACACATTCCCGTGCCGTCCACCATTATCGGGTTCATGCTCACCACCGTTGGCAACCCGTATTGTCGCGTAAGGTTGCTCACCACCTTCATCATGATGAGCGGGCCGACGGCGATTGCCCGGTCGTACCTGTTTCCTTCGTCGAGCAGTCTTTTCAAAACGTCGGTAACAAATCCCTTATGCCCCTTGGAGCCATCATCCGTAGCGATATAGAGGTTTGCGCAGTACGGTTTAATCTCCTCCTCGAGGATGATCAGGTCCTTGTTGCGTGCGCCGATGATGCAGTCAACCTTCGTCCCGCGCCTGTGCAACTCCTTGACCTGAGAAAACACCAGCGCCGTCCCAAGCCCGCCGCCGACAACGACCACTCGCTGCAACCCCTCGAGGTGGGTGGGTTTACCGAGAGGCCCCACTAGGTCGAGGATGCGGTCCCCTTCCTCAAGCCGCCCGAGAAGCGTAGTGGTCTTACCGACTTCTTGAAAAATGATGGTAACCGTCCCCTTCTCCCGGTCGTAGTCCGAAATCGTCAGCGGTATCCGTTCCCCTTTTTCATGGACCCGCAGAATCACAAACTGGCCCGGTTGCGCCTTCTTGGCGATCAGATGGTTCTCAACCTCAATAAGCTTTACGGCCGGCGCCAGGACCTTTTTTTTCACAATCCTGTTCACCGCCACGATCCCCCCTCCATATAACGTAGTAAAAATCCCCCCTACGTTGGGGGGATTACCTTTTAACGCTGCCGGAAGGTCTTCAAGTAAGAATCGCAATAAATCTCCTTATTTAAGATAATGTTCGCCGTAGCGGCAACGTCCACCAGCTCGCTGTCCTCTACGTCCGCAATGGCCGCATCCAGCCCGCAGGCCATCGCCATCGCCAGGAAGGTGCGGTTGATGAGCGGCCGGTTCGGGCAGCGCTGGGAAATATTTGAAAGACCTACGACCGTCCGCGGCGCCGGAGTCGCCAGGAGCTTCACCTGCCGGATAACCTCCAGGACCTCCGGTCCGTGGTCCTGGCCTACGTTCACCGGTAACACAAGGGGATCGATATACAGCTCATCTAACGGAATCCCGTGGGCATCTGCATTGGCCACCAACTCCATCGCCAAGGCCAACCGGTCGTGCGCGTCTTTCGGGACGCCTTTTTCGTTCATCGCCAGTCCGATGATGGCCGCCCCGTATTTGGCCGCCATCGGGAAGTAAATGTCCATCTTCCACTGGTCGGCGGTGGTGGAGTTGATCATCGCCTTACCCCGGTGGACACGCAAACCCGCCTCGATGGCATCCGGGTTCGTGGAGTCGATACAGCATGGCAGCGGACTTGCCTCCTGCGCCACCTTTACAAGCCACTCCATTACCGCCGGCTGGTCCTCCGCCGCTACTGTCGGGCCGGTATTGATATCGAGATACCGCGCGCCGTTCTGCGTCTGCAGGATGGCGTGTTTTTTAACGGGCTCCGGGTCGCGGTTTATAATCGCCTCGCGGATGTCTTTGAACATCCCGTTGATGCGCTCGCCAATTAAAATCACCATTCTCGCCTCCTCTTAATATTTCTGCGGCTGCATCATCTTGGCAATGTGCTCCTTGATGTACTGCAACGATTCCGGGTGGCGCACCACGGCAATGTGACCGCCAGCGTGAATGAGGGAGACGGCCGTGGTTACCTCCCACAAAATGGCCCGCTTCTTATGCTCCCCCCACTCCGCCGTGTCGGGTGTCTTCGCCTCTTTGGTCTTCCAGACTTCCTGCCCAACTAACAGGATCACCGGCATGGAAAGCATCTTGTCCCCCATCAGCGCCCCAGTACGCACCCGCTCAATGATCGAGTAGGCATACTCGATTCCGTAACCAAGAGCACCGATCGAGGGGTCGATCACGATCCGGTTAGGCTCCAGGTTCATCTCGGTGATCAGGATGTTGAGCTGCTTTGCCAGGTTAATGTCAAGCGGGCTGGAGGCGATTACCGCATGTCCGTTGGCGATACAGCCCGCAACGATCGACTTATAGTTCTCCTGAGTCGCGCAGCCAAGGAGGCAATTCCTGCCAGACAGGGCACTAGCCACTTCTGGAAGAACCGCGGCATCTTTTTCCTCCACGCCGCAGCCAAGCACAATGAGCGGCACCTCAACCGCTTCGGCCACCGCAGCCGCCACCCGTGCTGCCTCTTCCGGTGAAGCATTTTCCCCGTCCGGGTGGGTGCGCGTCAACCGCAGCGCCACAAGATCAGCCCCGTAATCCTGGCACCTTTTCGCCCAGGCTACCGGGTCGCTCAGAACCCCTTCGTAAGCCCCGGTCAGAAACTCCGGCCATTCCTGGGGCGGTGCATCGAAAACCTCGAGTGCCACCACCGGAGGGTTCGGGATTTCCCCTTCGAAGTGGAGGAAGGGCAGTGTCGCGTCGCCCCCCACTTTGACCTGCCTCGGGCCGGTGCCGAGAACCGTCTCAAGACACCTGCTGGCCCACCGTTCTTTGGCGATTGCCACCGTCATCGTTACCCCAACCTTCCTACAAAATTTTTGTTTGCGATAGAATCTCACCGACCGCTACCACCGCCGGCGAATCGTCCGGCAGGGAAACAAGTGGCCGGGAGTGAAGATCGTATTCGGTCACCGCCGGATCCGCAGGAATCAACCCCGCATATTCAAGGCCGGTAGCTTCAATTTCCGGCCACAACACATTTATATCGGCGGGCTGTCCCCGGTTGATGACCAAGTATTTTTTCTTGACCCCCAGCTTCAAACTATCGGCCAACTCCCGGATGCGCCCGGCCGAACGGACCCCCCTAACCGTCGCATCGGAAAGGATAAAAAGAACATCCACGTTTTGGGTGGTCCGGCGGCTTAAGTGCTCAAGCCCCGCCTCGTTATCCATCACCACATAACGGTAGTTTGCCGCCAAATCTTTGAGGAAGCCGCGCAAGAGATTATTCACGTAACAGTAACAGCCGGGTCCCTCCGGCCCCCCCATTACCAGTACATCTACGTCTTTCCCTTCGGCTAAGGACTGGTGAATCCGGTAAGCAACGTACCTGTCCTTGGTCATCCCCGCCGGGATGCTCTCGCGGTCCTCCGATACCGCCCGCATAATATCGGCAATTGAATCGGGCGCTTCAATTCCCAGTGCCTGCGATAGATTCGCATTGGCGTCTGCATCCACGGCCAAAATGGGCCGCTTGCCCGCTTTGAGTAGGTGCTTGATCACCAGCGCCACGAAGGTGGTCTTCCCCGTGCCTCCCTTACCTGCTACCGCAATAAACATCAATCACGTTCCTTTCCTAGCGACGGAAAAAGGCTTAAATCGGTGTGCGGCAGGAAGAGCGCCGACATAAACTCTTCCATGAAGCGATTGCCGACGCTGAGTTCCACGTAAGTGACCCGCCGGGCAATTGCCTTCATTTCTTCCCAAACCGCCTGCGAGAGAAGCGCCAGACGCGCTCCCTTAAGGGAACTGTTGCCAATATAAGTATAACGCTCGAGTGGTAGATCGGGAAGCATCCCAATCGCGATTGCGTCCCGGATATTCAAGAATCTCCCGAATCCACCCGCGATAAAAACCTTTTCCACCGCCTCGAGCGGCAGCCCCACATTCGCCAAGAGAGTCCTGATCCCGGCAAAAACGGCCGCTTTTGCCCGCATCAGGTTCTGGATGTCGGCCTGCGTGACGAAAATTTCTCTACCGGTACCCGTCTCATTTTCCCACGCCAGCACAAACTCCAGACCTTCGCTGCCTTCCCGGACCCGCGGCGACTCCTGATCCGGCACAAACCGGCCGCCCCGGTCTATGACACCGGCCTGGTGGAGGGAAGCCAGCAGATCGATTAACCCGGAACCGCAGATACCGAGCGGTTTCTCTCCCCCAACGGTTCGGTAAATCACCTCAAAGCCACCCGGGAGAACCCGCACCGCTTCGATCGCGCCGGACACCGCCCGCATCCCGCAGGTAATCCCGCTTCCTTCGAAAGCCGGTCCCGCCGAGCAGGCACAGGCCATAAGCCACTCCTGATTTCCTAGGACCATCTCCCCGTTGGTGCCAATATCAAGGAAGAGGCTGAGCGGTTCCGCCGCCGCGATACCGGAAACCTTGATCCCCGCCGTTATATCGCCGCCGACATAGCTCGCAACTCCCGGAAGGCAGTAAACCCACGCCTCCGGGTGCGCAGCAAGACCCAGTTCGGCAGCTCTGACCGGGGGCGGCATGTTGACCGCCGGGATGTAAGGTTCGAGGCGGATGTAGGTCGGATCTATCCCGAGGAAAAGGTGCACCATCGTCGTGTTCCCGGCACAAACCACCGCCCGGACATCCTCCGGGTTCAAACCGCGAAGACGCAGCAATTCGCCAACCAGCCCGTTTACCGTCTCCGTTACCGCCTCCCGGAGCGCCGCCTGGCCGCCGGCAGTTTCGGTGGCGTAGATGATCCGCGAAATCACGTCGTCCCCAAAAGCCGCCTGGCGGTTATATGTTCCCGCCGTTGCGACCACGTTTCCGGTGGCAAGGTCTACCAGCTCTGCCGCCACCGTAGTCGTCCCGATGTCTACGGCAAGACCAAAGGGCCCCTTCAGGTCGCCACTGGCAGGGATAACCCCCTGAATCTCCGTTGCGCCCTCGACCGCCGCCAACTCAACGGCCACCTGCCAGTTCGCCTCCCGTAGCACCCGCGGGAGGCTGCGCAGCAGCGCGTAACCCGCCCAAAACGGCGCCCTTTCCCCGTGTTGCTGGAGGGTCCAGGTCAGCCGTCCGTAATCGTCCGTGTTGTCGCTCAGCGTCGGCGGCGCCAGCGTGACGAGACGGCGCCCGAAAAGCGGCCGCAGGGAGGTCTCTGCCGTTTCAATAGCCGTCAGAACCCCTGACTCGCGCTCCTCAAGGAGCACGCGGTGCTCCGTAAGCCTTGATTCCTCGGGAACGTAAACGGTAACCTCATCCTCCGGGACCGCGAGGCAGGCGAGAACCCAGCCCGCCGCCGCCTCCTCCGGAGTAATCCTGCCCTGGCCGGAAAGGCTTACCCTACCACTTTTAACCTGGACACGGCAGCGGCCGCAGACCCCTTTGGCGCCACACGCGCCGCGTAGCGTGATCCCCGCCTTGGTTGCTGCCTGGAGAAGCGTCTGGCCTGGCTCTACCGTAACCGAAAGCTTATCCGGGAGAAAGAGAACCGTCTTTCCCGGCATGACGGCCCCCTTAAGCCCAGAACTGTTTTAAAAACGCTGGAATGCCGGCCGACTCGCGGGGACCCACCAGAACCTCCCATCCCGAGAGCTCCTGGAGCTTGCCGCTCAAAACCGCCACGCCGCCGGGGATGATAACCTTCCGGTGCCCCACCCGGTCGGCAATCCCGCTCTCATTCAGTGCCGCCGCGATCTTCTCCGGAGTAAATTTCCCCGCCGCCCAGGCGGTCAAGACCGAAGTTCCGTCCGTATCGACGGTGAGGATGTATCCTGGCACCCGGGAGGCCTCCACGTCGCCCGCTACGCAGAAATAGGTAAGTGAGAAGTTGGTAGTGACGAAGACGGGAGACTGCGGCGTGACGGCACCGATTTCGTAAATCTTCGGCTCCACCGCGATCGGCTTCTGCGGATCGGTATAGATATTTAGGCGCAGCGTAATAAGCGGTAGGATTTCCGCCGGGTCAACGGTATCAAGCACAATAATCCCCGCGTACTTAGCCAGTGGCACCGCCGCCTCCAAAACCCGCCGGACCGGGTCCGGATCAATAGCAAAGACAATGCTCGGGTAACCAAAAGGCCGGAAGCGTTTGAGGGCCTGCCGCCGGAGCTGCGTCTGGTCGGCAAGAACCTGGTTCACCTCACGGGCGCCCGTATCAAGCACGAGCTCTTTCGCGCCCATGGCCACAACCTTGTTTACTAGGTCGGCCAGGTCTGATAGGTTCTCTCCCCTTACCGCCAAGGGCACACCATGCTGCTTGGCAAGGGCGGCCATTTTCTCGTAGTTCGCCGCCGTGGCCGCATAAACGAGCGGCCGTTGCGCCGCCACCTCACCGAGCGCCGCCGCAACCGCATCGGGGTTCTCGCTGCCCAGGATTATCCCGAGGTTTGTCTTCTCCTTCACGGCCTTTACAGCCGCCGCAAAGGTTGCCGGCTCTCCCGATCTATTTTCGACAAAAACTAAGTCCACGCAGTGCATCTGGCCCACCCGGTCAAAGCAGAGGCGGTTAATCGCTTCCACCCGGGAAGCAAGCTCCTCCGGCGGCAGGTTATCCGCTACCGTGATGGCAATACCCGCAGGGTGCTCGAAGCGCTTGTCGTGCCGGAAAAGCACCGTCTCGTTACCGATCGCAAGTACCCGCTCCCCACTACCAATCTTAACGAGCGCGATCGGTGGCGCGGAAGCCGCGCCCAGAGCCTCCTTCGCCTGCTCGCTCACATGAGGGCATTTCTCCAGCGAGGTTTTGCCCGCCGCAAGCTGCATAGCAAAAGCGAGACAGGTCGGCTGGCCGCACTCCTTGCAGTTGGTTTTAGGCAGAAGCTTGTAAATTTCTAATCCGGTAAGCGCCATATCCCTACCTCTCTTCTTTAATTTTTTCTTTATTAAAAAGAATTCAAAACCCCAAAAATTGCGCCCTACAGCAACGGATCCATCGTCAGCGCCGGGTGCCCCTTTTCTTCAAGGAAGGGGAGAATTTCCTCCGCCGTGACGCCAACCGTTTCGTCGGCAATCTTATCGAGAAAGTCGCGGCCGAGTCCTAATTCTTCCGCCCGTTCCTCCAGCACGTGACGCATCTGCTCTTTAAAGTCCTTCGGCATCCAGACAATGCGTGCCAAGCCCCCATCGGCAATAATAAACTTTTTCGAAGCCAGGTAGGCCTTGCCAATGCCCATGAACCCCGGCGTCTGCACCCCGCCGCCGATCATGCCGGCCAGCGTGGAGAAGGTCATGCCGCAAGGCGTCATCCCCGCGTGCTCCCGGTTGACAATCATGAAGCCGTTGCACTCGGGAAGCATCACGATGATGGCCTCGAAGCAGCCGCAGGAAGTGAGCGGGTACTCCATAATCGTGTAGAAGTTGACCCGCTCGATGGTGCCGCGCGAATTCTGGAAAATAAAATCGTTACAAGACTGCCACTGCCCCTTTACCGGGTCAATTACGTCCTTTTTAGGCACGGGCTGGTTACACCCGTGGGGGTTGATCTCGTAAGACGCCTTGGCGTCGAGCCAGCTTACCGAACCGCAGAGCCCCACCCGCTCCGGCAGGACTACACATACATGCGTGGGCGCAAATGACTGGCAGAGAGTGCAGGAGTAAAAGGTATCGACCGTATCGTCGCTGAGCGCCTTCAACCGCTCGTCCCGGTGGGCGTAAATCCGCCGTGCTTCTTCCCGCATCTCGAGCACCTTGGCCTCATCAGTGTAGATGGTTACCTGCACCCGGTCGAGGATGCTGGCGAACTCCGACTTCATTTTCGCGTAAAGAATATCCCCAAAGTGGCGCAGCCGGAAGCCCTGTTTGAAGGCCGCTTTGGAGATACGGAGCCAGTTAATGTCGCGCTGGCCCATGTGCCAAACACCCTGGGCATAATTAATAAAGTAATGGATCCGCCGTTCCAGTACCGGTTCGAAATCCTCCTGCATCTTCCGGCCGTAAACGTCAACGACAATCCCGAGCGGCAGCCGGCCGCCCTCGGGCACCGTATCCACATCTGGCCCGATAACCTCAATCTTTCCGTCCTCCACTTCTGCCGCATCCCGCATCCGCACCAGCTCGAAGGCCGGTGTTCGCTGGCCACCGAATTCCACGTGCATGTCGCCTTTGCGGACGGATTCACCCTCGAAAGCCGGACCGTAAGCAACAGGAACCGGAACCTTCGTTACAGTGATCTTCAAGCCCCGGACCTCGATCGCCCGGCTAACTATCTTATCGTGCGGCACGTTGGAAACCACGTGCTCGTAAGTGCAAATACCCGTAGGTAATATCTGCGGGATATCGGTATCGGCGATCGTCGGGAAACCGAAGTTGATCGCTCCCGCCGCCTGGGCGTATTTCTCGTCGTCGACGTAACCGAGCGCGATAACGAAAGCGAAGATCCGGTTCTTGTTGTAAAGCAAGACGCGGCGGAAATCGCCGGGCTTCACCCCACCGAAAGACATGGCCGCCCGGGCGGCAAAGCCGAGCGAAAAAACGGTCGCGGTAATATCCTTGCCGAAGGGGACAAGCCGGGTTTCCCAACCAAGCTCCACACCTTCTTCCGCAAGTTGCTCCGCGAAGCTCCGCCCGTCGGTCTCCGCCGACATGAAGACGTAAAGGTTCTTCTCCTGGAGTTCGCGGGCAATTTTTACCGCAATCTCGTTTGTCGGCGCGGCGCCGACGACAGCGGCAAAACCTGGTGCCGTGCCGTCAACGAACTCGATACCCCGTTTCCGAAGGATCACATCGTCCGCCGCCCCCAGCCAGAGGTTGTCGTCCGTGGGTTTGGAAGTCATCGTGTAAGGGGGCGTACCAAGGTACTTGATCGCCTCGATAATCTCATCGGCGAACAGGGTCGCCATGCCCGCATCCAGCGCCGGACCTAAGTAAGGCAACCAGACCTTCTCCGACGGCACGGGCGGGAGAAGCGCTTTAGCCCGCTCGAGAACCGGCACGAGATCACCCACTTTTTCTACCACCATCCCGGTCATCCCGTAGATCACCGGCAGGTAATACCCGGTATTCGGAAAAGCTACCGGCGCATCCGGCCCGTAAGTCTCCAGCGCCTGGCGCAACGACTCCTCAGCCCGGCCAACTATCTTGTGGGCACCTCTAATTGCCGCAGTCGCAATGATCTTAGACAACTTCGAGCTTCCTCCTCATCTCCATATCGTAGAGCACCCGCTCCCTCGCGACGTCGATACCGAGGGCCTTCCGCTTTTCATCTAGAATAGTAATGATCTGCCGCGCCATCGCCATCGGATCGGGTTCGAAAAACCAGGTAGCGCCGACATGCTCTTTGATCCCACCAAAAAGGTAGTCAGAAAACTTTTCGCTCCCCGTCGATGGGAAGGCTACCCCGAAGCCAACCGTCACCCCGCTCGTGACGAAGTACTGGCCGATACAGATCGCCTTTTCGCTCATCCATTCGGGGGCACAACCACAGACCGGAACCTCAGAGAGATCCTCACCTAAACCGCCTTCCTTCACAATCGCCGTGCCCGCCACCAGGAGCCGGCTATTATCAACACACGAACCGCAGTGGAGCACCGGCGGCATCCCCACCGCTTCGCAAACCTCTCGCAAGCCGGAGCCCGCAAGTTCCGCCGCTTCCGGGATCAAGAGCCCCTCCTTCGCGCAGTTGATCGCCGCGCATCCGGTAACCAGAACGAGGACGTTATTGGCGATCAATTCCCGAACAATGGTTGTATGAAGGTCACCAAAACGCACCCGCGGGTTGGAACAGCCAACAACTGCGGCCACACCGCGAATGCGACCGTTAATGATATTGTCGTTAAGTGGCCGGTACGAAGCGCGGAAGCGCCCGCCAAGCATATAATTGATCGTCTCGTGGCTGAAACCGGCGACGAGATCTACCTCTTCGGTAGGAATTTCCACCGCCCGGCGCTTGGGGAAGTTGGCGATAGCCCGCCGGATTATTTCCCGCGCTACTTCAAAGCCGTTTTCGTGGTTAAATTCAAGGTGAATCGCCCCCGGAATCTGTGCCCGGGAAGAGGTGGTAAAGAGCTCCGTATGGTAGCAACGGGCTACCGTACCGAGCCCCTGCATCACACACTGAACGTCGACCACCATCGCGTCAACCGCCCCGGTGGCGATCGCCAGCTCCTGCTGCAGCACGCTCCCGGCCACCGGAACCCCTTTGCGCATCAAAATCTCGTTTGCGGTGCAACAAATGCCCGCGATATTGATGCCGTTGGCACCAACCCCGCGTGCCGCAAGCAACAACTCTTCATCTTTGGCCGCCGCCACCATGAGCTCGGGTAACAGCGGCTCATGACCGTGGACGATAATATTCACCTGGTCGGCTTTCAGCACCCCCAGGTTCACCTTGGCCCGGATCGGCACCGGCGTCCCGAAAAGGATATCCTGCAACTCCGTAGCGATCATGGAACCGCCCCAGCCGTCAGCCAGTGAAGTCCGCATCCCGTGCAGCATCAGGTGCACGTATTCCTGATCCACCCCGACCGAAGTCCGGTGCATCATCTCCACGATTTCGCGGTCGATGCCCCGGGGTACAACACCCAGGCGCTGCCACACCTCCTGACGCTTTGCCGGCGCCCGGCGAATAAAGTGTAGTTCCCCTTCCTGCTGGCCAAACTCTGCCAGCAGCTTCAAACCAACCTCCTCGGCAAGCCGGTTCTTGTTTTTACCTGCCGCCTCAATCCCCAATTCTGCCGCGACGGCCCGTAACTTTTCCTCGTCCCGGATCTCAAAACCAGGCGCCTCCCCACGGGCCGCCGCCAGGAACGTCAGGGCCACCTCCCGCGCGTGGTCGCTGTGCGCGGCCGCCCCTGCAGCGATCATCCGCCCGAAATTCCGCGCCGAAATTGTCTCCGCAGTGGCACCGCAGACGCCGGTAGCCGCACCCGGAGCATTATCACTCACCCGGCAAGGCCCCATATAACAGATGCGGCAGCAGGTGCCGCCAACCCCGTAAGGACACGGCTTTTTCTTAAGCGCGCGGTGAAACGCCGTTTCCACCCCTTCCCGGGTGGTCTTGGCGAGCATTTGCTGGCTGGCAGAGCAATTAGTAAGTGCTTTCTCGTTCACGGCCTTAAGCTTCATGCCTCCTCTTGTGATTTCCGTATCTCGACTTTAACCGGCCCACATGCAACCCCGGGGGCTAGAAGCACATTGGTTTGCGCCGCAAAGGCCGGCATGGTTACCACCCCGGGCATGAGAGCGGCATCAATGCGCACAACACCAGTGGTCGCGCCGTAAACACTTGTAATGTTAACTCTTGTGCCTTCCGCCAGTTGCAACCTCCCGGCATCCGCCGGCGAAAGAGCAATACCGTCGTCGCGGAAAGAAAGATACCGCAGATTAGTATGCGCTACTCTTGAATGGTCGTAAAAGCCGAAGCGGGAAGCAAGAGGCACAAGCCATAACTCTCCTTCCTGCCGTTCTTCCACCGCCACCGTTACCGGCAGGAATTCCGGGCATGGTGTACTGCAAGAATATCCCTTCCAATCATCCGCTCCTGCTGCCGTACCACCGGTTAATTGGACATCAAAATCGTATCCTGAGTCAAGCGCTATTTTCGACGCCAATTCAGCAAAAACCTGCACAGGAAGAGGAATTTTCGCCGGCAATACCTGCTTACCCTGACGCAACTTGCCTTCCACATTCCAAACGGTCCCGCCGGTCTCGATATGTGTAGCCAGAGGCAAAACCACATCCGCCATGCGGGCCGTTTCGGTCAGAAAAAGATCCTGCACGACAAGGAACTCAAGCCGCGCGAGCCTATCCCGCACCATCCCGCACCCGGGAAAAGACGCCACGGGGTCCTCTCCCAAAACGTAAAGCCCGCGGAGGGGTGAACCCGCGGCAAGCATTGCCGCAGTTGTCAGCCCCCGCTCCTCTATCGCGCTATTTTTGGCGGCAAGCGCCCCCATCCGCCAGACACCGTGCGCGTTGAGCAGCGAATGTCCCAAGAAGAGCGCCTTCGCGGTTCTGCCCGTCAGGAGGTTCAGGTTCCAGGCCGCGTATGCCGTATCTTCAGTTACCCCGTCTACGGCCAAAACCACAACACCTTTTTGTCCCGTCTCGGCCCAGATTTCCGCCGCCGTGGCTATTTCTTCGGGGCTTACCCCCGTAGGCCTGCCTTCCGCCGCCGCTAATCCCGCAGTGAATGCGCCGAAGTTTGGCAGGGCCTCGATCTTGCGGCGCTCCTCGCCAAGGCGGGCCAGAACCGCCCCCGCGAGTTGTTGCAGAACCAGGTGCTCAGTTCCGGGAAATGCCCGGAGCCAGACCTTGGCCACCCTGGTTGGCCGTCCTTCATAAAACCCAAGATAGATAATCCTGGCTTTATTGTCGGCCGCCCGCTTAATTTGGCCCCACACTGCCGGAACCCGGCGCCATACATCACCTATCACTAAAATCACTTTGGCGTTTTCGATATCCGCAAGTGAGGCGTAGGCTTCGGGGCTGCCAACCATGCGGCCGAGCTGCTGCAGCACCGCAAGGCCGGTGAACCGCACGCCGCTGTCAACATTCGCGGTACCCAGTCCCTCGCGGAAAAATTTATAAAAGGCAAAAGCGACCTCGTTCGTAACCGTGCCACCCACGATACCGCCGATGGCGTCCGGTCCGTGCTTTTCCCGCAATTCCCGGATGCGCGCCCCAACTAAACCGAGTGCCTCCGCCCAATCCGCTTCCGCCAGTTCACCATTCCTGCGGATAAGAGGCGTAGTAAGCCTTGCCTCACTGGTCAAGTAACCGTAACCAAAGCGCCCGCGCACGCACAGATAATCCGCCGGCGCCTCCGTAGAGACTTTTACGATCTCGTCTCGCTTAAGGTTAAGATAGAGGTGACAGGCGCTGCCGCAATAACCGCAGTAGCTCTCCACCTTGCTGAATTCCCACTCGCGCCCCTTGCCGCGCCGCTGTTTCTCTATCAAAGCCCCCGTGGGACAAACCCCCACGCAGCTGCCGCAGAAGTCGCAGCCCGCCTCCAAGAGCGGTTTCTCGAGGGGGGTGGCCACCTTGGTTTCAATCCCCCGCCGCATGAAGTCGAGAATATCGCTCCCCTGCGTCCGGCACACCCGCACACACCGGCCACAGAGGATACAGAGATTGTAGTTGCGGATGATGAACGGGTTGTCCTCATCCACCGGATACCCCGGATCGCGCACCGGGAAGGAAGGGTGTTCGATGCCGAGTTCGTAAGCGTACTGCTGCAATTTACAGGCGCCGCTTTTCTCGCAGCTCAGGCAAAGCCCGGGGTGGCGGGAAAACAAGAGTTCCAGGACAAACCGACGGGCCTCGCGGATCTGTTCCGTACTGGTCCGGACAACCATCCCCGGACTCACTTTGCGCATACAGGAAACCACAAGCCCCCGGACATTTTCAATCTCAACCACACAGAGGCGACAGGCTCCTGTTCCTTTTAGTCCCGGACAGTAGCAGAGGTGCGGTATCGCAATTCCGGCTGCCGCCGCGGCTTGCAGAATTGTAGTCCCCTCAGGAACCGAAACTTCCCGGCCATCAATAGTTAGGGTTACAGAATCGGCCACTTTTTGCTTCCCCCTCGTCTTCAGGCCACTTCTATCGCCTTTTCTTCGCAAACTGTCAGGCACAAACCACAGCGCGTACACCTATTCCTGATGATCACGTAAGGATGGTTATCCGTCCGGAAGGGGATAAAGGGCTCGCCAACAATCGCTCCTGCGGGGCAAATCTCCCGGCATTTACCGCACCCGGTGCAACGCCCGGGATTAATTGCGTACTGCAGTAACTTCTCACAGGAGCGTTCCGGGCAGCGCTTATCCCGCGCGTGCGTTTCAAAAGTTGTGCGGTAGTCACTAATAACCCGTGAGATTTTCTCTACCGCTTTTTGCCCGTGTTTACAGAGCGCCGTGATAAAAACCTCGGCGCAGATCTTCTCCAGTTGGTCAATATCCGCGGACGTTGCGGTACCCTGCCGCAAGCGCCGAAAAATATCGATAATCAACGGGGCCGCAGTTAGGCAGGGAAGGCAGCGCCCGCACAGCCGCTCCTCGGTAAAGGCCAGGTACTCCTCGTACGCTTGCGTCACCGCACAGGTTGTGCCGGTCATACCGCCTCCTCCTTTACCCCCGGTTCAACGCGGATGCAGCCTGTCGGGCAGACCGCGATACACGTGCCGCACTTTTGACACAGGGTGTTTTCAATGTAAAAGCGGTCCCGCTCCTCCAGTACCGCACCGTAGGGACAGCTCTGCTGGCAGAGGCCGCAGAGAACGCAATCTTCATCGATTACATAGTTACCAAGGCTGGTGCAAGCACCGGCCGGACAGTGCTTCTGGCGGATGTGCGCCTCGTATTCCGCCCGAAAATACTTGATAGTCGAAAGTACCGGATTCGGCGCGCTCTGTCCCAAACCACAGAGTGATGTTTTTTTCACCATCCGCCCGATCGCCTCGAGACGCTCAATATCCCCCTCTTCTCCTTTGCCGGCTACAATCCGGTCGAGTATCTGGAGCATCTCGTAAGTGCCGATCCGGCAGGGCGGGCACTTGCCGCAAGACTCACGCTGGGTAAAAGACAAGAAAAACCGGGCAAAATCAACCATACAGGTTCTGTCGTCAACCACTACCATCCCACCGGAACCCATCATCGACCCGAGCCGCGTGAGCGATTCGAAATCGACCGACGCGTCGATATACGCATCAGGAATACACCCGCCAGACGGGCCGCCGGTCTGAACCGCCTTGAACTTCCCTTCCCCCATAACACCGCCGCCTACTTTAAAAACAACTTCCTTAAGGGTCATCCCCATTGGCACCTCAATCAGCCCGGTGTTACGCGTCTTTCCCGTGATACAAAAGGCCTTCGTCCCCTTGGACCCCTCGGTACCGTACTGCGCGTACCAATCGCCACCGTTCAGAATAATAGCCGGAATGTTGGCGAAGGTCTCTACATTATTGAGACAGGTTGGCATTCCCCATAACCCCTGTTCGACTGACCGGGGCGGGGTTACCCGCGGTGCAGGGCGCTTCCCCTCGATGGAAATCATCAGCGTCGTTGACTCACCGCAGATGAACGCGCCCGCGCCTTTCTTCACGTGCAGGTCGAAGTTGAAGTTAGTGCCGAGGATCCGTTCGCCTAAAAGGCCGCGTTCCTTGGCCTGCTCTATAGCGAGCTCAAGGCGCTTAACCGCCAAGGGGTACTCAGCGCGAACATAGATATAGCCTTCATCGGAACCAATGGCATAAGCGCAGATTAACATTCCTTCTAGGACGGAGTGCGGGTTTCCCTCCATAATCGAGCGGTCCATAAAGGCCCCCGGGTCGCCCTCGTCGCCGTTACAGATGACGTATTTCTTCTCCCCCGGTGCCCGGCGCGCCCCTTCCCACTTCCTCCCCGTAGGAAAACCTGCACCGCCGCGTCCCCTCAGTCCCGACTTCTTGACCTCTTCTATCACTTCTTCCGGATGCATTTCGGTAAGCGCCTTAGCCAGAGCGAGATAACCCCCAACGGCAATGTAGTCCTCAATGTCCATCGGGTTAATTTCGCCAAGATCCTTCATGGCGATCCGCGTCTGGTAACGGTAAAAGGGCATATCCTTTTTCCGGCGGCAGACCATTCCCGTCTCCGGATCACGGTAAAAATGTTGCGGGAGCTCACCACCACGACGAAGGGCAATATCGACTATTTTGGGAACGTCAAAAACTGAAACCTTGTTCAAGAAGAACTGGTAAGGCTCTACAGATACAATTGGCCCGCCCTGGCAGAAGCCCTGGCACCCTACCGGGACCACCTTTGCCTCCAATCCCTGGCGTTCTACCTCCTCTTGAAAAGCCCGGAAAATCTCCTCCGCCCCGCCGCCCATACAGCCGGTGCCCATGCAGACTTTGACTTTTTTTTGAACCTGTGCCCGCTCAGCCGCCAATTTCTTTGCCAAGGCCTCAAGCGCCATCCGGCTTTCAATCCTGGCCAACAGCCTCACTCCTTTTTCAGAACCGACAGAACCTTACCAGGGTCGAGCACCTGTTGCGTCCGCTCATTCACAACTACCACGGGAGCCAAAGCGCAGCATCCTACACAACTAACTGTCTCGAGTGTGTATTTCAAATCTGGTGACGTCTCACCGCACTTAAGGCCCAATCCTTCTTCGAGCTTCGCCAGCACACGGGATGCACCCCGGACGTGACAAGCCGTGCCCGTGCAGACCCGGATGATATTCTTGCCCCGCGGTGTAAAGTAGAAACGCGCGTAAAATGAGGCCACCCCGTAAATTTCCGCCAGGGAGAGACCGCGCTCTGCAGCCACCACAGCCAGAGCCTCTTCCGGCAGATAGCCAAACTCCTCCTGCAGGTCCTCTAAGATGTGAACCAAAACGCCCTCTTTTCCTCTGTACCGCGCCGTAATTTCCCGGGCACGCGCCTCAATGCTGGTCATCGTCTTTTCGCTCTCCTTCAAGCACGTCTTTCAGCTTTGCCACTGCCGTCAAAAATTCACCCCCAGGCTCCCCGCCCTGGTAGGTCATTTCATCGAATGGAAGTACCCCCTTTACCTTTCCGGGGAAAGCAGCCGCAACCTTGGCCGCTTCGTCCGGTGACCGCACCTTATTGCCAACCACGATGATCCATGGCACACCAATCTCCGCGGCCAGCTTTTCCACCAGCCTAGCGGTATGGATGCTTCGCTCGTTGGGCTCAGTAACAATCACCATCACGTCCACGCCGCGCGCCGTTCCACGGGAAAGATGCTCAATCCCTGCCGGCATATCCATCACCACTACCTCGTCCCGTTCGAGAAGCAGCGCGCTAACCAGCGCGTTCAGGAAGGCATTCTCCCGGCAATAACAGCTCGTCCCCGCCTTCTTTAGCTCTCCCATGCGAATAAAGAGAATGTTGTCCAGTCGGTAACAGAAATCGTCGAGCACCTTGCCCAACTCCGGGTTCAGCCGGAAAAACTCCCCTTCGCCGCCCATTACCTCCCGGATCCGGTCTTTAAGCGCAATAACCGGCCGGATTTCCGCCGCCTCTTCCGGCGAAAGCCCAAGGGCCAGCGCCAGTGAGGCATCAGGGTCGGCATCTACGGCGTAGACCCGCCGGTGGGTAGCCGCGTACGCCCGGATTAAAGCCGCCGCCAGGGTCGTCTTGCCCGCCCCGCCTTTACCGGAAACCGCAATCTTTATTCCCCGCACAGCGCCAGGTCCTGCCTCGCCGTTAATTTTGATGCTTAATATAAAATTTCCGCCTCCGGCCTGTAAATACTCGTTAACCTAACGGGCAAAATTAGTCTTTCAAGCGCGCAAAAAGCGAATTTACTGGTCACAAAAACCGCTTGGGAACGGAAGGGCGCGGAAAATTTAAGGGAGCGCAATGCGCCCCCTTCTGCCGGCCCGCGTTTTACTTCGGTGGCGGTGAATCCTGGTTACTTAAACAGCAAAAAACGGCGTCTTAAGACGCGGTACTCGTAAAGGTAACCGAGGCCACTCAACCCTAAAATCAACACCATCGCCGCTTTGAGCCACATTATCGTTCGCGTCAGGCGCAGGATATGCTCTTCCCGGGAACTTACCAGTTGCCCCATATCGCGCTGCAGCCGCGCCATTTTCTCCTTTTCCCGCTGCACCGCCGCCCGTTCCCTCAAGAAACGTAAGTTTTCCTCCCGCGCGGCAAAAAGGGCCTGGCTCAAATCCCTAACCCTTAGCTCCAGCAGGTAGGCTTCGCTCTGGTCCGTGGTCTGCGCCAGAGCATTCCAGAGCACCAGCCCCTCCGCCTCCGGCAAGTTCACCCCCATGAAATAGGCAAGCGTAGGCGCTACGTCGGTAAGCGCTGCGGGAGGGAGAATTACGCCTGCTTTGAGCTCCGGTGCTTTCAGGATCAGAGGTGGGTCACGTGTGGTTCCGGTGACGCACAAAAAGCTGGTTTCAAACGTTCGGCTGCCGTAAAGATAGCTCAACAGGCGTCCGATCTGGGCATCCGCTGCCGTAACCGCTTCCCGATACTCCTGCCCGCTACCCCCCTTTGCCAAAACCGCACCCGGTCCCCGCAAAACCAGCGTCACAAAGTAGGGGTTAACCTCTCGCAGGTAGTCGATAGCCCGGTCTACCAGGCCGGCATCGTCCGGCGCCGTTACCAATTTCCCCGCCCGGCCAGCCGCGCTGCAGTCCTTTTCTCTGCCAGTCACGAAGAGCGCAGTCGCCGTTTCACGCCGCGCCAACAGAGAGGCGAGCGTGACTACACGGGGCTTATCGCCCGGACCGCGGACACCGTGGCGCGCCGGCCCAACGCCCGTAACAATCGAAGCCAGCGCCGCCTCCGAGGTTTGCGGCATCACCCCCGAAACCCGTTCTACACGGACACCGGCAGCGCCGATACCGCTGATGTTCGGTGTAGTCGTCGCCCCAACACACTCGTTCGTCAGGCCGTCCACCACAATCAGGATGAAGCGCTCCGTCCGGGGCGGGGGTTTGGCCTCCTCAACCTGCGTTTCCGTAGCCCCGGCGGGGCAAGGTAACAGCCAGAAAAAAAGAGGAAGAATGATAAGCGCCAGGCTTACCCGCATCTCTCTCCCCCCGGACAAAATGATGACCTTTACCATAATTACGGAAAGCCGGCGCCGCTTATGCCTACCGTGTCTGGTACCCTGTGCCCCATTCCCGCCGAAAAAAATTATTCCGTTACGCATAAAGCCTGTAACTCCCGGAAATAATGTAAACAGCTCCGCTAAAAACTCTATCTCTCCCCATCCAGCGGCTTCACCGCTGGACTTTTTTTTCTCAGCCACGTCTCGCAAGGCCCGCTGATTATTTTACTTGACGCGATGGATCGCTTTCGCTATAATAAATTCTGCGCGGCCATCCCGGGATGTAGCGCAGCTTGGTCAGCGCGCGTGCCTTGGGAGCACGAGGCCGGGGGTTCAAGTCCCCCCATCCCGACCAGCTTGGAGGTTGGAGGTTAGAGGTTAGAGGTTTGAAGACAGAGGAAGGGAATTCGCGCCGCGAATTCCTCCAAAAAATCCGACTTCTAACCTCTGGCGTCCAACATCTAAAACGGAGGGGTACCCGAGTGGCCAAAGGGGGCAGACTGTAAATCTGCTGGCTGACGCCTTCGCTGGTTCGAATCCAGCCCCCTCCACCATACGGGCCACTAGCTCAACTGGTAGAGCAGGCGACTCTTAATCGTCTGGTTGGGGGTTCGAGTCCCTCGTGGCCCACCAGGAAAACAAGCAGCGGCAAGGGTTTCGGGACTGGAAATCCTTGCCGCTTAGCTTTGAAGCACCTTTTAAAGAAAATTCTAAAGAAAAATTTTCTGAATAGGGATCAGCGGTAAAATCAGCGTGAAAACACTCCCCCGGCCGGGTTCGCTACTCACTTCCACCCGGCCGCCGTGCGCCTCGACAATACTCTTGACCAGGCACAGACCAAGCCCAAAACCTTTCCCCTGTTCCCGCGCGGAGTCGGCGCGGTAGAAACAGTCAAAGATTCGCGACAGATCGGCCGCCGCGATGCCGACGCCCGTATCCGCCACATTGAGCCGGGCCTCGTTACCAACCGCCGTGAGGGAAATGGTTACGCTCCCGCCGGAACGATTATATTTAATGGCGTTATCTACCAGGGCCCATACCGCCCGGCGCAGGTAGTCCCGGTCGCCTTTAATCATTATCCGCGGCAGGTCACCCGTTATGATGGTGACCCCTTCGGCCACCGCCCTGGCATCAGCCACCACCTCGGCTACCACCTCGTCCAACGCTACCTCTTCCGGCCGTAATCCCGCTGGCGATTGTACCCGCATCAGCAGCAGGAGGTCGTTCACCAACCGTTCCATCAGCCCCACCGCCCGGCTGATCGCTTCCTCGGCCTCGGCCGCCACCTGCGGGTCGTCTTTACCCCAGCGGCAGAGAAGCCCCGCGTAGCTCTTAACCACCGTCAGCGGCGTCCGGAGGTCGTGGGAAACGGCCGCCAAAAACTCCCTTTGCTTCTGAAAGCCTTCTTCGAGGCGGTCCAACATCCTATTGAAGGCCTGCGTCAGCGCGTAAAGCTCGTCCTGCGGTCCCTTTGGCTCCACGCGCCGCGTCAGGTCGTTAAGGCCTATCGCCAGCATCGTCCGCGTCAGCGTTTTAACCGGTCGCAAAGCCAGGCGGGTAAGTATCCATCCCCCAGCGGCAGCCAGCCCTATACCAATCAGTCCCGATAAAAGGGAAAGATGCAGTAGAGTAAAGAGAAAGCGGTATTCCCGCGTTAACGGCCGGGCTATCTGGACCGACGCCCGCGGCAGCCTCTTACCGAAGAGGATCACGCGTTCACCGAAAAGCCGCCGTTCCACCGGCGGCCCCACATAAGCGGGCAACGCCGCCAGGCCCAGGGACCGCGAGCGCTGCGTTATACCCCCGGGTCCCGTGATCTGCACCCACAACAGGGGGCTGCCGGCCGTCTGGGTCAGTTCCGGGTCGTCCAGGTCCACGTGCTCGTGATTTCCGCTGCCTTCCTCAGGCGCGGCAACCAACGTTTCAACTCTTGCCGCCGCATCCCGCACCTCCCGCGCGGCTTCGGTCACTAACAGGTGCCTCATCCCGAAAAACACCGCTATCAGAACCGCTGCCAGGATCAGCGCCAGCGCCACCGTGTACCAGAGTGTCAACCGCCAGGTAATACCCAATTTATCATTCCTCCCGCAGCACATAGCCCACCCCGCGCACCGTATGGATCAGCTTCCGCGGGAAGGGATCGTCCACTTTGGCCCGCAGGTAGCGGATGTAAACATCAACCACGTTGGTGTTCCCGAAGTAATCGAAGCCCCAAACGCGGTTCAGAATCGTTTCCCGGGACAAAACTACGCCCGCATTTGCCGCCAAGTAATGCAAAAGGTCAAATTCCCGTTTCGTTAAAGCGATCTGCTGTCCGCCCCGGGTGGCGGTCCGCGTTTTTAGGCAAATTACGAGATCGCCAACCGTCACCTTCTCGTTCTCCCGTTCCCCATCTTTCTGCCGGCGCAGCCGCGCCCGCACCCGGGCCAGGAGTTCTTCGGTGGCGAAGGGCTTACAGAGGTAGTCGTCCGCCCCGGCATCCAGTCCCTGGACCCGGTCGGCAACCGCGTCACGAGCAGTCAACATGATCACCGGCACCGTTGACTTCTCCCTTATCCGCCGGCATACCGTGAAGCCATCAATACCGGGGAGCATTACGTCCAGAATAATGAGGTCCCACTCTTCTTCCGCCGCCCGGACCACCGCCGCGTAGCCATTGCCCACCGCCTCTACCGCGTACCCTTCGTGCCCCAGTTCCAGTTCGAGAAAACGCGCCAGACTCCGGTCGTCCTCGACGACCAAGATCCGCGCCTTTTTCGCCTCCTTTTCCACCGCGCTCCCTCCCCGTCACCTCGATTATACTCCACGGAGATTAAAATTCCGTTAAAATCATCCCCCACCACTGCCTCTTCACGCATTTCGCCGCATTGCCAGTTTTCTAACCCAATTTTAATCCACCTCTAACCGTCCTCTAATGAAGCAGCGATAAACTAACAACAACTCCTGAAGAAAAACACAATTGCAAAGGGGGTGGTAAAGGCCCAACAGACAGTGAGGGAACAGGTAAGCACAAGTGCGGCGGAATCCAAAATTTTTTAAGAACAAAAACTCTCAGGAGGTACAAATGATGAAAGCACCCAACAAAAAGTGGGTCGGTTACCTAACCGCCGGCCTTCTATCCGTAACCGCCATCACCGGTATCGGAACCGGACTCGCAAAAGCGAAGGCGAACGCGGCGCCAGCTGTGCCAGCAGTCACCCAAACAGCCACTACCGGTAACCAGACCGGCCGGGAAGATGACCAGCAACCCCTCTACACCGCCAGTATCCGGGTAACAGAACCGCAAAACAATGAGCAAGATGAAGCCAACCAAGCAGCTGAAGCCCGGCAAGAAAAAAATGAGCAAAACGAAGCGGCTTCCCTCAAACAACTGGCCAAAATCACTCCGGACGCGGCTAAAGCAGCCGCGCTCAAAGCCGTCCCCGGCCAGGTTACCAATGTTGCGCTGGATAACGAGAACGGCAACCTTGTTTACAGCGTTAACGTAAAAACCGCTACGGGAACGGTGGACGTGAAGGTGGATGCCGGTTCTGGCCGGGTTCTCGCTCAGGACAGCGGCCAGGATGAGGAAAAGGGCGGCGCGGATACAGAGCAAGAAACTGGAAGCAACGGCAATCTCGACCAGCAGGAGGTAGAACGGTAAGCAAACTCAACCGCGCCGCTCTTCAAGGCCCCCGGATGGTCCGGGGGCCTTGTCTTTTTACCCCTTGAGCTCTTCTGCCACACGAGAAGACACTAGGCCTCTGGTCGCCAGCCGCGCGGCCTATACTCTCACCGCAACGCAGTTGGCCACCGCTCAGCAGAACTTAGGTACGGCGCTCACCAGCAGCGGTGCTACAGCGGTGACGCCGGAAACCAACACCTTTACCCTTACGGTGGGGGGAACCACCTACAACCTTTCGGTGAGCATCTTGTCCACGGACACTAACCAGACCGCCCTGGAGAAAATCGCCAAGGCGATCAACGCGGCGGGTGCCGGGGTCACCGCCACGGTAATAACCGATACGACAGCGGGCACCTCCCGCATCCAGATCACCGCCAACCGGACCGGTACCAACAGCGCCTTCAGCCTCGCCGACGTCACCGGTAATGCGGTCACCGCCACGGGCGCCAACACGGTTAACGTCGCTGCCGCCAACGCCCAGTACACCGTAAACGGGGTAAGCTACACTTCCCAGTCGAACACCGTCCTGCTGGACCGGGGGCACCTCACGGTAAACTTCCTCAAGACAAGTACCGCTACGGTTACCCTGACCGTGACCCCAAACACCCAGGCCATCACTGGCGCGGTCAACAACCTGGTGAACGCCTGCAATACCTTAGCTATCCTTATTGCGCAAAACGCAACCCTTATCAGCCCGCGGCTTAGCCAGGCGTTTAACCAGGCTTACACCGTTAAAGAGCAGGAACTGGCCGCGCTCGGCATCACCGCCGGACCTAACGGCACCCTGACGGTAGACCAGACCAAGCTGACCACCGCCGTTCAAAACAACCTGGGTCTGGTCCAGTCCACCTTCGGCGGCGCCAACGGCTTCGCCGTCAACCTCGGCCTCCTGGGCCAGGAGATCACCACCAGTCCGCTGTGGGGTTTCGCGGCGCCTGGAGCTTACCAGGCGAGTTTCTTCCCCAATACCTACTCCTATCTGTTGACTCTTAACCAGAGCCAGCTCGCCGCAGCGCTCTTTCCGAGCGGGACGATAGTAAACTACCTCGTATAGCGCCGAATCCCCGCTTACTAGCCCCGCCTCTGCGCGGGGCCGGTTTATTTCCCCGAGACCGAGACATGCTTCCGGCGGTCAAACCCCACCAAAACCTCTTTTCCCTCCGTCAAGCCTGTCGCCACACCGGGAAACAGGTACTCAAGCCAAGTTTCGTTCAAAGCCCCCATCGTGGCAGCAGTAGCGTTACCGGTTATTCCGGTTGAAATGCCGCACCAGGGGAAAATTTAACCTGTTCTTAACTTTCGGTTAACGGCCTTTTAAAAAACCGGCGCTACAGTCTTTTAAGGGGGGAGAAATTTACTGTAAGAAAGGGGGGGCAGAGCGAAAAAAGCCATAACCTTTGTCTTCGCAAACATTTTCTAATTCCGCGTAGAGGAACGAAGCACCAATTTTGTTAAGGAGGAGGGACCAATAGTGAGGAAAAGATTTCGGGCGGTCTTGATTACCGTGCTGCTGGCAATTGCCTTAACCGCCGCTGCCGGATGCGGCAAAAAAGAAGCCCAGCCGGGAAGCGAAACACACCCTGCTAAAGAAGCGGCGAAACTAGCGGGAAACATTATCGCAGTTGGCTCCACGGCAATGCAACCGTTTATGGAGGAAGCGGCGAAGCGATTCATGGAGCAATACCCCGGCGTCCAGATTAGTGTTCAGGGTGGCGGCAGCGGCACCGGGCTCAGCCAAGTAAGCCAGGGCGCCTGCGATATCGGGATGTCGGACATCTTCGCCGAGGAGAAGGAAGGCATTGACGCAACAAAGCTTAAAGATCACCCCGTCATCGTCCAGGCCTTTGCTGTAGTAACCCACCCGGACGTCGGTGTGGAGAGTCTCACAAAAAAGCAGCTCCAGGATATTTTTACCAGAAAAATCACCAACTGGAAAGAAGTTGGCGGCAAAAACCAGAAAATATTCCTGGTTAACCGGGCAAAAGGATCGGGGACCCGGGCGACATTTAAAAAATACGTCCTGGAAGGGATCGAGGAAGCCAAGGGGGATGTCGAGCAAGATTCTTCTGGCGCGGTCCACAAAATTGTCAGCGAGACACCCGGAGCCATTAGCTACTTAGGTATCGCCTACCTTGACGACAAGGTGAAGCCCGTCAAGATTGGTGGCGCAGCGCCGACGGAGGAGGACATTAGCACGGGCAAGTATCCTTTTTGGGCGTTTGGCCACCTGTACACCAAAGGCGAGCCGTCAAAAGTGGTTAAAGCCTTTATCGATTTCGTCCTGAGTAACGAGGTGCAGAACGGGTTAGTCAGGGAGATGCATTACTTCCCGGTTAAAGGGATGAAGGTCGAGCGCCGGCCTTAATCCTTAATAACCGAAGCGACCCTTTCAAAAACACGGAGCTAAAGGGGGAGTGACGGCTATCCCGACTCTCCCCCTTCAACTTCCGTCGCGGCCGGGATCCTCGCCCAATTCGGGAGGACAGACCGGTACTACCGGCAAATAAAAGAAGAAACGGCTTCCTTTGTCTAGTTCGCTTGTCACGCTTACTCTCCCGCCGTGAGCCTCCACGATGCGTTTAACGATTGCTAACCCCAGTCCCGCTCCGCCCAAAGCCCGGGAGCGAGCTTTATCCACCCGGTAAAAAGGTTCCCAAATACGCGGCAAACTTTCTTCGGGGATACCAATACCGGTATCCGCAACCTCCACCCTCACCCAACCTGGAAAAGCGACCGCGCTAACGCGAATTTCACCCTGGGGCATAAACTTCAGGGCGTTATCGACCAGATTCAGGAGAACTTGACCAATTAGCTCCGGGTCACCCAATACTGGCGGCAAATCTGACGGAAAATGCACCGTAAATTTTAATCCCTGCTCCCGCGCTCGTGCCGCAAAAACTGGCAGGAGGCGGAAGGTCACCTCGTCAAGCCTTATCTCCCGCCGGGTAAGTGCACTCCGGGGGTTTTCTAGGCGCGACAAGTCCAGAAGACTCTCAATTAACCGCTGGAGGCGCGCGCTTTCCGAAGCGATGATTTCGAGAAATTCAAACGCCGTATCCGGTTCCCTAAGTGCGCCGTTACGAAGCGTCTCCACGAAGCCCCGAATCGCAGTTAGCGGCGTCCTCAACTCGTGCGAAACATTGGCCACGAATTCGCTTCGCAATTGTTCCAGGCGCCTTTGTTCGGTTACTTCCTGCAAAACCACTATTGCCCCAGAACTTACAGGGGTGGTAACCGGAATAACGGTGACAACAAAAATCCGGGATGGATGCGTTGGAAACCTCAGTTCCCGCTTCGCCGGGATACCGGTAGCCAAAACCTGGTGGACAAGCCTTTCGAGCTCATGATACCGGATCACCTCTAAGATATTCTTCCCCTGGGCTTCTCCTGGTTTAACACCGAAAAGATTTTCCAGCGACGCACTGGCAAAGAGAATACTACCGATAGCATCCACTGCAAGCACTACGTCGTTGAGGGAGGCAAGAATACCCTCTAACCATAACTTCTGAGAATGGAGGGTGACAGACACCTCTTGAAGGTGCGCGGCGAGAGAATGCACGCTGGCGCTTAGCAACCCAACCTCGTCTAAAGGCTGTGCTTTTTCTTTTTCGTTAAGTTGAGCTAACGCGGAGGCTGCAATTACTAACTTGCTCAGGGGCCACACCAGCCACCGGTTGATTACCCACAACACCACGCTGGTTACTACCAAACCACTCGCCAGAGCCACCGCCGGATACATGGACCCGCGGTAAACAAGGAGACAAAAAAGCCCCCAGGACAAAACGACGAAAGCGAAACAGGCCCAGATTTGCCCCCGAATAGTCTTTTTCATCCTACATCATCCCGGAAGCGGTATCCCGCACCCCGCACCGTTTCGATAAGCGGCGGCGCACCCAGTTCCTCTAATTTCCGCCGGATGTACCGGATATGGACGTCCACAGTCCGCGAGTCACCGGCAAAGTTAAAACCCCATATTCGATCCAGAAGATATTCGCGGGAAAAAACACGCCCCGGATGAGTAGCGAGAAAATAAAGCAACGCAAATTCTTTTGGCGTAAGGTATTGCGTTGCTCTGCCCTAGGAAACCGTCAGCCGCTCTCCGTCGATCACCAGCTGGCCCCGCACAACCTTATCCCTTTTCTTCTCCGGAGCCCTCCGGCGGAGTTGAGCCCGAACCCGAGCAATCAGTTCGCGAACCCCGAAAGGCTTGGGTATGTAATCATCAGCCCCTGTCTCTAAGCCCAGAACCCTATCCTTTTCCTCCCCCCGACAACTCAAGATAATAACTGGTGTCTCCCGGAGCTTTTCGTCCGCGCGGAGAAATTTCAGGAAATCGAGACCACTCATCCCGGGAAGCATCAGGTCCAAAACGATGAGATCCGGACGTCGAGCATAAGCAACTTTCAGCGCCTCCACGCCATTCCCGGCGGTTAAGACCTCAAAGCCCTCGCGCTCCAGGGAGAAGCGGAGCAAACGCTGGATACTTTCCTCATCGTCAACTACCAAAACCAGCGCCATTACTCTGTGCCTCCGTAAACCGCGCAAGCGCCACCATTACCGCCCTTTAAGTTTATGGCCGCTACCTCACTATCAAAAATAACGGAGAATCTTCCACTCGTAGTTTGGTAGTCATCTCATCATCTACCCGCCCGTTAGCCGGCAGGTAAAGCGCCGCGCCACCCAGCGGGCAAAAAGGTTGAAGCCCAGCACCACCAGTACTAGCACCGCCGCCGAACCGTCCGCTACCCGCCGGACATCGGGAATCAAAGCTTCAGAGTTGATCTTCCAAATATGGACGGCGAGAGTCTCGCCCGGGCGGAAGGGATTCCAGGGGCAGGTAGGCTGGGTGATGTCAAGTTGACTAAAGTTTAGATGGGGAGTGGTCATTCCAGCCGTAAAGAGGAGCGCCGCCGCTTCGCCGAAAACTCGGCCGGCGGTAATGATAATCCCGGTGATGAGGCCCGGCAGAGCGGTAGGCAGCACCACCCGGCAAATCGTTTGCCACTTGGTAGCGCCAAGACTCAGGCTCGCCTCCCGCAAGTCCCGCGGCACGGTGCGCAAGTTCTCCTCCGTTACCCGGACCATCATCGGGAGGTTGATCACCGTAAGCGCCAGCGCACCTGCTACCAGCGAGTAGCCGAAACCAAACATGGTGACGAAAATTAACAACCCGAAGAGGCCTACTACTATCGAGGGAAGCGAGGTCAATGTTTCGATGCTCAAACGGATCAGGTTCGTGAACTGGTTTTGGCGGGCGTACTCGGCAAGGTAGATACCAGCTAAAACCCCCAAGGGGGCAGTCAGCGCCATTGAAAGGAAGAGCAGGTAAAAGGAATTGAAAATGTTCGGGCCGATGCCGCCCCCCGCACGGAGCGTTTCCGGCTCGCTCAGTAAGAATTGCAGGTCAATGGCCCGGTAACCGTGAACAATGATGTAGCCAAGGAGGGAAAACAAAATCAGGACTACCAGCCCCGCGCCAAGGTAAAAACCTGCCGTTGCCAGCTTATCTTTGACCTGGGCTTTCAATGAACCGCTCCCTTCCTTCCAAGCAACCGGATAAGAAAGATAAAGAAAAAGGAAAGAACCAGCAGGATCAGGGCCATAAACCAGAGAGTATCGTTCCACAGTGAGCCCTGAACCGTGTTCCCCATATCCATGGTGATGCCGCTGGTCAAGGTAATCAGCGGGTCGAGAATAGAATGGGGGATCTCCCGCCTGTTCCCGATCACCATCTGCACCGCAAGCGCCTCGCCGAAGGCCCGCGCCAACCCGAGGACCACCCCCATCAGAATCCCGGCCCGAGCACTGGGCAGAATGACCGTCCTGATCGCCTGCCACCGCGTAGCGCCTAGGGCTAGGGCGGCCTCCTTTAGCGTGCCCGGGAGGGCGCGGATCGCATCCGTAGCCATGCTGGCAATAGTCGGGAGAATCATCACCGCTAGCACCATCACACCGGCTAACAGACTAAACCCGGTTCCCCCGATGTTATTCCTAATAAAGGGCACCAGAACACTCAACCCGATATAACCGTAAACAACCGAGGGGATCCCGGCCAGCAGTTCAATAACCGGCTGCAAAAAACGCTGGCCAAGCCGGGGCGAAATTTCGGCCATAAAAACCGCCACCGTAACCCCAAGCGGAGCACTCACCAGAACCGCCAGCGTCGAAGTGATAACGGAGCCGAAAATAAAGGTGAGAACACCTACCTGCGGCCCTCCCGCACCAGCGGGACGGTCGGGCCACCAGTGAACGCTAAAGATGTTTGTCAGGCTTATTTTATGTTGGGTAAAAACTGCCAGTCCCTTCCAGCCGAGAAAGAGGATAATTGCCAAGGTTAACAGAATCGCAATCAAGGCGCAGGAAAAAGTAAGGCTGTAACCCAGAAACTCACGGCGGACATTCCGGTTTACCACTGCCCTTATATTGCTCCTTCATGTAAAGATAAGGTCACAACCCGATGTCTTACACGTTAATTATAAAATACAGGAGGGAGGAAAAGGCAAGTTTTCTCTCCCTCCCCTTATTATCCGGTCACTTTCGGTTACGGCTTACGCTCGACCTTCATCCCCTTTACAGGGAAGTACTTCATCTCCCTGATCAACCCGTTCTGTACCTCATCGCTCAGCACGAAATCGATAAAGGCCTTAACCACTTTTGACGGTTCGCCTTTGGTATACAGGTGGCCAAACGCCCAAAAAGGATACTTGCCGGTGCTAATGTCCTCTTCTGTCGGTGCCGCGCCATTGATCTTGACGGGCTTTACCTTACCGTTAAGGTAAGCAATGGCAAGGTAGCTGACGGCACCCGGCGTCTGGCTTACGATCTGGTAAACCGTCCCACTTGACTCCTGCTCCACATCCCCTTTTGCCTCTTCTTTACCGTCCATTACGTACTGGTGGAAGGTCGCCCGGGTTCCGGAACCTTTCGCGCGATTTACCAGGAAAATCTTCTGGTTCCTGCCCCCGACCTCTTTCCAGTTGGTGATTTTCCCGGTGAAAATGTCCTGAATCTGCTGCTTCGTAAGGTTATCCACGCCCACTTCAGGGTGCGTCACCAGCGCAAACGCCTGTACCAAAACCTTATGGTCCTTTAGTTGACCGGCATCAATACCTGCCTTTTCCTCGGCAAAGATATCGGACATACCGATATCGCAAGCGCCCTGGCTTACTTGGCTGAGCCCGGTGCCGCTGCCGCCGCCCTGAACGGTGATCTGAACCCCAGGGTTGCTTTCCATGAACCTCTTGGCCGCTTCTTCAATCACCGGTTGCATAGCTGTAGAGCCGGCCACCACGATCGTCCCGGTAAGCTTTCCTTCTCCCTGCGGGCCTCCCCCGGTGCCGCTCTTCTGGCCACATCCCGCGGTAAGCGCCAGGGAAACTGCCAGAATAAGAAATATTACGCCAAACCAGCCTTTCTTCGGCAGCAAGACAACCCCTCCCTAAGACTTTCCAAAATTAATTAGGAAATATTTAAGAGGCAGAAAACTGCTCTCTATCCCTCCTTCCCGAACCGCCGGGGTATAAGGCAAATATACCTTTTTCTGGTTAACGGTAGATTAACCTCCGATTAAAAATTCGTTAAGCCTTTGTTTTTTCCTCTGTCAAATACGTTGAAAGAAATGTTAAAGCCAAGAAGGAATCACGGCCTCAAGAGGGAATTTTTTGTGTAAAAATTCTGCTGAAATATGGAGGAAACTGTTGAACCGAGTTATCGATCTATTAGCTAAGATTCCCCTCTTCAAAGATTTTACTCCTGATGGACTGGTACGCCTCTCCCAGTATCTGCGGGCAAACCGGATCCCCGCCAGAAGCGTCCTCTTAGAAGAAGGCGAAACCGCAGACCGCCTGATCATCATCCTGCACGGGCGGGTCGGTATCAGCCGCCGCACGAGGCAGGGCCTCGTCTACGAAGCAGCTGGTCCAGGATCGGTCGTTGGCGTGCTTGATGTCCTCGAACAGGCACCTGCTACAGCAACCGTGCGGGCGGAAGAGGAAACCATTATCCTTTCCATAAGCCGTCAAGATTTACACTCTTTCCTGAAGGAACACCCGCACGAAGCGCTCACGCTTCTGGGAGTTCTGGCGGGCTACCTGCGCCAGACAGGCCTAGTTTTCGACGTGACGGTTCCACCAGCCGCCCCCAACACCGAAAAGGAGGCTCAAGACGAAACCCCGGGCAACCAAAAAGAAAACGGGAAAATGGGGGATTCGCCTTTTTATACGAAGCAACATATCTGCCCCGCCTGTGACGCACAGTTTCCCTCTCTATCCGTGAAATCGAAATACGTCCGCCTCACCAGAACAGACAGCGACTTTTGCCCCCACTACGCAACCGTGAACCCTATGTTCTACGAAGTGCTGGTCTGCCCCCACTGCGGTTACGCCTTCACCGAAGAGATGCCCCGGCTGACCGACCGGGAAAAAGCGATTCTCGCCGCCCAGCTGCCGGAAATCCGCAGTTCGCTTTCCTTCAGCGGCGAGAGAGACTTCGACCTGGCAGTAGAATCATTCCGCTTGGCGATCCGGTGCCTTGAAGCGATAGGGGCTAAAAAGCTTCTTTTGGGGAAATTTTACTTGAAGACGGCGTGGCTCTACCGTATGGCCGGGAAGGAAGAAGAAGAACGCAGAAATCTTCAAAAAGCCCTCGCTTATCTGGAACAGTCTTACCAGACAGAGCAGTCGGCCGACCCTGCGCTGGAGTTGAATCTCATTTACCTGCTCGGCGATCTCAACCTGCGCCTCGGAAACGAAGGGGCAGCTGCCCGCTGGTTCAGCCAAATACTGGAACACCCTAAGCGCACCGCAAATCCCGGCATTTTAAACCGCACCCGTGACCGGTGGTACGAGATCCGCCAGCGGCGCAAGGAAGAAGGCGACGCTTAGCCGGCAACTATTTTGACCAGCACTTTCCGCCGCCGGGGGCCGTCGAACTCACAGAAAAAAACCCCTTGCCAGGTGCCAAGCACTATCTTCCCGCCACTCACCAGGAGCGGGTGGCATACCCCCACAAGGCAAGACTTGATGTGTGCCGCCGCGTTCCCCTCTGCGTGGCGGTACGCTCCAGCGACCGGCACCAATTCCTCGAGCTTGTTTAAAATGTCTTCGGCCACCGTCGGGTCGTAATTTTCGTTAACGCATATACCGGCGGTGGTATGGGGGCAGTAGATGTACGCTACTCCCTCCGTAATACCGCTTTCCCGCACGACTTCCTGCACCTTGCCCGTGATGTCCACAAACTCCTGGTGTTTGTGGGTCACGACTTCAATCGTCTTTAACACCGCGGTCCCTCCTTTTTCGCGCTTTTACGGCAGGTGAGGTGATAGAACCGGCCATAGTTCCTGCAAATCGCTGCAATCAAGGCTTAGGTGGGCACAGGCGCAGACGGCTGGCTCGGCGTTAACCGCTATCCCGAGCCCCACCCTTTCAAATAGGGGGACATCCCCGTGGCTGTCGCCGATGGCCGCCGTTTCCGCAGGCGTAGTCCGGAAAAAGCGGCAGATTGAATCAAGGTGCGCCGGCTTTCCATCCCAGGGCACCCGGATATGCACGCGGCCGTCAACCACCCCGTTGGTAAAGCCGAGCCCGTTAGCCACCCAAACGTCAAAACCAAGCTCTTCCGCCACCCGAGCAACTAAAATGTCGAGACCGGAAGAAAGAAGCGCCAGCCGCACCCCCCGCTCTTTCAGCCTACCCACCAGTTCCTTCGCGCCGGGGCGGTAGGGGATTTCGGCTACGATCGCCGCGATGCGCTCCCGCGGTACACCATGCCAGGCTCCTACGTCACGCCGGGCGAACTCCTCATAGGTAATTTCCCCGGCCAAGAAGGCGGCCAGCGACCGGCTACCGTGACTCTCCCAGGTGCCGAGCGCCTCGTGGATATGCTGCCAGACACTCCGTACCGGTGTAAGCGTTCCGTCCAGGTCGAAAATAACCCCGCGCACCCTTTTTTCAGGCGCCAAGCCGACCATTACCGACTTTTGCTTCACTGCTGCCACCCCCTAAACGAAAAAGAGAAGCATCACAGGGAGTTTAAGACTTGTTAAGCGTTTTGTAAACTTGTTGACCGGTGACGATCCCGGCGAGAAGCGCTATACCGAGCAGCACGACGGCTGGCCCCGGCGGCAGATCAAGGAAATAGGCGATATGCAAGCCACCAAGAGCCATCCCCGTCCCCGCTGCGATCGCGGTGGCCACCGTCCCGCAAAAGCTCCTGTTTACCTGCATGGCGATTAAAACCGGTATGACCACTAACGCCCCGGTAAGCAGCACCCCTACCGCCCTAATCGCCACCCCCACCGTGAGCGCCGCCACTACAATGAAGGCTGCATTCACAAAGGTTACTTTCAAGCCGGCTGCCCGCGCATATTCCTCGTCAATGGCAATAACGAAAAGGTGCCTGTAAAACAAGAAAACCACCGTTGCCACAAAGGCCACCAGCAGCGTGATCACCCGCAGGTCTGTAGGGCTAATCGTTAGCAGGCTGCCGAAAAGATACCCGGTAAGATCAGCCCCGAAGCCCCGGCTTTTGCTTACCAGAATCACCCCGAGTGATAGGCCCCCCGCCATCACCGTTGCCAGAACAGCGTCGGCATGAAACCGTTGCCGCTGCCGCAACCATTCGACCGTGAAGGCCGCTACTACTACTACCACAAGAGTAACCACATGAGGGGAAACGCTCAAGATGAGTCCCAGCGCCACACCGGTCAGGGCGATATGGGCGAGGGCGTCGGCGAGAAAAGAATACCGCCGGGCGACGAGAAAGACCCCGACCAACGGGCAGGCAAAACCGCAAAGCACGCCCGCCGCCATTGCCCGGAGGAAGAAACCGTAACCCCAGATATCCACCCTACCGCCTCCTGCCCGACATTTTCCGGATTTGCCGTTCGGTCCGCGCCGGAACAAAAACCGGCATCCCGTAAAGCAGTGAGAGCTTCCCGTTTTCCAGGCATTCTTGCGGAGGCCCGGCGAAAACGATGCGCCGGTTCAGACAAATAACCTTTTTCACCCGCCGCGAAACCGCGCCGATATCGTGAGTTACGAGGACAATGCTGACGCCCCGCTCCCGGTTGAGCCGCTCCAAAAGGCCATAGAAGGCCTCCTCGCTTGCGACATCGAGCCCTTCCGCCGCCTCGTCAAGGAGCAGCAATTCCGGCTCCGCCGCCAGCGCCCGCGCGATCGCCACCCGCTGCCGCTGCCCCCCGGAGAGGGCCCGGACCGGGCGGCGGACGAGATTCTCGATTCCAAGAACCGCAAGCGCCTCCTTTATCTTTTCCCGGTCGGAACGGTCAAATCTTCGCCACAACCCGGCGCGGGCGATGCGCCCCGCAGCCACCACCTCCCAAACCGTAGCCGGAAAATCTCCGAAGGAGCCCGCCTTTTGCGGCACGTAACCGATGCGGTAGCGCTCCCGGAAGTGGGCACTTTCAACCCCGAAGAGCCTGACCGTTCCCGCCGTAGGCTTATACAGGCCGAGAATCACCTTGAGTAACGTAGTCTTCCCGGCGCCGTTTGGCCCGAGAATAGCCATGAAATCACCGCGCCTGATTCTCAAGTGGACATCTTCAAGGACATTACTCCCGTTAAAGCTAATGTTCACACCATCAAGGCTTACCAGCGTATCCGCCATCGATAGCCCCTCCCGGGGGTCGGACTTCAGTTGTCTCAACACCCTTCACCGCCTAAAGCCGTTATCAGGACGGCGAGGTTATCCTCCATCACCGCGACATAATCCTTTTGCCCCGATTTTTCCTCCGGACTGAGCCCCGCCGCCGGGCTGAGCACCAGGCTCTTTACCCCGGCCTCGCGGGCAAGCGTTTCCGCCAGACGGGGGCTTACGGCCGCATCGAAGAAGATGCACTTTACCCCGTGTTGCCGGACCAGAGTCACAAGCTCCTGCAGCCGCGCCGGCGACGGCTCCGCCTGGGGGGAAAGCCCCGCTACCGGGATCTGCCGCAACCCGTAGCGTGCCGCCAGGTAGCCGAAGGCCGCGTGGGCCGTCACAATTTCCCGGCGTTTGAAGTGGGCCGTCGCTTCCCGGTACGCGCGATCAAGCGCCGCCAGCCGCTCGATGTAGGCTGCCGCCCGCGTCTCATAATAAGCCTTGCCCGCCGGATCCACCCGGCTCAAACCCGCCGCAATCTGCCGGACGTAGTGCTGCGCTCTAACCGGGTCAAGCCAGGCGTGCGGGTCGTAAGGACCATGGTGGTGGTGTTCCGCAGCCGCTTCTTTCCCGGCATGATCTTCACCTTCACCCGTGTAAAGCATAAGGTCGAGCCCGCGCGTAGCCTCGACGACCGCCCGGCCACGAAACTCCGGCAGGACCCTATCCACCCAGGGTTCAAGCCCCGCCCCATTATAAACGAAAAGGTCCGCCCGGAGCACCCGCCTAACGTCCCGCGCCGTCGGCTCCCATTCGTGGACGCTCACCCCTGGCGGGACAAGGCAAGTCACCTCAACCCTTTCCCCGCCCACCTGCCGCGCGAAATCGTAAAGCGGGAAAAAGGTGGCCACAACCTGAACCTTGCCGGCGCCTGTCCCTTCCTTATCGCCAGCGCACCCGCCAAGAAGTAAACATAGCAGCAAAACCACCGCTATGACCAGCCGCACCGCGCCACCGCCTCCTCAATTCCCGGCTTTCCGGCACTCCCCGCAGTAACCGAAGACGGAGAAGCTGTGCCCGTGGATCTCAAAATCCGGGTTCGCCGCAGCCACCCGCATCACGCAATCATCCGGACAAAAAGGGAAACTTACCACCCGGCCGCAACCGAGGCAGATCAAGTGGTGCCGGTGTTCCCGCCGGAGCTCAAAACGCCTCCCCCCATCCGGGAAAACAACCTCGCTCACTAAACCCAGCTCCTTCAAGGTATCAAGCGTCCGGTAAACCGTGCCCAGCCCGATACCCGGAAAGCGCTTATTAACAAGCTCCCCGATCTCTTTCGCGCTGAGCGGCCTTTTCTCCCGCAGCAGAACGCGCACAATCTGCTGCCGCTGGGGCGTTAGCTTCAGCCCTTTCTCTTTCAGCCCCGCCAGTATTCCAGCCAAATTCACTCTTGCGGCCCTCCCTGCCACCGATCCATCCCTAACCGGCACCAAATACTCTTCGTAGCGGTAACATTGCCACGCCTTAAAAGCCGGCCAGTCCCTTCGCAATTGGTGCTCAAATAAGAACCCTTCTCAATTAATATGCTTTACCGGCCGTTAAAAGTCAAGAGGCAATCACCTACGAAGAATTTCCGGCGCCCCGTCCCCGCAGGCCGCCCGTTCCCGTACCCTTAGAAAACCAGGGCGCAACCACTCTGGAAGAGACTCCACCTCAACGCTGGCAAAGGCCACCAGCGCCCGGTCAAACTCCCCCAACCGCCGGCTGATCTCCCCAACCAGATAGCCAACAACCGCCGCCTCCATCCCGGTAAGGCCGCCGAGCGCCGCACCAAAATGCCGCCGCGCTTCCTCCTGGTGGTACCGCTCCGCCTCCCGGTTTTTTTCCTCCCGCGCGCACCACGAGCCTCGCAGGTGAAGGTAAGCTATCTCCAGCGCGCCTGCCCCTCTTTTCCGCGCACTTTGCACCGCCAGCCGGTATTTCTCGCTCCCGGGATAAAGGCGCCGTTGCTCGCGGAGAAACGCACCGAGAGCCCGCTGCAGCGGGTGATACTCACTGTAGTGGGGAAATTCGCAGAGAAAATCAAACTCCTGGTGGTAAGCGGTAAACCTGCACCCGGGGCAAACCACCACGAAAAAGGGATAGGGGAAAATATTACCGGCCCGGTAACAGAGGTCGCTTTCCAGCACCCCTCCCGATCCGGTGCTCCGCATGATTTCCGCCGGGAAAGTCGTATAACACTCCGGGCAGCGGAGGCGGCAAAACTCGAGAATCTGCCCCATAATTCAATTTAGCCCCGGAGGCGGGCCACATTAGCCCCCCATTATTTGTCTCGGGAACCAGATTCGCTACCCGCCACCGTCATTCCTGCCGCCATAAGACTTAAAACCTTTCGGCCCCGATTCCTCAAAGAAAAAATTCTCCGGTCCGGGTTGCCAAAAAATCTTGACGGATACCACCCCGCCCCGCTAAAATTGCTGATAAGACCCAAATGTAGACTTAGTCTCAGTCTCAATAACATGTGACTGTCGCTCAACAACTTGCAGATAGCGGTTTCCCAAAAGCATAGTTCCTAGGGTGAAAATATGCTTAAAGAACTCGAGAGTTTCCGGAATTTCCTGATGACCCGCGGGGGCAAGCTAACCGCAGAACGGAAGGCTATTCTCGAGGCGATCTCTACCTTCCACGATCATTTCACCGCTGAAGAGCTCCTCGACGAGATCAAGGCTCGCGGCGCTAAGGTCTCCCGCGCTTCGGTCTACCGCGCCCTGGAACTCCTTGTCGCTTCCAATCTTCTCCGGAAACTCGACCTCGGCGAAAATCGCAGCCACTACGAGCGCCATTTTGATACCCACCACCACCTGGTCTGCGTGCGGTGCAACCGGGTCATCGAGTTTGCCGCCGAACCGATGAAAAAACTCGAGGAGGAGCTCTGGAGGCGGTACGGTTTCGACGCCCGGGGATTTCCGCAAAAAATCCTGGGCTACTGCTCTGAATGTAACCAGCCCCGCCAAAAGGAGGAGCCATAACAAGGTGATGAACAACGCGCAACTAACCCTTTCGGAACTCAAAAACGGAACGCACGGACGCATCATTAAGATCGGCGGCGGCCAGCAGGCGGTTAAGCGCTTAAGCGCCCTCGGCATTGTACCCGGCAAGGAAATCGTGAAGGTGAGCGGGCTGCCGCTACACGGCCCGGTCATTGTGGATGTGGACCGGACTCAGGTCGCCTTAGGTTTTGGCCTGGCTAAAAAAGTCTTCGTGGAGGTCCTGGATGAAAATTCTGCTGGTCGGTAACCCGAACGTCGGCAAAAGTGTCGTCTTCTCCCAACTCACCGGGACAAGGGTCATTTCTTCCAACTACCCCGGCACCACCGTAGAGTACACCAGGGGCTACCTGAACCTCAACGGTGACCGGGTGGAGGTGATCGATGTTCCCGGCTCCTACACTTTGGAACCGACCTGCAAGGCTGAAGAAGTAGCCGTAGCCATGCTCCCTCACGGGGATATCGTTATTAACGTGGTTGACGCTACCAACCTGGAGCGCAACCTCTACCTCACCCTCGAACTTATCGCCCGGCAGGTTCCGCTCATCGTGGCGCTCAATCTCTGGGATGAAGCGCAGCATAAAGGCATTGTCATAGACGTACCGAAACTTGAAACGCTCCTCGGTGTTCCCGTGGTGCCCATGGCCGCCATCAGGGGCGAGGGCATCAAACAGCTAGTCGCGCGCCTTCCCGAAGCCCGCAGCGGCACCGTTACCTGGCAGACAACCGATGAGCGGTACGCTACCGTCGGCCGGATCGTCCGGCAGGTGCAGCGGGTGACGCACCGCCACCACACCCTACTGGAGCAGCTTGAGGATTTGAGCGTCATGCCCCTGACCGGTTTTATCCTGGGCGGGCTCGTACTCTTCTGCGCCTTCAAGATAATCCGCTTTATAGGTGAAGGATTGATCGGTTTTCTCTGCGAACCCCTTTTTGAAAATTGGTACCGGCCTTTTCTTCAGAAGCTGAGCGTGGCCCTTGGCGGCACGGGACCGCTTCACGACCTCCTTATCGGCCAGCTAATCAACGGGCAAATCGATTTTGTTCAGTCGCTCGGTATCTTAAGCACCGGCCTTTACGTGCCCCTGGCGATGGTTTTTCCGTACATCGTCGCCTTTTACCTGGTGCTCGGCTTCCTCGAGGACTTCGGTTACCTGCCGCGCCTTGCGGTCCTCTTTGACGGTCTAATGCACCGGGTGGGGCTGCACGGCTACGCCATCATCCCGATGATTTTAGGACTTGGCTGCAACGTCCCGGCAGCCCTCTCGATCCGCAACCTCGAAAGCCACCGCCAGAAATTCATCGCCAGCACGCTCATGGCCATCGCCGTCCCGTGCTTCTCCCAGACGGCCATGATCTTCGCGCTGGTCGGCCCCCACGGCGGCCTCTACGTAGGCCAGATCTTCCTGACGCTTTTCTGCGTCTGGCTCACCCTTGGCCTTTTGCTCAACCGGCAACTCGCAGGCTACACCCCCTCCCTGTTGGTCGAAATACCGCCCTACCGACTCCCGGGGGTAAAGGTCCTGGCCAAAAAGCTTTATCTCCGCATCAGTCACTTTTTCAAAGAAGCCATTCCTTTCATCCTCCTGGGAATCCTGGTGGTCAACCTGGCCTACCTCTCGGGTTTCATCCACCTTCTAGCGCGTGCCTGCGAGCCCCTTTTCGCCTTTTTCTTCGGACTACCTGGCGACGCCGCCATCGCTCTTCTCCTCGGTTTTCTGCGGAAGGATGTGGCCCTCGGCATCCTGGCCCCGCTCAACCTCACCCCAGAGCAACTGGTCGTAGCCAGCACCGTCCTGGCCGTTTACTTCCCCTGCCTGGCTACCTTCCTCATCCTCTTACGGGAACTCGGCTGGCAGGATATGCTCAAAGTGACTGGCATCATGCTGGTTACCGCCCTTGCCGCCGGCACCTTTGCAAACCTCGCCCTGAACCGCCTGGGCCTCCTTGCCTGGATTGGCGCGGGTATTCTGCTCAGCCTCCTGATCCTCCTCGAAGTAACTCACCGGAAGAAAGAGGCGTCGGCCTGATAATCCAGGCACAGGTAACTCATCCTCCCATAGCGCACATGAAAAGGGGCTGCCCCAATCGAGGCAGCCCTCACGCAGCGGCTTCCAGTTTACTCTTCGTTTGCTCCCACGTTCGTGGTGGTAACAGAGGCCGTGCTTGCACTCGAAGAAGCTGCCGGACACTGCGGCGGGAAGAGGTCGGGCGGGCAGACGAAGGGAGGCCCGGGCAACACCTGCTCGCACTCCTTGGGGATGCAGAAGCCGTAGGTCGGCACCAACAGCTTCACCACCGCCAGCGACTGGAAGATGATGCAGAGCTCGTAAGTGCAGCAGACCTGCGTGCCCACAATGATGCACGGGCCGCAGGCAACGTTGACCACCTTGCATTCAGTGAAAGTTCCGGCCGGAGCGCAGAGCACCACCGTCTTGGTGAAGCCAAAGTCCTTCGTTTTGTCGAAGATTACTGTTGAATCCTTGGTTATCTTCACCCTCACGGTGACAATAAAGGCAAAAGAGACGTTGGACCGGCCTTGCGCGTCGGGCGGCGTGCGGCTGATCTCCTTGCAAGTAGCGTTTTTCACTTCGCAGGTGATGACCGCACCCTCGGGAACCTGGACCTGACACAGGTCAAAGCAGGCATTATCCCGCCGCTCCCGCTGAAAGCAGAAGTCGTAAACCTTCAGCGTCTCGATGCAGACCACTTCCTGCGGCACCTGCTGGCTGTTAACTTCTGCCATATGTATACCTCCTTTCCAGGAGATGCAATTTCTTCCTCTGGTAGTCTATGTAAGTGGCTGCCTAACTGTTACCACGCGAATCTCAAGCCATCCCGCCGGTAACAAAAGCCGAACGCCGCCAATATAATGAACCAGGAATCATCCTCGCCGAGGTGAGAAGAGGATGCCGCGTTACTGGCACCCGCTATTCGGCTTTTTTACCGTTGAGCCCCGCCGGAGCCGCGCCGCAAAAGCCCCGGAAGAGGGTCATGATAAGCAGACCCAGCGACGCATACCGGCAGAAACTACCGGCACACAGGACAAACTCCCGCCGGACAGCACCATCATCTCGACTAATATCCCGGCAACAGCAGCGAAACCTTCCCCTGCCTCAACACCCCCGCAGCTCTTAGGCGGCCAGTTTGAACCGGTTGCCCCAGGAATCTTCCGCTTCCGCTCCCCCGAAATCGCAGCGAAGGGCGAGGCAGATACCCCTAATCCGGCTCCCGCCAAGGTCCTCCCCCCGCCTCCACTTCCCGCTTTCGAGAAAACAAGCGGAACGCGCGACGGCCTATCAATTTACCGCTTCAGGTGAAAGAAGTAAAGAGGCCGGCGGGTGCCGCCGGCGAAATTAGAAGGAATTACAGGCACTCTTAAGAGACGGACCGGCATCCGTCTCTTTCAGTCGCCTATAAAGAGCTGCGTTACGTAAACGCCGTACGGGGTGGTCACGATTCCGATCCCGATGGCGTCGTGGCGCGGGTCTAATATATTGGCCCGGTGCAACTCACTGCTCATGAAGAGTTGGTGCGCCCTCGCAACCGTCGCCGCCTTGGCGATATTCTCGCCACCCATTACCCGGGCGCTTATCCCTGCCCGCTTCTCCATATCGTAGGCGGTCCCGTAAGTGGGCGAAACGTGGCCGAAATAGTGATTCTGGTACATATCCTGGCTCTTCAGGCGAGCCAACTGGACAAGCCGCATATCCAGTACAAAAGGATGAAGGCCCGCTTTGACCCGTTCCTGATTTACCAAATCCAACATCTCTTTCTCGGCAGCGGTAAGGGCTTCAACCGCGCCCGTGCTGGTCGGTGCAGGATTACTACTTGCCGGCATAGTACTACCATTATTCTCGGGCGGACCGTTCTGGGATGGGGAAGCGGGGGGAATAGGCACCGGCTGAGCCGTCACGGAGGGAAAAGTCTCCCCTAAGAGGCGGGAATAATAACCGGCTCGGTCCGCGACAGGCATGATCACCACGGTCGCGTTCGGAAGGGCAGAGCCAGAGCTAACTGTTACGCCAGGCTTTACCGTACTGGTATTCGTGTTCCCCACACTGGTATTCGTAGTCAGAGAGGGATATGCGGTGCCTGACCTGCTCCATTGGGCGTAGTAATCCGAAACCGAAAGGTAGGCGTGTGCCGCTCCGGCGGTAAGGAATAGCGCCACTACTAACGCCGCGAAGAGTACGGAGACGTGGGCGAACAATTTTTGCCGCATTGCAAAACCTCCCGTGAGAAATGAGGTGCAGTCTGATTTGTTGCCGCAAATACTACCTGAAGCGTACCTGCGCCGCTCTCACCCCATCTCCCTGGCAGCCACCCCGCCACCGAAAGCGATAACCGGCAACAAATGGCGGAAACGGAGGATATTGGCCGCTATAAAATGCCTGGTGTAGCTATTTTAACTTATTTTTAAAATTTAAATCAAAATCGCTATTTTTCGCCATACGACGACATTCCTTGTTCTGTCAGCCCCACCACAACTTATAGTTTTCTATCAGAAAATGGAGGCGGCCTGCGCCCGCGGAAGAGGTTATTCCAACTTTCCACCAGCTTAACCACCTCTTTTCCGGGGCAATCCAATCTTAATTACCGCGTCAATCTCCTCGCCCCGGAAGCGAAGCCTGGCAAGACTCTCCTTAAATTGGCCGCCGTTTTCTGTATTTTTATCTTGCCAAAAACAACCTTTTGGGGATCTTATCGAGCCGTATAACCTCCATCTATGACCAACTCGCTACCCGTGACAAACTTTGATTCATCAGAGGCAAGGTAAAGGATACCGTAAGCAATATCATCTGGCTCTCCAACATGCCCGATGGGATGGAGGCTCGCCAGTTGCTCCCTTCCTTCTTCGGGATCGATACCCGATGATTTGAGGTAATTTTCCACCATCGGTGTCCAGATAAATCCGGGATGGACCGAGTTCACCCTAATGTTATCCCTTGCGTAAAAGAGAGCATCGGTCTTGGTCATCAGTCTCACGGCACCTTTTGATGCGTGATAGGGCGGAACATCCGGGGCGCTTATGATGCCGTAGATAGAGGACAAATTGATTATACTCCCACCACCGGCCTGCCGCATGTAAGGGATCGCATGTTTAGTGCAAAAGAAAACGCCCTTGACATTTACAGCCATCACCTTGTCCCATTCCGCCTCAGTTATCTCGTGCGTCGGCTTGCTTACTCCGGCAATTCCCGCGTTATTAACAAGCACGTCAATCTTTCCGAATTCCCCGAAGATGGCGGCAAAAACCTTTTCCACCTCCTGCTCGTTCGTAACATCAAGATGCCAGAACTTCGCTACTCCACCGAAGCCTTTGATTTCACCCCCTACCTCTTCGCCCTCTTTATCCAGGACGTCGGTCACGGCAACCTTTGCGCCTTCTTTCGCCAGAAGCAGGCAGGTCGCCCGACCAATTCCCACCGCACCACCTGTTACAACAGCTACTTTACCTTCCACTCTGCCCATTTTTACCTTCTCCTTTCTTTCGTCTTTTTTCATTAATTCTACCCTGGTATCAGTATACCCCGCTTCGCCCAACGTTCCCACTTCAATCCCTCAATGGTCTGATTTTAAGTCGCTAGTCGTCGCCCGTTCGTGATCCCCTGGCCAAAGGGAACTCCCGGTAAGTCTCCTCATCAACCGTCTCCTTAGCCGCCACCAGTTCTCGGAGCACCGCCATCGCTTCGTCCTCCCTGTCCCTCATCAGGAAGAGCGCGTAACGGTAACGGCCGAAGTGCCAGTCCGGCATCGCGGTCATAACCGCGTGGTAGATTGCCTCCGCTTCGTCCCTCAAGCCCGCAGCGGCCAGAAGATCCGCCATTGCAAAGCAGATCCCTTTTCTCCTCTTCACCGGCCGCCATTGCGAGCAACTCCTCAGCAACCGGCAGCCCCCTGCCCCCCAACTCCGCCTCAAACTCGAGGTTCAGGTCCAACAGGTCCTGGAGCGCCTTCTTCAAATAACAGCTCGCACCGCCGAAAAGGATGCCGGACCCGAAAAACGCCGGGGCTTTCGGGGAAAGAAGAGTTGGCCGGTCTTTTGCGAAGCGGAAAACTGCCCGAGGAGCACTTTGTTCAGGTGGCCAACTTCTTCAGCGACGTGTCCCTACGGGCGATGGTCGAGTTTCTCGAAAGGCACGGTCTCTCGGCAGAAGAGCTGCGGGAGTACTACCAAAAGCACGTGAGAAACGTTTACCCGAACCGGGATCTGGAGGAGATGCTCGGTTGACTTCTTGGGAAATCTTGTTCGGTAGAGCGATGGAAGTTCTCGACGCGGCAGGCATTCCCGCGGAGGAGTGGACCTTCGGCGGGGGAACCGCGCTGGCTTTTCGCTTCAACCACCGGGTGAGCCGGGGCGTGGACATCTTCCTGACCGACGCGCAGCTTCTGCTGCTTGCCACGCCTCGCCTCAATGCCAAGGTCGCGGAGCAGGTTTTGAATACGAAGAGGCGGCATCGTTCTCCAAGTTGTCTTTTCCGGAGGGTCTGGTGGACCTCATCGTGGCGCCCCATCTCACGCAGGATTACTTCGTGGCGGAAACCATTTGCGGTCGGAGCGTGCGCGTCGAAACGCCAACGGAGATCGTGCTAAAGAAGCTGTTTTACCGGACTGAACTCTTGAAGGTCCGCGACGTGGTGGACGTGGCCGCCGTGCTGAAACGTGACCCAGAAACGGAAAGCCAGCAGCTAAGAATAATGGCCTGCGACTATAAATTGTTTGTTGGCCGGACCGGAACCCGAAGAATTGGGTTCCGGTTTTTCTTCTTTCAGTCCCCTTGTCGTCGGGGAAATGGCTGCAACTTTTACATAGAGACATTTAATCGGCTTGCCCAAGGAGAATCGGCAGGCTTTGCCACAACAGAAGGCGCCGCTTTTTCTTTTAGTAAGATTACTTATTGCCTTTGGTAAGAATTATTGATAAAATCATTCTAAAAAGTAACAGGGAGGGAGCAGGAAAATGCAAAACCGTTTTGTAAGCCCGACCGAGCGCGGGCAGGTGACCATCCCGAAGGAAATCCGGCAGAAGCTGCGGATTACGCCCACCACAAAACTCAGAGTCTACGTGGAAAACAATAAAGTGGTCCTCGAACCGGTGACCTCTCTCGAAGTTTTACTGAAAGACCTGGTGGCCGAAGCTAAAGATAAAGGATATACCCGTCGGGAAATCGAGCAGGAAATAGAGGCCGTTCGGGAACGGCTTTTTAGAGAACTCTACGGAGATCAGGCATGAGGGTAATGCTTGATACCAACGTGCTGATTTCCGGGATGGTTTTCCACGGACCGGAGCGCCGGTTATTGGATACTATCCTCAAGAACGATCACATTTTGGTGCTGTGCGAACAGACAGAAAGAGAGGCCGAGATGGTCCTGCTGCGCAAGTTTTCCGTCTCGGAGAGGTTCCTCCAAAACTTCCTCCGGCTGTTTCATGTCGAGCGGGTATCCCTGCCTTCGCGGGCGGCGATTGAAGAAGCCCGCAGCCTTATCCGGGACCCGAAGGATGCTCCGATTCTAGCCGCTGCCATTATAGCCCGGCCCGATCTGTTCGTTACTGGCGATAAGGACTTCCATACCCCGGAGGTAAAGAAACTGATCCCGGTTCAAACCACCTCCCAGGCCTTAGGCTCCCTTTAAGGATGGAGTCCGAATTCTTCCCTACCGTTGCTTCAAGCTGGACTTTGTTTTTTTATCTTGGGCAAACGCTTCTCCCGAAAGGCCAATCCCCCCATCGGTATTTCTTTGGCGCTCTGGCACCTACCGGGAAGTCGAAGTGCCCACTTTGGTGGGTACAATAAGAGGTTGAGCTATGGAACTCTTTAAAACCAGAAAACCGGCGAACTCGTGGCCTTTCTCCAGCGTGACTCCACCAACAACCTCTATTTTTTCAGTTACCTGGACGAACTCTCTCGGCTGGACGCGGAAACCGCTATCTATGTAGCCTGGAAAGACGGCGCGATCGTGCTGGCGCTCCTCGTTTCCCCGGTCCACTGCTGCGTTTCGGCTGCAGACTGTAGCTTCATTGATGCCCTTGCCGGCCGGCTTCCCTCTCTGGAAAGCGTCCACGTCTTGGGGCGCAGCGATCTGACCTGCAGGTTGTTAAGCCTCGCCCGTAGCCCGGCCCGCCGGCAGAAGTCCTACACGTTCTGTAAGCTGAACCCGGAACGTCTCCCGGATGCCGGAAATTGCCGCAGCATAAAGGCCGCCGCGACAGACCTGCCCGCCCTGATACGCCTTTACGCCAAGAGCAACATCCTTGCTTGTCAGGGTGAAAGTTACTTTCAGTCCCCTTGTCGTCGGGGAAATGGCTGCAACTTGTAACCGTCGGCGGCGATAGAACCGTTAGCTTGCACTTTCAGTCCCCTTGTCATCGGGGAAATGGCTGCAACATCTTTCCGGCCACTACAAAAGTAGCGGTGACAGGCGCTTTCAGTCCCCTTGTCATCGGGGAAATGGCTGCAACCTTTTTCCACTCCCTCAAACCCTCGTCTAACGTCCACCTTTCAGTCCCCTTGTCATCGGGGAAATGGCTGCAACTGCGAAGGGGTCAAGCCCCAACCGCTTGGCGGTGAGCCTTTCAGTCCCCTTGTCATCGGGGAAATGGCTGCAACGCCTGGCAACGTCAACAAATTTCAAGAGAACAAGCACCCTTTCAGTCCCCTTGTCATCGGGGAAATGGCTGCAACCCCGGCCGGGCGCGGCAGGGCCGGGCGAGGCCAGGCACTTTCAGTCCCCTTGTCATCGGGGAAATGGCTGCAACTGTACTGCTCGTAGAGCTTTTCCGGCGTCGGGAGGAACTTTCAGTCCCCTTGTCATCGGGGAAATGGCTGCAACATTGCAGACGACTTCGGCGGGGACGAGAACAGGTTCCTTTCAGTCCCCTTGTCATCGGGGAAATGGCTGCAACTTTTGTAAACCCTTGCACCCGAACGTTTCCCCTTTGACTTTCAGTCCCCTTGTCATCGGGGAAATGGCTGCAACCGCTATGTCCCGGTAGCGGAGGAAGATATAACGAACTCTTTCAGTCCCCTTGTCATCGGGGAAATGGCTGCAACAGAAGAAAGGCGGAAATAAAAACTTCGCCCAGCCGGGCTTTCAGTCCCCTTGTCATCGGGGAAATGGCTGCAACTCCGGCGTTTGTATCCTTCAGGCCCCGCTCGCCGCACCTTTCAGTCCCCTTGTCATCGGGGAAATGGCTGCAACGCACCACCTGGGCAGTTTACCGCAACGCCTGGCCGCTCTTTCAGTCCCCTTGTCATCGGGGAAATGGCTGCAACCTTGACCGCCGTTTCCATCTCGCTGCGAGTCCAGCGCCCTTTCAGTCCCCTTGTCATCGGGGAAATGGCTGCAACCCCGGAAATCTGCTCGTTCGGCGTGCCGCCCAGGACGCTTTCAGTCCCCTTGTCATCGGGGAAATGGCTGCAACGTCTTCGGACTTCGCCAGGTAAATCGTCCGATCGTAGACTTTCAGTCCCCTTGTCATCGGGGAAATGGCTGCAACAGAAGTTAAGTTCGGCAGCCGGAAGGTCGGCACCACTTTCAGTCCCCTTGTCATCGGGGAAATGGCTGCAACTGCGGCCATCGCCGCGGGCGGTAGCGCTGTGGCAGGCTTTCAGTCCCCTTGTCATCGGGGAAATGGCTGCAACTATAAGTGGTTGGAGGGTGTCGACTTCGTGGCGTTGACTTTCAGTCCCCTTGTCATCGGGGAAATGGCTGCAACCGGGTGGTTCAAGGAAGTGACCGGAGCCGCGGAGACCCCTTTCAGTCCCCTTGTCATCGGGGAAATGGCTGCAACTCCCAAGCGAGACGGGAGGCATTATGCGATACTCTACTTTCAGTCCCCTTGTCATCGGGGAAATGGCTGCAACTTTAAGCCCCTTACCCCGCGCCGCCGCTGTGAATCCTTTCAGTCCCCTTGTCATCGGGGAAATGGCTGCAACCGGGGAACGGGCCGGGCCTGGGGGGAATTTCAAAGAACTTTCAGTCCCCTTGTCATCGGGGAAATGGCTGCAACGCTCAGATGCAGGAGCCATATCTCCTGCACCCGTGACCTTTCAGTCCCCTTGTCATCGGGGAAATGGCTGCAACTTTGAGCGGTGAATAGATGGCACGCGCGTTTAGATCCACTTTCAGTCCCCTTGTCATCGGGGAAATGGCTGCAACTCGAGTGCATCCCAGTTTGCCCCGAAATTTGTTACCACTTTCAGTCCCCTTGTCATCGGGGAAATGGCTGCAACTCCATTGCGAATCGCCGTAATTTCCGTTGGTATGAATCTTTCAGTCCCCTTGTCATCGGGGAAATGGCTGCAACCCGTTTACAGCTTGCAAACTTCACGGCTGGCGAAGCTTTCAGTCCCCTTGTCATCGGGGAAATGGCTGCAACGGCCTTCCCGCAGCTCAAAGACCGGGCGTTTGTTGACCCTTTCAGTCCCCTTGTCATCGGGGAAATGGCTGCAACTCCGGAAACCACCAGCTTGATCATCTGCCCTCGGGTCCTTTCAGTCCCCTTGTCATCGGGGAAATGGCTGCAACTCCCAGCCCGTCTTCACCGGGTCGGCCTGGAACAGCGCCCTTTCAGTCCCCTTGTCATCGGGGAAATGGCTGCAACCATTGTATCCCTCGCAGTGAGCGCCAATGGTTTCTTTCTTTCAGTCCCCTTGTCATCGGGGAAATGGCTGCAACTGATCCGGCAGGGCGTTGACGCTGAAGATACGCCGCTTTCAGTCCCCTTGTCATCGGGGAAATGGCTGCAACTGAGGGCAACCTTTTCACGGCGTCGAAGGATTACGAACTTTCAGTCCCCTTGTCATCGGGGAAATGGCTGCAACGAAGTCCAGGCCCCGAAACCGGCCAAGGTGGTGACGCCTTTCAGTCCCCTTGTCATCGGGGAAATGGCTGCAACGTTACCTCCAGGTGATCGGCCCTGCGGTGGACTACCCTTTCAGTCCCCTTGTCATCGGGGAAATGGCTGCAACCAAGCCCGTTGAAATGCTCGCACCTTGCCCTTGGCCCTTTCAGTCCCCTTGTCATCGGGGAAATGGCTGCAACAACCTGAAGGAGAGCCTCAAACCCGGTGACCGGGTGCCTTTCAGTCCCCTTGTCATCGGGGAAATGGCTGCAACAGACAGGCTTTACAAGGGGCAGCCCGGCACGACTGACTTTCAGTCCCCTTGTCATCGGGGAAATGGCTGCAACGTTGCGGTATATTTTCGGCGTTAAAGACCGGGTATTTCTTTCAGTCCCCTTGTCATCGGGGAAATGGCTGCAACCGTACCGCTTCCCGGGCCAGATAACGATCCATCGCCCTTTCAGTCCCCTTGTCATCGGGGAAATGGCTGCAACTTAAACCCCCGCTACCGCCGGGAAACTACCGCCGGGCTTTCAGTCCCCTTGTCATCGGGGAAATGGCTGCAACATGTCCCGGGAGCTATTTCCGCCTCGGCAACTGTCTTCTTTCAGTCCCCTTGTCATCGGGGAAATGGCTGCAACTTTTGCGGTTAGGTGCAAGCCCCCGAATTTATTCGGCTTTCAGTCCCCTTGTCATCGGGGAAATGGCTGCAACACCGCACCGCGTTTATTCCCGCCGCCCCTTGGAACCTGAGGCTTTCAGCCACCAGCCAGCGTCTCCAAATACGCTCTTTTTTCGAAAATGCCCTTTTTGCATAGAGACTCCTTTTTCTTTCGAAAAACCGCCGGACGTTTAAAAACCGTCAGCCACAAGGATTTGCGCCCTCCGCCTTGGCAACGCCATACTTTTTTGCTGCCAAGATTTAGGGGAAAACCTCTTCATTTTCGAAAAAACTTTTTTCTAACCAGCCTAATCCACCTTCCCGCTAACGTAACTTAAAATTCACCACCTCCAAGAATAAACCCTGCCCAAAAGTCTAAATTTTTCAGCCTCCAAATTAGCTTAAAAGTTAAGTCCGCCCTTAATGAACAGGAAATACCCAGCCGCTCACCCGGGTAGTCTCCAACTTACCCAAAACAAACATGGTGATACGGGCAACCCTCGTAGCAATCCCCCGTCCCCGGATCGATCTCCTCCGCCACCAGGCGGGCCTTCTCGTCGCGAGTTTCGATGAACCACTGGCGGAGCTCGTCGCTGATGATGTGGATGTCTTTTTTCACGATCAAGCGGTCGCCGCGGAACTCACCATAGACTATACAGCCGAGGTTTACCGGAAACTCGTAAAGCGCCTCCATTACCAGGGCGTAGCCAGTGGTGGTCAGGCGGTGAAAATCGCGCGGCTTGTCAAATTTCAGGTCAAGCACCATCGGCTCCCAGAAGACGCACGCGTCGGTGCTAAGGTTGGGGCTCAGGCCTAAAAACGACCCATCTAACTTCTGCTCCACCACTACCGGCAGCGCCAGACTAACTAATGAATCCTCGCCGATGTAAGGCTGTTTGGTGAGTATTTCCTGCAGCCGCGCCAGCACGCGGGTTTTCTCGAAGGCCGCCAGGATTTCCACCTTCGAAGCAGTATCGGCAAGCTCTTCCGGGGTAAGCTGCTCCGCCCAAGCGTCAAGCGGCAAAACAGGGTGGTTCTGCACCCGCTCCACGATTGTCCGGTAGTTAGCCACCCCTTCGCCATAGATCGCCCGCTTCGCGGCTACGATCACGTCCGCGACCACGGCGTGGAAGATCGCCCCCTGAAGCATCGCCAGGTTGGGCCGGCCTTTCTCCCTTTGGACCCGGCGCAGGAAAACGTCGCGCCCGGTCGGGCAGTAGGCGTTGGCCACTTCGTAAAGCGCCAGGACTACGTCGCGGTAAACCGGCTCCAGCGGCGGCTGGTGCCAGTTCCAGCCCCGCAGCTCCTCGGCAACGCCGCGCTCCCGCGCCCTGGGCAGGTGGTAGCGCAAGAGGTGCTTCTTCTCCTCATCCGTGAAAAAGTACATTATCCCACGTCCCCGCAGTAGTTCCGGTACTCGCAGTCGGCGCAGCGCCCGCGCCGCCGGGGCATTTCCGGAAAGTGTTCCCGCGCAACGAGGTTCCGCACGGCGCCGATCAGCCGCCTTGTGTAAAGCCGGGCGTCGGGCGTGAGCTCGATATAGTGCGCCCGTTTGTGCGGAATGAGGTAGATGAAGCCGCCGCGCACCGGCCGGCCAAAGTGATCCTCCAAAAGCAGGGCGTAGGCGATCAGCTGGTACTTGTGGTTGAGCGCCACCCGGCAGGCGTTCTTGAAGTCGACCGGGAAATGACCCTGCGGCGTGGCAACGTACATATCAAGCACCCCTTCGAGTCCCAGACGCGCGGAGTAAAAATAGGCATTGAACCGCCGCTCCCCTTCGGAAAGCCTGTAGGCCCGCAGCCGGCGCCGCTCCTCTAACCGCGCGGTGGTGAAATGCTCCTCCTTGCCAATCGCCATCTTCGCCGTGACCTTTTTCTCCACCGGCGCCACGTAGGTAAAATAAATGATCCGCGGGCAGTAGAGGTATTGCTTCAGGTCGCCAACCTTAACGACCACCGCCCAGCCCCCTCAGCCTGCATCCTCAATAAATCAGCGGCCCCCCACCGCCTTGTGCTCCCCGCGCCCGGCAGGCTACTTCCTCCGGCACCGCAATCTCAAGCATCAACGTCAGGTCCTTGTCACAAATGGGACAGATGATAATTTTCCCTTCGTTTTTGCCCAAAACCCGCCGCAGGCGCTGGTAAAGCTCCTGCCGCCGGTTCTGGTTGAGTGGCCCGAAGAAGGCCGAATACTGGATGTGGGTGAGGCCATAGTCCTTGCAGGTTTCGAAAACCTTTGTCCGGATGCGGTCATCGGGAATGTCATAAACCACTAACGTCTTCACTGCCTAACACCTCGTGTCAAAGGATGAAGGATGAGGGATGAAATATGAATTAGCGACGCTTCGATTTTATTGTTCTCACCATAGTCACAAAGATCGCTATTAACTCGTTGCATTCCTGCCGGAGCGAGGTCGATTTGTCTTCGTTAATTAGGCTGCAATCCTGCAAGAGTTCTAACCAATATTGCGTTTCTTCAAGTTCCTGCAATGCTCCCTCAACTTTATTAATAAAATCGGCGTTTGATTTTGCCCTTTGCGCCTCCCGGTAATGTGCTCCTACTGATGTTCCGGACCGGAGCAACTGTTTACCGAGCACCTGTGCTTCCGTCGTTTTCGGTAAGGCCGAGTACAGCCTAATAACCTGCAACGCAAAGTCCTTCGTCCTAACCCTCAAATCCCTATTTTTCCCAATTTTCATCTTTCATCTTTCATCCTTCATCCTTCATCCTTTCTTCCTACCACCCGGCCACAAACGGCTTATACCGCCCCTCACCCCGCAAAAAACTCGCGACCCGCCGCGCCTGCCGCTGGATGATTGTCTTGAGTTTATGCTTTTTACCGTCATAGTTTTCTTCCGCTTCCAATCGTTCCAATACCCGCTGCGCCAGCTCCCGCCTGGTTTCGTCAGTCAGGCGTCCTTCTTCCATTTTCACCGAGCCGCCCCGCAGCAGCATTCCCACGATCGTCCGGTCTACAATGCAAGCCCGGAACTCCTCGGTAAGGTCGAGCACCAGGCTCGGCTTCCCCGGTCGGTCGGTATGCAAAAACCCGGCGAAGGGCTCCAGGCCCGCCAGCATTACCGCGCCCCACACCTGGGAGTACAGTATCCCGTACCCGTAGTTCAGCGCCGCATTTACCGGGTCCTCGGCGCCCCGGCGCTCCCGGCCCGCAAATTCAACTCTTTTCCCAAGCAGGAGCCCGACGCCGTCCCAGTACTCCTGGGCCGCCCGCCCCTCGATGGAAAAAATGGTGCCGCGCAGCTCGTCCACCGTTGTTCCGGTCAAATTCCCGAGTTCGCCGCGGATATCCTCCAGCCGCTTCAGCTGCGCCTCAAGCTCACGGTAGAGTGCCGGGTCGGCCGCCCGCCGGTATTTGGCAAAATACTTTAAGACGTTCGCTTGGTTTTTAAGCTTTCCTTCGATAAAAGCCACGGCCAACGCCGCACCACGCTCGTCGGTGTAAGCTAAAATCTGCTCCCGGCGCGTGAGCACCGTCCCGCTCAACTGCGGCGAGGTCACCTTGGCGTAAGGCTTGCCGGAAGAAGTAAGAAAATTTATCTGGATGCCGTGCTCAACACACTCGCGAATCACATCCGAGGAGAGTGAAACCCCACGCGTAGCGATAGTGAGCGCAGAGATGTCCCGGAAGGGAATCTCCTGAACCACCTTACCCTGCTCTTTGATCAAGAGCCGCTCGCTTTTTTTACCGAGGGTTGTCCCGAAGTTGATGATAAAAACCTCGGCCAGCACGCCTCACCCCCGAGAGCCCATCATGCCACCATCCCGGCTTTGAACACTCGAAGCCAGTCTCCACGAGCTTCTGGCTCCCCTTTAAGGTATCAAAGCAGCGTGTCCTTCACGCCTTCGCTGCTCTCAGGCTGCCCTCCCCGGCTGGCCCGAACCAGTGCCGACGTGTTCTCGGCAATGCGGAAGAGAACGATAATTGTCTCCATCCAAACCCGGCCGCCGATCACCCAGAGGAAAAAGAAGACCACCGCCCAGATCAAGCTCAGAAAGAAGCTGCTCCCCGACCAGCCGTAGCCGAAACGCATTATACCTACGCCGCCCGTAAGCATACCAAGCGCCACTATGACCCCGATGGCGATCCAAAGGCCATACAGAACCGGAATGATTTTCAGGGTGACGAAGGAAGAGAAGGAAAAATCGAAAAGCCGGGACCAAAAAGATTTTTCGGTCATTCAAGATACCTCCTGCTCGCTCATAATAACCTCTCTTGCTTAAGGAGCTCGAAGTAAAAGTCTGGTACGCAGAGACCACTGTTGGGAAAGGCAAATTCTACGTAGCCGACTTCTTCTCGGGTGGTTCCTCGCAAGATGATATACCGCAGAGTAGCAGCCAACACTTCAAAAGACTCAAAGCGCTGCCAATACTGGCGATGGTTGGCATACAACTCCAACCAGCCAGTGATGCATTTCCCGCGTTTCCATCTTCCCTCAACTACCCCGGAAAGCTCCACGATCTGGAACATCGTCCTTTTTTTGCCTAGCAGGAAAGTCTGGCCTTCGGCAAACCTCTCCAACAATTCAGGTCTGGCCGAAAAGCCATAAGTTACCAACCGCTGGTCGGGCTTGATTGCCTGGATGGTACCGTAGGTCGGAACATAGTAAGGCCGGTCTTTTTCCTCCAAGCTGCCCTTTTTGTATATGTAGATTCGGCTGGTGCTGGGATAGAACTCGTGCACGACGTTGAAGGCTGTAGTGTCTAGATAGACATCGGGCAGGCGATGGCTTCCCTCTGCGATGAAGATCCCTGGTAAGAACCAAACAGGCATAGCCGCCACGTCATAGGCCTGGGTAAAGGCGTCCGGGTCGTTTCTCAAGTTTATCAGGCGTGGCTGCCAAGTGGCACCCCGTGTGAGGCTGGCATAGAGGGCCTCGCTGGTCACGTGGGTGTGGGTTCGGTAATCCGACCCGAAGTCAGAGGCTACCACAGTAAAGCGCCCGCAGTTCCTGAGAGTGATGGCCCTAGCGTAGAGCACCGCCCATCACCCCTTATCCCAGAGCCGTAAAGTACTCTTCGAAGGCCTCCGTAAGTTTACCCGCCAGGGCTTCAATCTCCTCCCCAAAGAGAGCCACGCTGCCGTTCAGGTCATCAAAGTGCACCTTCCGCTCGTCAAACCGGCTTTCCAGCGTCCCTTCATCGGCCCATTTCAGCATATCCAGTACCGAGAAGCGGGGATAGCCTGTGGCCACCACCAGGAACTCGGTATCGAACTTGCCGTGGTTGGCCGAGTACTTGCCGTAGCCGTGTTCGTCAGCCCGGCGTACGGTGTGCAGGTAGCCGACTACGTCAAGCAGCGTAGGACTTTCGATAATCGTAATGAAAGGGAAGCGGGTGCCAGCCTTCACGTACTCGTATAGATGGTAGGTTTCGGCACCACGGCCTTTGTTCACGTCCTCATAGACCTGGTTGCCGATGCCCATCCCTTCCTCGCTGCCCTCCATGGCTATGCAATCTACAGCATCTTCAACCGAGTAAGTGTCAAAATAGCGGATGCGGGAGAATGTAGCCCCTTTACCGGCTTCAAGCCCGCCGAAGAGGGAGCAGTTCCAGCAAGCGATACACAAGCTATCTGGAATGGTGCATTCTCTGTCAAACTTGGCAGTGAAGTAAGCTTGCCAACTGCTACTGGTCTTCTGTTCTACCAGCTCCCGAAAAAGACTCATGTGAGCGCGACGCTCAATCCCTTTAAGCTTACGACTGATAAATTCGGCTCGCGTCTTACCTAGGAGTTCCAGTTTATCCACATAAGACTCGTTACCATAGCCTTCGTGGGAAACCGGCAGAAAACGGGTTTTCACAGTCTTTACGCCGACAATAGTGACCACCCTGCGGGTGTAAATAGGCTGGGCCACACGCCGTTTGTTGACCACCTTAGGAACCAGAACGTTAACATTGGCCATTCGGTTAACAAAGAGTTCAATCTGGCTCATGGGACTTCCCTCCTCGTTTTTGAGATCTTCAAACAAAGCCTTACTTCAAAATTAGGTTCCAGCCGCCTCTCCAGGTGCTTCCATAACCTCCATTTCCCGCAGCTTCCAGCGATAGCGCTGGCGGTTGGCGATAAGAAACTCCTCGGCTTCGGCAACGATGGCCTGAAGTCGCTCACCTTCGCCGTATATCTGGGCCAGTCTGGCGATGTGCGGCTGAACCACTTGCCGGAAGTTGGCCCGGACAGCATCTTCCTCTAGAGCGTCCGGATTTCCCCGGTTGGCCTCGGCGTAGGTCCCGGTGAGCAGCCGCCGGGGGTAGAGGTACTCATAGACCCGAGCGTAGAGGCTGCGCTTAAGATGGTTCAAGTTGTCCTTGCGCCCCTCAAAAAGGTTCCGATGCTCCAGGAGCCATTTCTTGAGGGCCAGGAGTTCAGGGAATTCCTGTTGCCGCCGGTAGTCGCTGGCATCCCGCAGCACCTTGCTCTTCCACTCCTCAAAGCCAGCCTCCACGTTGTCGTAGTAGCGGATGTGGCCCAGGAGCAGGCGGGGGTATTTCTCATAGGCTGTGGGCCGTTCGCTCAGGAAGAGCGGCAGAAGGTCTCTATCCCGCTTTCCGCCCAACCGGTCTAAAGCGCGGAAGAGAAGCTGACAGAACTCGTCCAATTCCGTTGTGTTTACCTGTCTTGGCATCGTCTCACCTCCTCGATTTGCTGACGCCGCAAACGGCTGGGGTCATAATTGTTTGAGTTGCTCTATCAGTTTCAGATACTCTGTCCCATCAATCACCCCCATTCCTTTCGCGAACTCATTGGAAAGGCGTCTGTATCGGGCTTCGCGCAAGTCGTCGCCGACTCGTAAGGGCGAATCCCGCAGGACCTCCGAGAAAGTGCCCAGAGGATCTTCTTGAAGCCGCTCGGCTAAGAGAATCCAGTCGGCCAGAAGCGAATGCCCTTCCTGCCGCTTGACTACTCGCCGGGCGAAGTTGGCGATGGCGCTGAAGTGCCGGATGGCCTCGTCGGCGTTTTCGGCCTTGCCCTGGACGTAGAAGGTGTTGGCGTCGAACCCGCCAGGGGCCAGAGTAGGTACAGACTGAAAGTAATACGGCCCATCGCAGCCGCACAGCTTGCGTAAGAGGGCCAGCAGGGTGAAGGCGGCCAGACGGCTCCGGGAGAAACGCCGCTGGACGAAATCCAAGGCCTCGTCGCGGCCCGGTTGGAGCTGGGGCAGGATGAAGGCCAAGAGGCGGTAGTCGCCCACTCCCAGCGGCAGGACTTGGGCCTGCACATCGGTGCGCATCTGGCCCAGGGTCTCCAGACCGGGGGCCACGGTGTCGTCTGCAATTAGCGCAGCGAAGGCTTCTTCGGCGCTGGGGATCTCCCCTGCCGAGCGAGGTTCCGCGGCCTGGCGTTCCCTTTCCCACCGAGCCAATTCCTCCCGCATATACTCCACTGAGAATGGTTTCTTCTCCTCCCGGGCCCTCTGCTGGAAAGAACCGATTCGGTCAAACAAGTAGTCAATCACGGCGGCGAGCCGCTGGGCTCCTGCCTCGTCGTGGTGGCCGTAGTGGAAGAGGAGGTTGTAGAGACGAGGAAGTTGGGGCAATTTACCTCCCAGCGGGGCTGGCCCAGAACCCAGCACTCTCTGCTGCAAATAGGCCGATAGGGCACACTTGGCACATGTGTTGGGATCGTCTTTCCGGTCAGATTTCTTGGCACTTTCATTGTGGAAGCGGAAGACATTGACACCAAGGGTGATGAACCGATCCCGTACCCTGGGAAAGCGAACACCACATAGACGACAACCTACCTCACCTTCGACTACTACTGGAACAGCAGGCGACGCATAGCCCATTTGAACACCTGTCAGAGCCTCGCTCAGAAATTCTTCTGGTGTTATCTCTATCAACTTTCTGTCCTTCCGGATAAATCCCAGTAACCATTCATCTTTGCCTTGTTCAATCTCTGCCTGGAAGTAGGCAAGTAATTCTCCAAGCAGGTTTCGCAGATCTTCTCTGGAAAACTGCCCTGCGTCTATCTTGTCTTTGATTTCATTTTTGGTGACTTCTTTGATGCCAAAGACCCTGGCAACCGTCTCGGCAGGCAACACTCTGTACACATCAACGAGCCTGTACAAAAACATAGCAAAGCTCTGCGCGTCGCCCAGTCCACCGCTGGTCTGACCGTAGAAGAAAGAGAGGGCAGCCATGGCCTTGCGAGCATTTTTATCAAAGTCCTCTTCTGAGAGAAGCCTTTGAATCTGTCTCCGGACACCTTGCTCTAAAGGCTTGGCCAAGAAATGGGGGACAGAATACACAGGAAATGGTTCAAAGTCACTCTTCTCGAAAGTAAACATTCGCTCCAACTTGCCATGAATGCCCCGGGCCGGGTCCTCATCGCCAAAGTAAAGGTTGGGCAGACTGGAGAGAATCTCTTGCCAGAAGCGTTCAGCCATTTGGTCCAGAGCCGCCTCTCCGTGGTAGAGATAGTAATAGTTCTCCAGATCGTTGGCTAAGAGCGCCATACGACCCAGGCCGCCTTGCTCCACAGCCCGCATCAACGCCTTACTCAGAAAATCGTTAAGCAGCACGTTACCCAGGAAGACCTCCTCCCGCTGCACCACAGGCGAAAAGAGACGGATCACGGCCAGATGAGAACCGTCTGGGAGGGCCCGCTCCCAATAGGCGGCGCCATCGGCTACCCGAGAGGCCACAGTATGGCTGCTGACCGTGTCGGCCAAACCCCAATTATTCAAGGTCTCCTCCGTCGCTTGAACAACGAATGCAAAGGGGTTCCTGTTCATCGAATTCCTCCCGCTATCAGTTTCAGGGTTTCCTTTAGCCCGTAGTCTCTGGGGTCATAGAGTTTGATCCCCGCTTCGATCTCATCGGCGTACTCGGTGAGGTGCGCGAACACCTCCCCAAGGCTCGATGCCTGGCTAAAAAAGGTCTGGTAGTCCTTCCCCTGTTCGTGGCAGTACGAAGCCACAAGATCGCCAATCATCACCAGGCCGCCCAGAGGATGATAGGCGAAGAGCAGGTCCACCAGTGTTATGCGCCGCTCCTCATTGGGGTAGAAGGAAGTCCACTGGCGGCGAATGAGGGGGCGCAGGATACCGGCTTTGTCTCGCTCATAGGACACGTGAAAGAGCCCGTGGTGGGTCACGGCGAAGGCCCACACATGATCCATGGCTTCTCCCGCCACATGCTTCAGGTCCAGGTCGTACCCGCACGCTCCCCGCAGTTCCTGCCGGATGGCTTCCTTGTTCTCTTCCACCAGGCGGGGATGGTCGTAGTCGAAGGTGCTGGCCTCATGTTTCACCTTCTTCCCAGGTAGGGGCTGACCACTGGCAGCTGCCTCCAGCATGGCCTGGAAAGCCGGATCGAGCTTTCCCACGTCATGTACGAAGGCAGCAAAAACCAGCCGATCCAGGCGTGGCCCCGGTTCCTCGCCGGCCAGCCGGGCCACCCGTAGCGCCACCTCCACGCAGGACAAAGAGTGATCGTAAAGGGTTTGCCGGCCTGTGGACTTGCCCAGCGCAGCCTTATACCTATCTATCAGCATACTCCACCAGCCTCCGATAGACATGGAAACAGGCCCCGGCCACCCGGTCGAGAAGCACCGGACCAATGCTTCCTGGCACCTGCAGGGCGTTCCAATCGTAGATAACCTCTTCTAAATCAAGGACGGAAGCTTCTCTCAATCGCTCCTCCGCCGCCTCCTTGGTATGGTCGTATAGAATTAACCAGGTTTGGTCGGGCAGCACTAGCGGGTTGCCAAGTTGGTCCTCCACCGGCTCAGCAATACCATCCGCATCCACCCGCAGAAGATGCACATCACCCTGGCCCAGGACGAGGCGAGAGTAAGGCTCGAAGAACAAGGGTAATGCCTCTCCTATCCGAACCAGAAGCTGAGGAAGTGGCTTGGACGCCTCAGGGCGTATCTTCGAGAGAAATCCTTCCAAATCATGCCGAATTTGCTCCTCCAATGCCTTTAAGAGAACTCTAACGGGTTGCCCTTTGGCGACCGGTTCGTTGCTAAATAACTTCACATAATCCGCGGCGATACCATAACCGACCCGTAAGTGCCAGCGGCCATTTTGCCACCAAAAGAGCGCCTGGCTGGCTTCCAATGTTGCCTTGGCGTCCACTACAATGGCTTTCCATGGCGCCGGCTTCCATAGGAATTCAAGGTACCACATCTCGGCCCTGGCCATTTCGAAGGGAGAGTCGCTGTGGAGGAGCCGCTCATTGGATACCTTGCACAGGATATAGAACGGGTCTCCGCCCGCGCCACCTTGCAGAACGACCTCTGGAAGCGTCCCCCGCAGGCCATAAGTGAAGGGCAGGCTCGCTTCCCGCAACTTCCGGCCCAAGGTGGCCACTTCGTTTCCAAACATGGCCTGATTGAGCCATGTGCCGATCTCTCCCAGTTGGGCGTTAACCATCCAGTGGGTAGCGTCTAAGAAAGCCGAGCCTTCGGCGTAAAGCCGGGCCGGAAAGAGACCGTCTGCAGGATCGGCGATGAAGGCGGAGAACTCCTCCCGGCTCATCTGGGGCTGGTGGCACTGAAACAAGCGCACGTAGGCCTCGCCATTCCTTACCAGAACGATTACTTTGCCCTGGATACCCGGACGGCGCCCCACCCGTCCGAAGCGCTGCAAGAAACTGTTACCGTCGCATTGCTCGGTGATCAAAACATCAGCAGCGAAATCCACCCCGACTTCAACGGCCGGCGTGGAGATCAGCACTGCTCTGGGAAGCTTACTAAAGGCATCTATCAGTCCCTCGCGCTCGGCCCGGGACATCTTGCCGGTGTAGATGACGACCGGCACCCCCGTCTCGCCCCAAGTAGCGATGTGGCGGGCCTCAACCTCCAGTTCCTTCGCTGCCAAAGCCTGATGTATACGCTCAACCAGTGCCTGCTGCCGTGAGGGATCCGCGACTAACCAGTCCAGCCAAGAAAGGGCCACGCGCCGTTCGGCCAACTTCCCGGAAGACATCCTGTGTTCCACACCACTTTGTTCCGGAAGCTCTACCGTGTGCCTGAGATGGCGGGTAATTGCCTCGGCCAATTCCGGGCCTGCTCCTGCCTGCTGTAGAGATTCCGTGATCTCTCTGCAGGCCGGAGCGGTCACCCGCAGCGAGTCCTCCGCCCAGAGACGTTCCAGCCCGGTCTGAATAAGGCTCATATGAGCCTCTAAAGCCTCAGCGACAACGTTAACATCCGCTTCCCGGTTCAACTTCGGCCTGACCTCATTCCACAGCAACCGGGGCAACATTCCTTTGCCTCTCAATTGCCGGTCCATGGCTTCAATCAAGTGCTGTTCTCCCTCCCGATTTAGGGAGTGGAGGAGACGCCTGAGGCCCCAGGTCTGACCCTCCAACAACCGGGCTACCCTGGCGGCCAATGTCTCACTGGACAGGTCAACCCAGGTTCCCTCATCCAGGTCCTTTAGGTAGAAAGGCCCTTCTCGCTTTAGCCACCTCTCTATCTCCTCCATGGTTTCCATCGCAATCCCTTCCTGCCCCAGCCAGGCCTTGAACTTGTCCCACCGGATGCGTCCAAACCGCCACTGCAGGTCGGGCGGCAAGTCGGGTCGGGATCCGCCCTTGATGCCTTCAAAGACCCGGTGGGCCAGGTCAGCAGAGTTGAAGACCAGAAGCACCTTCTGGGCACCATCGGCCAGGGCCGATTCGACAGCGCCAATCAGTCTGTCCTGACGCTCTTCGTAGCCCCTCGCCGGGTCAAGAAATGTCACCTCTACATCGCCGCATTTGGACTGGCCCCGCACATCCGCTCCGCTCGTAAGACGGCGCAATTCTGGCGTGGGCGTAGCGGTGAGGATGTGCCACCGCGGGCGCTTGCCCAGCCTTTCACCAAGCAGACATATTCTTTGCTTGAAATGCCTCAGGTTTCGTAGCATCAGGCCGTTGAACAGGTGTGCTTCGTCCAGAACAAACTCGTCCACCAACGCCAGGCCGTAGAGGAGCAAGCCGCCATACTTCACATTCTTGCGGAAGAACCAGTAAACCTCGTCAGGAGTGGCCAGAATGACCGGCCTGTTGAGCGCGGCCATCAGTTCTATGCGCGACATCCCGCCCCGCAATTGGCCTATCTGCAGGCCCATAAGCTCGGCCAAGGTATCCATCACCCGGCGCTGGTCTTCCATCAGGGCTATGGTGGGATACATCAGCAAAACCTTGTGAATGCGCCCCTCGCGCAACTTATGAAACAGCGGCACAGCGATGGCCAGGGTCTTTCCTGCAGCCGTCCCCGCCACCAGGAATATCTCCTGATCTTCCAAGACCCGACGAAAGACTTCAGCCTGATGGCGGAAAGGAAAGTACGTTTCTCCGTACTTAACCCGAGTGTAGGCTTGGAAAAGATTTTTCACCGGTTCAGGAACGTTTTCGTCAGTTTCGGGTGGTTGGTTAGTAACTAAAACCGACAAAGGCACTCGTAAATTCGCCCCTTCGCCAAATAAAAACCTTGGTTAGGTTCATCTAAAACTTAAACTTCGACCTCTGGCTATCTTTTCCTGCCGGCTGGTGGAGGATTTTGCCTTGTGGGCTGTGCGGCGTTTTCATTGCTTGCGAATGCTTCCCTCCTTTAATTCTACCGCTGCCGGCTCGTAGGAAACTAGGCGGATCGTGGCGGCGGAGCCGTCGCGCCGGACTTCGATGTGCAGCCGCTCGTTGGGGTCGTAAGCTTCACCGCAAAACGCCACGACGCGGGCGGTAAAGGACTCGCCCTGCTCGCAGCGGGTGGTGAGGACGGCCGCCAGTGGCCGGTGCAGGTAGCCCAGCGGTGCACCCCAGGGGGTGAGCACCGCAACGGCGCTCGGGTCGTGCGGGTTCTCGGGTTCCCGGACCAGGTAGACCGGCATCCCCGGCGCGAGTTCCGCTGCTTCTGCCAGGCGCGCGCCGTGGCGTAGTCCCACAATACGGGTGATAAAGCATGGCGCGGTGACAAAGTAATTCGGCACCGTTAGTGCCGCGGGGCCCAGGATAGCGCCAAAGATTAAAAGTAAACGCTTGTCCCGCTTAAAGGCATTATGGTAAAGTTCAGCGGTAGCGTTCAGAAGCACCTCCTCCGGAACGTACTTCGCCAGGAGTTTAGCGGCCAGCGCGTGCCACCGCCCGACCGCTTCCAGGTCCCGGATGCCGGCCCAGAGGGCTCCCTGCTGCAGGTGCCGGATGCCCCGCAGGAGCACAACGAGGTCAGTCCCGTCATCGTCGGGCCATTCCTCAAGATAGCCGAGCCGGGCAACGTCTTTCAAGAGTGCGAGCATGCCGCTCCCTCCTTTCGGTGTGGTAACACCCCTTTTATAACATAACAACGGGAACCTTGTGGTTCCCGTTGTCTAAAGCGTCAGATTTTCTTATTTTACTGCTGCTTTTTGTTGAAGTCAGGTACAGGCAATGTCTGGAGGTTGCAGTCAGGTAGCTTCTCTCGGATTAGCTCATAGTGCCGGTCGTGATGCACCAGCATGCAGGAGTAAACGATGGCGAAAGCAGCGATGAGAACATCAATCAAGGGTATGGTGCATCCTTTACGCCGCAGGTTAAAGGCCAGACTGGCAGCCTCTTCGTAAACTGCGTCGGAAGATGGCAGTTGCGATAAGGCATCAAGTTCTTGCTTTAGTGAGGCGTAATGTGCTTCATCCCTAGCGCCGAGCAGGAGTTCGACTTTTACGAGCGGCACCAGGACTACCTCTTCCCTATCAAGGGCGTTATGCAGCCAAGCAGCCGCTTCGGAGGAGCCATCTTTGCGCAGGGCCAGTACCCACGTTGAGGTGTCTACGATAAATAATTGCTTACCGTTCACTGCGCCACGCCTCGACATCCTTCAGGGTAATCGCTAACTCTTCCTTACCCAGCCGCTCCCGCAGGCGAGCAACCCGACGCCGGCGAACGAACTCTTTCAGGGCTATATTCACCACTTCGCTCTGTTTCTTGCAGCCGGCGAGACGCATCGCCTCTTCCAGAGCTGCCCGGTCAATGTTGACGGTGGTCCGCATTATCATCACCTCTCGATATCATTATATGCTTTTGTTGAGCATCGAACAAGAATATATTTTGGTGTCGGTACGGCTTTGTCCGGCAACTCAATTCTTAACCAACCCCCGAGCCCAAGATTTCCGCAGCCAAATTTAAAAGGGGCCTGCGCGGCGGTGCGCAGACCCCTTTACCTTTAAGTCCTTATTGCGCCGGCTTAACCGAAAGCACCCGGAGGATCGGCCCGCGCATGTAGATGTTCGGGCCGGTTTCGAGATAACCGGTGACGGTGAGCATTTTGCCTTCGCTCGCCCTAAGCAGATTCGCGGTGAGGCGGTCGGCCGGGTCCGGCAGGAGGACGTAAGTCTCCTTGTCGCTCACCAGCTCCCAGTGGGTCTTCTCCACCGTGCTCCAAGTGAGCTTGCCGGTGACGGTGACCGTCTCGGTGTAAAGACCGCGCCGCTCGGCGAGGCGGTAGAGGATCGCGGCCGCCTGCGCCCGCGTCACCGGAGCCTTGGGCGCGAAGCGGTTCTCGCCCACGCCGGACATTAGCCCCGCCGCCGCTGCGGTGGCGACCGCCTGCCGCGCCCAGGGGGCGATCTCCTGAGCGTCGGCGAAGGCGGGGGTGAGGTCCTGGGTGCTGATGCCGGCTACGCGCAGGGCTACCGCCGCTAGTTCTTCGCGGGTGAGGGTAGCGCTCGGCCGGAACTTGCCGCCGGCGCCGGACATCAAGCCCTCACTCTGCACCGCGGCTACCGCCCCGGCGTACCAGGCGTCAGGCGGCACGTCGCTGAAGGCGCTCGTGGTCTCCGTGGTTTTAAGCCCCAGGAACTTCGCCAGCAGCGCCGCCAACTCGGCCCGCGTGAGCAGTTTTTCGGGCTTAAAGCTGCCGTCCGGGTAGCCGGCGATCACGTCCCGCGCGGCCAAAACGCCGATCTCCTTCGCCGCCCAGTGGCCGGCGGTGTCGCTGAACTCCTTCCGTACGCCAAAGACCGCGTAGTTCGAGAAGTGGTCGAGCACCACTTTAACGGCGTTGGCGCCCCGGTCGAACTTGCCGCCAACCGGTACCCAGGCGCCGTCGTCCCGCTCGCGGAAGACCAGACACGCCCGCGGGTCGAGGCCGCCGAGCTTCGCCGGGTCGAGAGCAAAGGCGACTGCGATGGGTTTGGCCGGCGCGGTCGCGCTTTCGATGCTGATCACGGGGCTCACCGCCAGCGCACCCGCAGGAGGTTTCTCCGGCATGTCGGCGGCGAGCTTAACCGTCACCTTTGTCTCCTTTGGTAGAGCGCCCGCGGGAATCGCAAGCGTTACCTTGCCGTCAAGAAGCGCAGCCGTCTGCTGCTCACCGGTGGCGGTTACAACGGCGGTACCGGCCGGCAGCTCCTCTTTCTTAGGCAGTGCGGCGCCGCCGCCTCCACCACCACCGCCGCCACCGCCGCCGGAGGGTGCAGCCTGGGTGGTGAAGGAGAAGCTAAAGTCGCCGTTGGCCTGCCCGCCGAAGTCGGTCACGGCGTAGGCGGCCAGCCTAACGGTGTAAGTGTGGCTGTAGGCAAGGCTCAGGCCCGAAAAGGTGATGTCGAACCCGTCAGGGCTCAGCTGCGGCGTAACCCCGGTAACTTCCGTATTGCCGTCGTAAACCGCAACCCGGGTAGGATCGAGTGCCTTGAGCAGCTTGTTGGCGTGCACCTTCACGGCGGTCGTAAGCGGCACACCCGTTGCGCCGTTGGCCGGCGTAGGTGTCAGCACCAGCGGCTTGGCTGCGGCCGCCTGCAGGAGCGCCCCGGCGTTGAGCGTCCCGCCAGAGGCGACGTAAGTCGCCAAGGCCACCGACGGCGTCGCCGTCTGCTTGAGCAATTCGATCGCCCCCGCCGGCGACACCTCGTAAACCGACGCCAGTAGCCCTGCGGCTCCGGAAACGAAGGGCGCCGCCATCGAGGTGCCGGACCAAGCTTCGTAAGGCTGGTAGCTAAGAACAGCCTTAGCGTTGGGATTTGCAGGCCTGAGAACATCAATAAACAGCCGGGGGCCATTTAACGGCCACGGATCCATTGGGTATGACGCTCCGGTGAAAGGTTCATATACACCTGTGACTGTTGAAGGCCCGTCCCATTCATATACAAAGATAGCACCCAAATAACCGCGGTAAAACGGGCTATCTTCAACACCAAAGCCGGCGTCGCGCCCGCAGAGGAAGACCTTGCCGCCGGCCTCCAGGTACTGCGATAGGTAAGCCTGGTCGCTTACCGTAAGATTCGGGACAGTTCCAGTCGTGGGATCGCTGCACCAGGCATGTCCTGTGAACCAGATCGCGCCGCTGTAAACGGTCCCGTCAACCGCCGGGCCGTCGGCACCGTTCGGCACGGGGTAAAGGGTGTAGACGTAGCCAGCGGTGGTAAGGGCGTTGCGGTAAAGCGGGCTCACGTCAGGTAGGGTAAAGGTAACAGCTTGCCCGTTGATGGTGATCGTATACGTTCCGCTCTGGTCGTCGTCCACGACCAACAAAGGCTTGGTCTGTGTATCCGCCGGTGTTACTCCGAAGAAATTATATACTGTCCGAATAATGCTATCGTAGACCGCACCTGTGGTGCTGGTACCGCCGGAGGGGTCGTTCAGGTCCTCCGCGCCAAAGCCCCAGAACATCACCTTGTCCCCGTAAACCGCGTCGTAAACCGCTAGGGCCACGCCGCCGTCCGCCGGGGGCGCGGGAACGGTGCTGTTGATGTTTTCGCCGGGGGCGGCAAGACCGACGGAGGTCGCTCCGTAGTTGGAAAATAAGGCGAGAGCTCCAGGGTTAGAAGCTGGGTCGGCCAGTGCCGCCACGGCAATGATATTGGGCAGGTCATAACAGGCCGGGTAAATAGGGGTTGTATCGTTGTTATCGCCTATGCCGTCCGCCCCGCCGTTCCCCGCTGCCGCCACGAAAAGAATATCCGGGTGATTAGCGATAGCGTTGTACTGATACTGGTCAAAAGAATAACCGCCAAAACTCATATTCACCACTTTCGCCCCGTGGCTCGCAGCGTAGTTGATACCGTCCACCACCGAAGCGGTAGTCCCGCTCCCGTCGGCGCCCAGCACCTTCACCGCCATCACCTTCACGCCTGGCGCGATCCCGGCTACGCCCGTCCCATTCAAGGCCGCGGCGATGATGCCCGCCACGTGGGTGCCGTGGCCAAAGTCGTCCATCGGGTCGTTGTCCCCGTTATAAACGTCATAACCCACCGCGTTGGTCTGCGGGTCGTGCCACATATTAGCCGTCAGATCCGGGTGGTTGTAATCCACGCCGGAGTCAAGCACCGCCACTACAATCCCGTCGCCGTAGGTGTACTGCCAGGCAGTTTCCGCCTGCACGCCGTAGACCGCCGTTATGCCCCAACTGACTAGCGGGTCGCTTACGGCGCAGCACCGGTAGATGAAGTTCGGCTGGGCGTATTCCACCCGCGGGTCGCGCTGTAGCGCCGCCACCGCCTGCGGCACGTCCGCCGCGGTTTTGAAGAGCGCCGCGCCGTGCGGCAGCGTCCGCGCCATCCGAAGGCCCAAGGCCCCGTGCGCCGCCGCGAAATCCGCCGCGGCCGCCGCGAAGGCTTTGCCCTTTACCGCCTCGCCCTTAAACTTCACGATCACCTCGCCGGGCACGTATCCGGGACCTTGGACCGCGCCTGCCTGCACCTGCATTTGCCGGCTAAAAGGCCGAGGCGCCGCTACTGCCGGCAAAACCGCGCCGAGGACCAGCGCCGCCGCTAATAAAAGCCCTATTCCCCGGGACAAAGAACCTTTTCGCTTGACCATCTCTTTTCCAAACCTCCGTCTCACCTAATCTTTTTAATTCCACCAAGCCCACACTACCACCTGCCGGAACTTTTTCTCCCTCCGCAAAAGAGCGCCACCACCCCCCTTGCTAACTCGACGCATCCTTCACTTTGGCTTAGCAAAATTAGAACACGGCCGCGGGAAGGATGCCCTTCCCATTTTCGTTAGCGAACCACCACAACAGGAATTTTTTTCTTATTGCTGATTTCTGCAAAAAAAACTCCTCCCTCAAGGGAGGAAAAATTTTGCGGCTCTGCGCCACCGGATAAAGGGCGGCACGTAAGAAAGCGCACCTTCCGGAAAAACCGCTACTCGCTTCTGCCTCCTGGCCCCGGCGCGGCGCCCGGTGCACCGTTCACTTCCGCCGCCCGGCGGTGCTCCGCGGCCAATTCTTCCCGAAGCTCCGGTGGTGCCAGCACCTCGACGCGGCTGCCGTAGTAGAGCAGCCAGTTGATAAAATCGGGCGTAATGGCGATGTGCAACCGAAAAAGAACGCTGCCGTCAGGTTGTTCCGCCACCTGCTGGCTCGGGTGCCAGCTTTCCTCTGCCACCCGCCTTCCGGCTTCCGGCGTGAAGCGCAGGACCACATCCACCGGATCGCTGGCCGCTCCCCGCATGACGCCCCAAACCGGACCAAGGTAGGCCGCTACGTCGAAATCTCCCGGAATCCGGTAACACTCTTCGAGAAGGACGGCCTTGCGGATGCGGTCCACTTTAAAGACCAGCACGGCCTCCCGCCACTCGCAGTAGGCGATCAGGTGCCAGCTCCGCACGTGCGGCAAGAGGTGGTAAGGGCGCACCACCCGTTCGGTCTGGGCGCCGCCGCGCGAGTGAGTAGTGTAAAGAATCCGCACCTTGCGGCCCTGAATGAGCGCCTGGTTGAGAAGCAGCAGCATCCGCTGCCGGTGCTCCCGCTGCGCCGTGACCGCAGGGAGGCTGGCCGCCTGACGCAGTAGCGTACCGAACTCCGGTGGAAAAAGCGCGGCCAGCCGGTTGAGGGCCGCAGCAAGTTCCGGCGACCCGGCGCCGGAAACGTGGCGTGCTGCCTGAACAGCCAGGAGCAACGCCAGGGCTTCGCTGAAGGTGAACTGCAAAACAGGCAGGAGTGGCGTTTTCTCAAAATAGTAGCCCTGGAGCGACCGGACAAGCGGTAGTTTGAGGCCGTGCCGGATGATATCAAGATCCTTCTGGATGGTCCGTTCGCTCACCCCAAAGCGCGCGGCAAGATCGCAGCGACGGTAGCGGCGCGGGGAGACCGTAAGAATATGGATGAGCTCGAGGATGCGCGAGACGCGCTTCAATTCCTCTAAGGGCCGGCCTGAACCGGGAAATTGGCGCTCGATTTTTCCTCGCCCCCTCTTTAACGGTTCCCGTAGCAGCTCAGATTTTAGTAACGCGGAATTTCCCCTGGCCAAAAACGGAACCCTTGCCGACGTGGAGGAGTTTCCCAAGGCGCAAAAGCGGCCAGAACCCGCCCAGTGGCCCGCTATAAGCGGCCCAGCCGACCAGCCCGCCGCAGGGCACTTTCTTATTCTGGCGGAACGAGTAGCGCTCCCACGTAATCCACCGGGTACTGTGCACAACCAGCCGGACCTGCGCGGCGCAGGCAATGATCGCCGGAAAATCGGCCTCATAGGCAAAGCCGTGGTGGAAGTAACAGAGCGACGAGATGCGCCGCAGCAAGTTGCGAATAACGATATGGAACTCCGGCACAGTAACGGGCTTCCCCGCAAAGGTAAGCCGGGTGGGTGTGAGAAACTCCAGTCTTAGTTTTTGCTGGTCCGGCGCGAAGCTCGCGAAACTAATTTCGCCTCCGGACGGAGAGCTTGCAGGACGGCTGTTCTCCTGACCGCCTGAATGCATCCAGACATCCTTCGCGGTAATGCTCAGATCTCGGGGACGCACTATGCGGTCGGCGCCATTGTAGATTGTTGCCCTCTCCCCGGTCAGCGGGTTTAAGGCCTCAATCCGCTCGATACTGAAAGGCCGGCGCCCCCGGCCGATGCCGTGGCGACTAAATTCGTCAAGCGTAACAATAAAGTAAGGGAGAAGGTTGAGCGCGCGACCGAAAAGCACAAGGTGAAAAACCACCGGTTCGCCGGGCGCATATTCGGTTTTCGTTTCCAGCGGCGGCTCTAAAATGAAAGGGCGGGGAATGCTCTCGTAATTCCGCAACGCCTCCGCCCCTGGCGGCGGCTCGCTCTCGAAGACCAAGGCATAGGGGCATTCCTGCTTTAGCGGACAGGGTTTGCACTGCCGCGTTCCGGTACTGCAGACCAGACGTTGAAAGGTGCCAGCGAAGCCGCCGCGGAACGTTGAGCCCTTGTAAGCCGGCAGGGAAAGGCCCATGGGCCCCGCAAGCAACCGAATGCGGTACCGGGCAAGAGTCAATTTTTCCGGACAGGGCACCAAAACCACGCCGTCGCACCGTGTTTCGAGGGCATTTTTGTTTTTATTCGACCCAGAATCTCTTTTTCCTGCCTGTGGTAAACGCGCGATCAACCACGCGAACCACAGCCCCCCGAAACGCAAAAAGCCGGTCTTTCCGGCTTTTATCCCCGAATAGCAGTAAAATCGTCCCCAGCAAAATGCCGCAGCGACTGGGTAAAGATTCGCGAAATTATAGAACCCTTGAAAATACTGGTGCCGGAGGCGGGATTTGAACCCGCACGGGCTGCGAAGCCCCCGGGATTTTAAGTCCCGTGCGTCTGCCTTTCCGCCACTCCGGCCACCAAGCTACATTGTAGCAGAAAACCGGGTGAGCTTCAACCACCGGTATTCAACCGCTTGCGCCAGGTGAAGGGACCGCGACGGCTTACCTGCACCGTGTTTGGTCTCCAAACACCAAAGCTGTTTACGTGCATAGCCGACCCGGCGCAGGCTATTCACCCCGGACCCGTGGCGCTACCAGCGGAAGCGATACGCCGCGGGCTTCCAGGTAGTTAAAGAGCGGGCGGCCAAAAACGAAAAGCTCGTAGTCCGGGCACAAACCCAGTTCCCGCTCCGCGTAAAGGCGGAGGGCCAGGTCCCGGCGGACGAGAGTGGTAAGCCGCGCCAGGGCTTTATCCCGGTGATGTGGGGTAGACAGTGCCGCGATCAGCCGTTCCACCTCTTCGCAGGAGCACTCCCTCTCGTGCAGGGCGATCATTTCGAGGATCGGGTCGCCGGGGTTAATGAGGTCCGCCCGGACCAGCGTCTCCTTCCCGACTACAGCAAGAAGGTCAGCGGGGTCCCAGCATTTTAAAAGGCGGCACTCGCGAAAGCGGTGCGGGTAGATGGTGCACGCAGAGCGCGCCGCGTCAAAAAAAGCGCAGCACCACTCTTTTCCCCGGCCGCGAACCTTAACGAGTTCCTGAGCGGCAGGCCGCAAGCCGTTAGAGAGCGGATCGAAAGCCATTTCGCCCCTTCTTATCGTTATCAGGTGCTGGTAGCCGGCGTGCCCGGCGCGGATGATTTCCTTGTCCTGGTGGTGGAGAACCGGGCCGCCTTTCCGGCAGCAGGTGCCGCACCGGATGCACCCGCGTTGGCTATGTTTACCCATTCTTCAAGTCCTGAGCCACAAGAATTGTTTAGGTCTTCTTTCGCCCTTTCCCGTGCGCGTTCCTGCTTTTAAACCAATAAAGCCTGTAGCCGAAGTTTAACCTTTTTTAACGTAAACAAAAACCTTTTCGGTCACCGCCTCGCTACGCCCCCTCCCTCAGGAGGTCAGCGTAGGTACCAAGACGCACCGTCATAGCCCTGAGCCACTCCTTTAGTTCTGGGTCACAGAGAACCCCGAGTTCTCCCTCCCGTTCAGCAACATAGCCGCTCAGCCGGGCCAGTTCCCGGTCGGCATATCCCGGGTGGGTCATTATCTCGAGAGAGAAAAGGCCGCGGCGCAACGCGTTGGCGACAAAGACCGTAAAAGCCTCCAGCGTGGCTTCGGCGGCAAACCAGTCCCCGCAGAAGGCCGCCGTAGTTTTCACACCGGCAGCTTCGAGAATAGCCCGCATTGCCGGAGTGAGGTGACGGACTGCCAAGCCGTAACTTTTCGCCACTTTTACGAGCGCGGCAAGGACCACCGGGTGGGTATGGATGTGGTGGTGGGTGTCCAAGTGATCAAGGGGAATGCCGTAAGAACGGACGAGCTCTACCTGGGCAAAGAATTCCCGCGCGACTTCCTCCCCGGAGAGCTCACCTGATAGCAACGCCCGCCGCCCTTTGAAGTTGCCACTTTTATCGGTAAGCGAAGGAATTTCCTCCGGGGGCGAAAGGGGGCGCCCCTTGGTAAGGCAAAGGTGTACACCGACACCAACACCCGGTAGCGCGCCGCGCCGAAGCATAGCCAAGGCTTCGGCCGTCCCGGGCTGGTTGGGAAGCACGCTCACACTGGTAACAAGGCCGCAGGCAATCGCGCGGGTGATGCCGGCGTTTACTCCCGGTGTATAGCCGAAGTCGTCGGCGTTAACGATAAGGAGCATTTTTTTCTGCCGCCTTCCCCCTTTGCAAACCCTACTTGTCGCCTTCTTCCGGGACGATACAGAGAAAAATTAGCGCCTTGGTACCGGTATTCAAAAACTGGTGTTCTGCCCCGCCTGGAATGTAGGCGATGGTGCCCGGTTCGAGCTGATACTCTTGGGCCTCCAGGTAAAGCTGCCCTGCCCCTGCAACCACGTAATTTATGTGGGGCCAAGGATGCTGGTGGCGCGGCGTAAATCCGCCCGGCGCTAAAGTAAACTGGCGCATTACCCAGCCCGCCCAGCCTTCCGCCGGGCCTATCAGGCTCTGTTTGGTCACCCCGGCGGCACCCGGAAGATTTACCGTCGCCTCTTCTTTTTCGCGAACGTGACCGACAAACAAAAGGATCCCTCCTTTAGTGTTACGGCAGCCCTTCCAGCCGCACCCTCGTTCCCGGAGCAAGAGGCAGAAGGGCAACCGCACTCCCTTCTCGCACCGAAAGCTCAAGGGTACCTGCAGACCCGGTAATCACGAAGGGCTTCCCCGGCGGTGCCGCCGCATAAGTCTCGAAAAACGGGAGATCTAAGCTAAGATTCGCCGCCGTAAGGTGGTAGCGGCGCGCTCCCGGTTCTGGCGGCAGGTTGGTAACGATATTCCCGAACGCATCTACATGAACCACTTCGCCTTCCCGGCCTTCCAGGTAAAAAAGAAGCCGCGTTTTGATTTTACCCGGCGCCCCAAGGGCCGATAGCGGTTCCCCCCGGGCCAAGCGCGCGGCGGCTGGGGCAAAGATGTCGCGCGCCTCAAAAGTCAGTGAAGCTTCTGGCGGCCGGGGGAGGACCACCGTCTCCTTTATTCCGTCAGCAGAAGCCGCCGGGTAAAGTAGCCCGTTGTCGGGGCCGACGAAGTAGTAGCGCCTGGTAGCCACGGCGAGCCGCTGCCGTTCCGAACCCACCCCGGGGTCCACCACAGCGAGGAAAACCGTCCCGGCCGGGAAATACCGGTAGGCCGTGTAAAGGAGCCACGCTCCCTGCCGGACCGCGTAGGGCGGCACCGCGTGGGTAAGATCGACAATCCGGGCCGCGGGATGAATGGCGAGGATCACCCCTTTTAAAATGCCCGGGTATGCCGAAGTGCCGAAATCAGTTACCAGCGCCACTATACCCACCGGAGCCACCTCCCTACCGTACTTTTCCCCAGGTGCCTCGCGTTTTTCTTTCGACGCCGGAGAATTTCCTCCTTCACCGGGCGTTAGGTTTGCCGTTTTGGCAAGCTTTCCGAAAAGCCTTGCGGGCGCACCACAAAAAAGCCGCCTGGCAGGCAGGCGGCTTCATAAGCAACACGCAGAAAAAACTTACGTCAATCTATACGTCGATATCCGGCGGCGGGAGGTATTCGCTCTCCTTTGCCGCCATCTCTTTAATCTCCGCAAGCCGGGCAAAAACGCCCTTCATAACCTCCGGGCCAAGCGACTTCGCCTTCGCAATCTCCTCGAAGACAACCCGGTTGAACGCCACGGGCACGTCGGTGATCGCCCCGCGCGAGTCGATCCGGGCGGTAGCGAACTCTTCCAAAATGCGCTGCGTATCTTCGTCAGAAACCTCTAAGTTAAAGGCGTTGAGCGCGCCACCAAACAGCTTCACGACCTGCTTCTCTAACCCGCTGCCTTCGAGCTTCTTCATCCGGTTATCGTCCAAGAGAACCACCAATGTCTTGGGCATTTTTTCACCTCCTGGTTAATACGCAGAACCTAAACATCCATATGCGGGAGATCGACCTCGAGCTCTTTCTCCCGGGCGATCAGGTACTTCGGCGTGACGAACGGGTAACCGAAGACCTTCCACCACTTAACCGCAACCTTGTAAACCTCCGGCCGGAAGATAACCGGCGGCGGGAAGACGCCCTCGGAAACCATGCCGCGGATGAAGCTGCCGCTGAATTTCTGCTTTTCCTTGGAGTGGTTGCAGTTACCGCTGTAGGCAATCTCACCGCACTTCGGGCAGTACCAGAACTCAAGCATGTTCTGCGGTCTGATCTTGAGACCGTAAGGCACCTCGGTAATCGGCTTCGGGAAGCCAAAGCTCGGGATGCCCTTGCCCCAGAGGATCTGGGTGGCCCACATATCATAGTACTCGCCGACGGCAGCGTGGTCCCGACCGAACATGTGGTGCGTGCAGCCCATGTTCTGCCGCACAATGCCGTGGAGCATCGATTCGAGCGGGTTACCGTAACGCATATCCCAGAGCAAGATGCTGACCATGTGGCGCTCCGGCTTGATGTAGCCGCCAAGGTTGACGGCCTCGTGCCCTTCGACGATGGCCTCGTCCGGATAGTCACCTTTACGCTTCACACCGATGATGGCGTTGACTAAGATACCGTGGCAGGGTTCCGAGTCGCCGGTGTAAGCAGCGTTCTTCATAAGGAACTCGTGGCCGACGTGCGGCACGTTTCTGGTCTGGTGGGCGATGACGGTGCGCCAGCCGCGCCGGTCGAACTCCTCGCGGCATTTCCGCGGCGGGAACCAGAACCGGTCAAAAGGAGGCCGCAGCTTTGGCTCGTTGATGATCGTGAACTTGCCGGCATAAATCACCGGGTGCATGCTCTTATAGATTACCCAGCCCGGGTGCTTTTTATTGAAAGCTTCCTTGACAACTTCAGGGTTATCCTCGGGGGTGCCGAAAGTCTTGGTAGCTACTTCTAGGGGGTCGATCCGGTAGATTTCCTCGATATCGAGGATGGCGAAAGGCTCACCTTTCAGCCTTAGGAGAATTCTGTCGCCGGCGGTAACACCTAATTTCTTGTGGTCTTCCTCCGATACGTCGAAGAGGATCGGGTAGGGGAAAATCCAGTCGTTGAGGAGTCTTCTCTCTTTCAAAACCCGCGCGAGCTCCGCCTCTTTCATCGAACCCTCAACCGGGGAGAAAAAGCCGTAGCACACGGACATAATCTCGCGGTAAACATTGCGGACCGGCACGCCGTTTTCGTCAAGGGTCGGCTTAATGTCGAGCGCGGGGCAACCTTTCGCCATCTTCTTCCCGCGCGCCGGATCCGTAACCACCCGTTCTATGAGTCTGCCGCCATGGGGCTCAGGCCTCTCAATCCGAAAGGACATTTACGTACCTCCTTCTTTTCGTGAAGATCTTAAAGCAAACTTCTTGTTCGGAAAGGAACGGATAGAGTAGCACATTCGCCAGAAACACCCTTAACTGAAGCGCTTTTCCTGCGTCACCCACCTCCCTCGCTAGTTTGTGATTATCTGAACATGCAGCACCAAAAAAAATTGACCCTCTTCTTCCGCACACTATAAAGGTGAACCAAAACTTCACAGTTAAGTATACTTTATGCTTCCGGGCTTGTCAATACCCTATGTTTATATCGTCTGTAGATGAGCCAGCGCGTTTACCGCCGGTGCGCCTCTTTCTCCTGGCGGCGAACGAAACGGATGTCGTGTTCGACCAGGAGCCGGTAAGGGCGGCACATCTCAATGAGGCGGGAGGTGGTTCGCTCGCCTAAATACTCCTCGAGGTCTTCCAGAGCAACGTTAGTAGTTACGACAACCGGTAGACAGTGGTTGAGGCGGTAATTCAAAATGGAGTAGATCTTCTGGCGCGCCCATTCGGTGTAAATAAAGGCCCCTAAATCATCGAGAATTAAGAGCGGCACGCTTTTGGCCAGGCTCAACAGCTCGTGCTCGCTGTGCTCCACCACCCCGTCGTCGTAAGTCGCCCGGATTTCGTCGAGGAAGTCCGGCACCGCTACGAAGAGTACCTCCTTGCCCGCTAACAGAACCGCATTCGCGATACAGCAAGCCAGGAAGGTCTTCCCCGCGCCTACGGGCCCGGTAAAGATGAGCCCCTCCGTAGCTTTTCCGGCCAAAAATAAAGCGACGAACTCCCGGGCTGCGTCATAGGCGCGTTGCGCCGATTCGCGGTAACTAATTCCCTTGGCGCCGTCTTTCCGTGTCCGCGAGTAGTACCGGAAATCAAAGCGCTCAAAGGTATACTCCCGCATCAGAGGGGTTAGCTGCGCCTGGGCGATCCGGAAGAGTAAAGCAGACTTCTTAACGCACTCGCAAGGAATAGCAGCCTCACCCCGCAAGATGAGGCCGCGGCCCTGGCATTTCGGGCAGACCTCCTCCACGTAAAGCGGCCCCCCTTTTTTAACTTAAGTAAAGCGTCTTAATCAACGCCTTCTTCTTCTCTTTTTCTTCTTTCTCCTTGGCGGAAATAGCCGCCTTGCGCTTTCGTCTCCGGCCCGTTTCAAAACTCCGGTCGTACTCCTCAACCTCTGCGAGCGTCCGCAGGTTGTTTTTCTGCCACTCTAAGAGAATTGTGCCGATATACTTGAAGTTCCGCTTGCCCAAAAGGACGGCCCGCCGGAGCGCCTCGAGAACCAGTGCCGGTGGCATCTCTTGACGCCATTTTAAAACCTGCTCCGCCTCAATCGGGCTGAGCAGCCGCCCAAATTCTTTTTCAAAGGCCTGATAAAGCTCGCTAAAAACAGCGTCGGTAGAAGCCGCTTCCTGCTGCCCCCGGAGTAACGCTTGCAGTTCCTGGATCTCGGCTACCTTCGCGCAGGCCCAGACCTCGGAAAGCCTCTCAAAAAGCGGCTGAAAGTCGTAACCCTCCACCACCTTCTCCCCGTCGTAATACTCGCTGACCGCCAGGATTTTTTTGCTAAGTAGCTCGTCCAGCTCGCGGGAAAGAACCGCTTCTTCCGCGGTTAAATATTCGGCCAGTTCCGCCGCGGTAACGAGCAGCCGGCCTTCCTCGGCCCGCAACCGGAAAATCTGCAGGATGATCATCATGCCGAGGTCGCTGATCCCAAGCTTCTTGTAAAACCTAAGCAGTAGGTTCGGAACAAATATCCCACCGCTTAGCACCAGGTCAGTCCCGAAAACGCTGACAATATTCCCCTCGCGGTACTCTTTAACGAGCCTTTTCCCGCCGTTCAAGCGGCCCGCCATCAGCCCGACCTCCGCTTTGAAATTTGGGTACCGGGAAGAAATCATGGGTGTAAGAGAAAAAAGATGCCCTATCTTTCCGCTCTGCCCGGGTTGAAGAAATTTTTTCTACACGGGGGGACAAAAATCCTCCCACCCGGAAGATTTTTTCCGCAAAATGCCAAAAAATCAGGGTTTGAGCTGCACAGGGATGCCGCAAACGAGAAGGTAGACGGCTGCCGCGGCGTGGGCTACTACCTGGTTAACCCGGCCGAGAAGGTCACGGTAGAGCCGTCCTAACGGGTACGGCGGCACAACCCCGCCGCCCACCTCGTTGGTTACCGCAACCGTCAGCCCCTCCCGCGCGCCGACGGCACCTATAAACTCTGTCGCCTGTTTCAGCACCTCCTCTTCAGTGCACCCCGCGGCAAGGAGGTTGTTCACCCAGAAACCGAGGCAATCGACCAGCACCGGAACGCGCGTCGGCACCGACCGGACCGCACCTGCCAAGTCGCGCGGCTCCTCGATCGTCTCCCAAGAAGCCGGCCGCCGGGAACGGTGGGCAGCAATCCGCGCCGCCATTTCGGCATCGGTAGAGACCGCCGTGGCGATGAAAACCGCCCGCGGCGCGTCCTGGAGTAGCGACTCGGCGTAAGCGCTCTTCCCGCTGCGCGCACCGCCCGTCACCAAAACGAGGCCGCCGCTTACCACCTTCTTCGCGCCGGAATCTCCTTCGCGCCCTAGGTATACGCCGTAAAAGTCCACCTGGTAGTCGCTGAGCACCGCATCGCGGTAGCCGTCGATGAAGTTAACAACCTCTTCAAAAAGGCGGTGGAGAATAATGCTTTCGCCGGCGACCGCCGCCACGGCAAGGGTTGCCCGCTGCCAGGCGTTCTGCCCTTCTACCTCGGCCACGGCGACGTTGAAGCGCCCGCGTAGCTTTTCCACCAGGCTCTTCAACGTGCGCCGTTTTTCTTTAAGGGACGTCGCGCCGGGAAGAAAGATCTCCGCCGTCAACACACCGTTAACCATGCCTTTACCTCCGTTACCCGCGTTTTATTGACCCCGCGGCAATTTTCTGTTAGTATCAAAAAAACCGAATAAGCCGCAAGGAGGAAACATGTCCACCGTTGGGCTCGTGATTGCGGTTATTTTCTTCCTGGCCGGGCTTGCCGGAACCATTCTTCCCATCTTGCCCGGAGCCCCGTTGCTTCTCGCCGGCATGGTGATCTACGGCCTCTTCACCGGCTTCGCCAAACTCAATCTTCTCTTTTTCGTAGGCCAGGCACTGCTGGTCGCCCTTACCTTTGCGGTTGACTACCTAGCAAGTGCCTGGGGCGTTGCCCGCCACGGGGGCTCAAGATTGGCCATCTGGGGCGGCGCAATCGGTCTCCTTATAGGGGCCTTCTTCGCTCCCGCCGGAATCATCCTGGGACCCTTCGCCGGTGCTTTTCTCGGTGAACTGGTCGCCTCACGGCGTTCCGTCCATTCCCTGCGGGTCGGCGTTGGCTCCCTTATCGGTTTTTTCGGCGGCACGCTGGTAAAATTGGCGCTGGAAATAGGCATGGTAATCTGGTTTTTCGCGGCTATCTTTTAGCCTGACGCACCAGATCCCGGGCTATGAGCGCCGCTCCGAGCGCACCGACGATCTGCGGCTCCGGGGGTACCGCTACCGGCACGCCAAGCCGCCGGGTTAAGGCCGCAACCACCGCCCGGTTCTTGGCCACTCCCCCCGTCATCGCCACCTTCTCCACCAAGCCGACTCGGTGGACAAGCGCCGCAATCCGCTCGGCAATCGACTCGCAGAGGCCGCGCGCAATCTCCTCGCGGGGCGTCCCCTGGCCGATAAGGGAAACGACCTCCGACTCGGCAAAAACGGCGCAAATGCTGGTGATCGGCGCCGCTTTACCGGCGGCTTCCGCCAGGACGCTCAGCCCTTCGAGGTCGGTTTCCAACGCCCGCGCCATCACTTCCAAGAAGCGTCCGGTCCCCGCGGCGCACTTGTCGTTCATCGCAAAATCCTCTACCTCGCCCCGCGCGTTAACCCGGATCACCTTTGAGTCTTGGCCCCCAATATCGATAACCGTCCGCGTGTCCGGAAGAAGGTAGACCGCGCCGCGGGCGTGGCAGGTGATTTCCGTTACCCGGCGGTCGGCAAACGGGACGACGATCCGGCCGTAACCCGTAGCGACAATAGCGGCTAACTCGCCCCGGGGAATCCCGGCAGCCGCCAGCGCCGCAGCAAGCGCTTCTTCGGCCGCCCGGCGGCCCTCCGCTCCCGCAGGAAGGATACTGTAACCGGCAATGCGCTTATCTGCAAGGATCACCGCTTCTGCGGAAAGAGAACCGATATCGATTCCCGCGACCAACAAGCTTCAAACCCCCTATTCGTTTTTAAGGCCCGCAGGCACTACAAACCCCGCCATTCCCGTCTTCCGGCCGCCGTGGCCGGTCTTTATACTAATTCCACCGCCTAATGGTTATTCCTTCCAGTTGGCGGCCTAACATTTTGGTTGATATTCCCAAGTCTTTCGACGCACCAGTTACCGGTCCGCCGTTACGGCTCAAGGCCCTCCCCCCAAAGGTCATCCTCCCCCAGCGCAGACGTCCCGGCCCCCGCCGGTAGTTTTGCCGCTTTCCCGCCCCGCTGGTACCAGAGATCGTTAAAGCTCACATTTTCCAGCGCCGTCCGGAAACGCCGGCGAAATTCCGGATATCTTTCCGCAATGAACCCCACGATTTCCTTCATCGCCGCCCGCTGCGTCCGGCCGGCGTGAGGACAGACGGCCGGGAGCACGGGAATACCCGCCTGCGTTACAAGACTGCTCAGGACCCGCTCGGGAACGTAGCTCAGCGGCCTGATAAGGTGAAGCCCAATGCGGTCTAAGTAAACCGCCGGGCGGAAAGTGCGGAGGCTACCCGCAAAAATAAGGTTAAGAAAAAAGGTTTCGATCACGTCGTCCAGATGGTGCCCCAGCGCCACTCGCTGGCAGCCGAGCGCCTTGGCCCGGGAATTCAAAAGGCCCGCACGGAGTTTAGCGCAAAGGGAGCAGGCACTCTTCTCGCCCTTCGCAGCGATAACTGCGGCAATCGGGTGTCGGACGATATGCAGCGGCACGCGCCGCTCCGCGCAAAAATTCGCCACGCGCGAATAATCGACGGGCGCCCAGCCCGCGTCCACTAAAATCGCCTCGAGCGAAAAGGAGAGGTGCGAGTAGTCCCGGAGGTAAGAGAGGATGTACAAGAGCGCCATGCTGTCCTTCCCCCCGGAAAGACCAACGGCCACTTTGTCGCCCGGAGCGATCATCGCGTAATCCTTGATGGCCCGCTTGACATCCGTCAAAAACCACTTGCCCCAGCTCTGCCGCACCGCCGCAAGCCCCGTTTCTATGGAGAAACATGTGACTCTATTATGCTTAACATCCTACCTCGAAATCAACCCTTCCGGGTAGTTTGCTTCGTTGGCAGCAGGATATGGAAAATGGCGTGGCGAAATCTTTACCAAGCCTACCTTTCCCCTGCGTATAAGGCAAAAAGAAGGGGGCAGGCTAAAATTCAGGGACGGAGGTGAACCGAAATGGCAAAAATTAAGCAGGAGATGTCCCGCGAAGAGCTTGTATCGTTCCTTGAGCGAATCTTATCGGAGCTGAAAGAGGGTAAGCTCACCGTAGCGGAACTCCCGCTGCGCCTGCCGGATAAGGCGAAAGTAGAAATAGAAACCGAAACAAAAAAGGACGGGCAGGAAATCGAGCTCGAAATCAAGTGGCAAGTCCCCGCAGAAGGTCAGGAAGATAGCGCCGCAGCGACCGGCAAGGAGCAATTAGCGGCCTCCGAGGGTCAGACCGAAACGGCCTCTGAAGAAGGCGAAAAGGAATGCGGCAAAGATCAAGCTTAACGCAAGTTCGGGAGGGAACTGGCAGTGCTGAAGATCGGGATTAACGGTTTCGGGCGGATCGGACGCAATTTCTTCCGGGCGGTTGTAGGCAGCACCGACCTTGAGGTAGTGGCGATCAACGACCTCACTACAGGGCCCACCCTGGCGCACTTGTTGAAGTACGACTCGGTTCACGGCATTTTCGCGGCGAGCGTGGAAGCCGAACAGTGCGTCCTCAGGGTTAACGGCCGGGAGATCAGGGTTTTTGCCGAAAAGGACCCCGCTCACATCCCGTGGCGCGAGGTCGGCGTTGACGTGGTAGTCGAAGCCACAGGCCGCTTCACCAAGTTTGAAGATGCCAGGTGGCACCTCGAAGCCGGTGCCCGGAAGGTGGTAATTACGGCGCCGGCCACAATGCCTGAAGACGTAACGCTCATCATGGGCGTCAACGAACACTGGTACGATCCCGGCCGGCACCACATCGTTTCCTGCGGCTCCTGCACTACCAACTGTCTGGCGCCGCTCGTCAAGGTGCTCCACGAAAACCTGCGCGTCTTGCGCGGCGCCTTAACCACCGTTCACGCCTACACCAACGACCAGAACCTGCTCGACCTGCCCCACCGGGACCTGCGTCGCGCCCGGGCCGCGGCCCTTTCAATGATTCCCACTACCACCGGCGCTGCCAAGCTGGTCGGGCTCGTTTTCCCGGAGCTCAAAGGTAAGATCACCGGTGTCGCGGTGCGTGTGCCTACGCCCAACGTCTCGCTCACCGATCTGGTAGTAGAGGTATCCCGCGCCACAAGCGTCGAAGAGGTAAACGGGCTTTTCCGCCAGGCCGCCGCAGGCCCGCTCAAGGGGATCATGCGTTACTGCGAGGAACCGCTCGTCTCGAAAGATTTCAACGGCGACCCCCACTCCTGCATCGTCGACGCCCTTTCTACCATGGTCATTGACGGGCACCTGGTGAAGGTGCTCGCCTGGTACGATAACGAGTGGGGTTACTCCAACCGGGTCGCCGACCTTATTCGTTACATGGCAGCGCGGGAAAAGAAGTAGCAGGGTCTCAAGCCCTGCTATTTTATACCGCGGAACACAACGGGTGCTAAATCCCGAACCGGCTTTCGGCAATGGCCCGGTCGATTTCCTCCTGCAACACGGGCGGTAATCCTTCGATGCGGACGTTTAAAAAGCCCCGGACAATCGTCGCCGTAGCCTCGTCTTCGTCCAGCCCGCGGGCCATCAGGTATTCGATCTCCTCCTGGGCCACCTTGCCTACTGCCGCTTCGTGGGAGAGTTCCACGTTGGCCACCCGGGCATCGAGTTCGGGAACCGCGTAAATCCGGCCGGATTCCGAAAGCATCAGCCCCCGGCATTCGAGATGCCCCCGTACGCCGGCAACTTCGCCCGCAATGTAGCCCCGGTTAATAATCTCCCCCCCGGTCGTTATGGTGCGGGAGACAAGCTCGGCTTTGGTTCCCGGCGCGCTCAAGAAAACCCGGGAACCGACATCCATCTTCGTCCCGGGCGGGGCGATGAGAATAGTATTGTAACGGGCAACGCTGTTATGCCCCACAAGGCGTGTAAAGGGATTCATCAAAATATCTTTAACTCCGCTCAGACAGATATAGTTAGAAAGGAAAACGGCATCTTCTTCCACCAGGGTGGCACCGCGCGGGCGAACGACCACGTCCCGGCCCCAGTTATGGATCATGGTGGAGGTAAGCTTGCCGCCTTTTTTCACGTAAGTCTCGGTTATCCCTACGTGAAGGCCCCGGTGGACGAAAGCGCCGGTCGCGCAACCGGCGATCACGTCAAGGCTCGCCCCTTCCTCCACGATGATAAGGTTGCGTACCTTCTGGGCCAGACCCTCATGCCCGATGTACATCCCCGCCTGAACGGGGTAGCGGGCCTTCACCCCCGGCAGGACCCGGATGAAGAAGCCGCTGATCGGCTGTCCCGACCGCCGCTCCTCCGGCAAGAAGGGAATCAACCGTCCCAGGTAATCCTCAACCCACGGGTAGCGCGTCGCCGCCTCCTGAATACCGAGCACCTCCACGCCTTCCTGGTCGCTGCGGCAGTGGACGACGGAGTGGTCGAGCTGCATAAAGGTTCCGGACCGCCCCGCACCAGTCACATCGAGCCCGGTGTGCAAAAGGCGCTCCCTCTCCGCTGTAGGCAGAAGGGTCAAATCTTCGATATAAGGGTGCGCTTCCGCTTCCTGAACAAAAACTTCCTCTATTTTCTTCGCCATTGCTTCCCATCCCTCCGGCCTCTTTAAAGGACACAACGGACGCACTCGCCGTAGCCGACCCGCTTGATGCAGCTGAAGAGTTCCCGCGGGTTACCGCTGCACGAGAGGCGGCCTTTATAAAGCACGTGTCCGACATCCGCTTCGACGTAGTTGAGAATGTATCCCGTGTGGGTGATGATGAGTCCCGACTTGGTCCGGCCCATTCGGATTTCGCGCAGGGAACGTTTGTCCCACGGCGCAACCTCTTTTTCCAGCAGCCGGTTGATCGCCGTACCGATTAAAGCCATGTTTTCCAGGTCGACGCCCGACTCAGGCTCGTCTAACAGCACCAGGTCGGGATTTTGGGCCAGCAACTGGATCAGCTCCGAACGCTTCAGCTCCCCACCCGAGAAGCCATGGTTGACCTCCCGGTCAAGAAAATCCGTTAAATCCAGGCTCTGGGCAAGGGTTTCAACCGAAACATCGTGCCGGGCCGCGATCCGGATGATGTCGCGCAACAGGACCCCCCGAAGCGTTGGCGGCCGCTGAAAGGCGATCCCTATCCCGCGCTTTGCGCGTTCGTTGACCGGCAACGCAGTCACGTCCTCGCCGCGGAAGAAGATCCGGCCCTCAACCACCCGGTAGCGCGGAAAGCCCATAATTGTCCCGAGCAGCGTCGATTTGCCGGACCCGTTGGGGCCGAAAAGAACGTGTGTTTCCCCCGGTTTGATCTCCAGGTTGATATCCACCAGGACCGTGCGGTCACCGACGGCAACGGTCAGGCCTTCTATCTTTAGCATCCTTTATCCCTCCTACGCGCGACTAAAAGCCGCCACAAAGCTGCCCTGCGGCACCCCGAGCGCCGCCGCCACCGGACGGCATTTGGCTTTTAACAGGTGAAAAACCCTCCCATCATTCATCTCCGAAAAGCTTTCGAAATATCCCATCCCTTTCGCTAAAATCAGGTCTGCCCGCTCGTAAAGCGCCCTGAAGGCCGGTGAAGCGGCTTCGAGGTCGAGCCCCGGTGAATCGGTGCCGGTCGTTTCTACCCGGCGAAAGGCCTCCCGGAGCCCGCTCGCTTCCAGGTCGGCCAGGGTGAGGTCGTTTTGCACCGGTGCCCCTTTCACGACGTAGACCGCCTCTTCCACCGCCACGGCCAAACGCCGGAAAAGAGGGAGATCAAAGTAACACTCGCCGGCGTTGTCCGTCAAGAAAAGGAGGCAGCGCACCCCCGCTAGCCGCTCGAGAAACGCCGGTATTTCGTCGATGTAAAACTCCACCGGCATCCTCATCTCCGCGGCAACCGTCGCCAGGTCCCGAAAAAAATCAATGCTATTGCCTAAGGCGGCCAGCCGAAAAAGGCTCGTCCAGTCATCATTCACGGAAGGAGAAACCTCGCCAACAACTCGCGCTGATAGGGCAAGTTCCCCCTCTTTGACCTTCTTGAACGGGTCCGGATTTTGAGCGGTTTCCCTGATTACCCGCTGGGCCGCTGCCGCGATCTGGGCCGGAATCCTGTCCGGCGAGAACTCGGCTTCAAGGACCGCCCGGCCCGCGGCAAGCGCTTTTTCCCGGAGCTCCGGCACGTCTGTAGCCAGAGTGGCTGTAGTAACTATTAACCGGTCAAGACAGGCGTAGCATTCTTCTACCGCACGCATTCTTTCTCACCACGCCAATATTATACTTCGTTTGGGGCGGCTACGTTAAGAATTTTGCAAAAATCGGGGCTAACTGGGAAAACTCAGGCCAGCTCCGCCACCGTTACGCCCGGGCCGCCTTCACCCGGCCCGCCGGGCCGGAACGAGCGCACCCTAGGGTGGTGGGAGAGGTACTCCCGGACGGCAGCCCGCAGCGCGCCGGTGCCGTAGCCGTGGATGATGTCGACGCGGCCCAGTCCGGATAGAAGGGCCGCATCGAGGTGCCGCTCGAGGTTTATCAGGGCCTCCTCAACCCGCTGCCCCCGGAGGTCAATGGTGGGACTGGCGGCAACCGCCGCACTTGTTAAACGGACGCCGCCGGCGGGCTGCCGCCGGGCCACCGGCCGGACCGCCCCGGGCGGGAGCTCGACGCGGAAAGAGCCGACCTGAACGGTTACCCCCTGCGGCGAAACGCCGACTACCGTCCCCTCCTGGCCGAAGCGCGGGATGTAGACTGCTGCCCCTACAGCTAAAACTCCCGGCGCAGCCTCTTCCGGCAGTTCCGGCACCGCCTCCTCGTGGCGTGCGGCTAACCGGCGCAGGCGCTCCCGCGCCGCCTGGACCGCCTTTTCTTGTTCCCGCCGCTCCTCTTCGCGCAGCTTCTCCTTCAGTTCCCGAACGATCTCCTCCGCTTCGCGCCGCGCTGCCCGCACTAAGGCCGTGGCCTGCTCGCGGGCTTCTGCCAACAGTTTTTCCTTACGCGCTGCTAACTCCCGCGCCTTTTCTTCGTAAGCGGCCTTGAGCGCCAGGGCCTCCTCCTTGAGGCGGGCGGCGGCAGTGGCATCCCTTTCCGCGCTGCGCCGCACCCGCTCGAGTTCCTGCGTCAGCTCCCGCACCCGCCGCTCCTCGGGGTCCAAAAATTCCTTCGCCCGCGCAATCAACCGGGCGGGAAGGCCGAGCCCCGCGGCGATCTCGAAGGCGTTTGAACGGCCCGGCTGCCCGATGACCAGACGGTAGGTCGGGGATAGGGTTTCCGGATCAAAATCCACCGAAGCGTTCTCCACGCGGGGACGCCCGGCGGCAAACTCTTTCAACTCGCTGCTGTGGGTGGTGGCAATGGTGCGGACGTTGCGCCGCGCCAGCTCCTCGAGGATGGCGCAAGCAAGCGCAGCGCCTTCCCGCGGATCGGTTCCGGCTCCCAGCTCGTCTAGCAGCACCAGAGAACGCTCATCCGCTTCCCGGAGAATGGCGGCGAGGTTATGGATATGGGAGGAAAAAGTGCTCAGGCTCGCGGTGATGCTCTGCTCGTCACCGATATCGGCAAAAACTTTGGCAAAAAGGCCGATTTCAGTCCCCTCTGCCGCCGGGATCTCCAGCCCGGCCTGGGCCATCAGAACGCAGAGGCCGACGGTCTTGAGCGCGACGGTTTTCCCTCCGGTATTCGGCCCCGTAATAATCAGGATATCGAAATCCCGTCCGAGGCGCACGTCTATGGGCACCGCCTTCGTCCCGAGAAGCGGGTGCCGGGCCCGCCGGAGGTTGATCTCGGGCACCGGCAGGAGCACCGGGGTTACGGCGTCGAGGCTTACACTGTAGCGTCCCTTCGCCAGGATGAAGTCAAGCCGGCCGAGGGTTTCGGTCGCGGTAAGAAGTTCCCCGGCTACCGCCCCCACCGCCCGGGTGAGCTCGGTCAGAATCCGTTCGATTTCGCGTTGCTCGGCGGCTTTTAACCGGCGGACCTCATTACCCTTCTCCACCACGGCCAGCGGTTCGATAAAGAGGGTCGCCCCGCTCGCCGACTGGTCGTGGATCAGGCCTTTCACCTTGTCTCGGTGTTCGATCCTGACCGGTAGCACATAGCGCCCTTCCCGGATGGTAATTATCGGTTCCTGAAGGTACTTCTGCCACTCGGGGGAACGGACAAAATTTTCCAGGATTTCTTTGATCTCCACCCGCAGCCTTTCGATCCGGCGCCGGATCTCGGCCAAGCGCGCCGATGCCCCGTCGGCTACTTCACCCGGAGGCCGGAGCGCCTTTTTCAGCTGTTCTTCTAGCTCCGGGAAAAGGGGTAACGTCCCGCACAGCCGCCCGAGAACGGGGTATTTCGCCCCCCGCTCCTGGAAAAAAGCCTTTACACGCCGGATGGCGGCCAGATTCTCACCTACCTGATAGAGTTCCGCCGCCTCCAGAAGGCCGCCCTGCAGCGCCCGCCGCAGCGCCGCGCGAATGTCGTGCCAGCCGCCGGCCGCGAAACCGGGCTCCAGGCGTAAAAGCTCCCTGGCTTCGGCCGTTTCCGATAGCCGCTGCCTGACAACTTCAATCTCGGTTGCGGGAGTTAGGCCCTCGGCTAGCTCGCGGCCAATAGGACTCTCCGTCAGCCGGGCCAGATGCTCCCGGACCAGGTCAAACTCAAGGCGGCGCAAAACCCGCTCGTCCAAATTCTTACACTCCCAACTGCCGGCGTCTTGAGCCCCAGCCTGGCTCCCTATCTCAAACGACACCGCGGAAATAGTGGCCCCGCGTAAAATCGCCGCCGGCCAGCTCTTCCTCTATTTTTTCATAAGCTTGGGGGGCACCCCCGAGCGCCGCGTCGAGCGCCTGCCGGTAAGCCCGCGTGACGCGGGACACGTAGGCGGCGTCTTCCAGGCGGGCCTCGATACGCAGCCCCGCTACGCCCGCACGCACCAGCGCCGGCAGGAACCGGAGCATCACCAGTTCCTGGCTATTAAAGATGTGCATCCGGCAGGCGGTGTCCGGATAGACCGGGAAAAGCACGCCCAGGCGGTCCCGCAGCGCAAAGCGCCTGCCGCGGCAGGGAACGCTGCAGGCCCGGTTCGCCCCCATTCCTCCTAAAACCGCCCCCACCACGCAATATTCCGAAACCATCAGGGGAAGGCGACCGTGGACGAGAACCTCCAGCGGCAGCGGGCTCCGCCCGGCCATCGCCTCTACCTGGCGGAGCGTTAGCTCCGGTGAAAGGACTGCACCCTTCGCCCCTCGCTCCTGAAGAAAGGTTACCGCCTGGAGGTTGAAAACGTTCAGGTAGTAGTCGGCCCAGACGGGCACCCGGGCCGCCTCTATCAGCGCCCTGAGCAGGCCGAGGTTACCGGCCACCACCCCGCTGAGAGCCCCCGCAGGCGTCCTCTGGCAAAAAGCGAGTGCCGCCGCCAGCTCCGCATCCTTAGCCACGCGCGGCGTCAAGAGAAAGAACTCCCGGCCCTGCGCCCGCACGTAGTCCGCAACCGCCGCGAGCCCCGCACCGCCATCCCCATCAGCCGCCCGGAACCGGAACTCCTCCCCGCCGAAGTAAATCCGGTCGGCCCCGGCGGCGACGGCCGCCTTGACCGCTGCTGGCGTCCCACAGCTTACCGCCAGGTAAACCGTCGCGCCACGAGCGCCGGGGTTGGGCGCACGGACAGCGTCTTTGAGCCGCGCGGCAAAAAGCCCCTCAGCGAGAGGCTGGGGAACGCGCGCCCGCACCTGCGCCAAGGCAGTGATGGCCTCCCGCCGGACCGCGTTAATCTCGCTTACGGGAATGAAGAGGCCCTCTCCCACCTCCCCCGCGAGCTCCACTAACTCAAAGGGCGTATTGCCGAGCCGGCCGAGCTGCTCCCGCAGCAGCTCCAGGGTCAGCGGTCGCTTCTCTGCCCGCACCGCAAGGCTTTGCGTTGTAGCCGCCCCGCTGTGCCCCGCCGCATCCGCCACCGTAACGCGCAGCGGCTCGCCTTCCCGGAGGTGCACCCGAAAGACGACCGGGATTTTCCTGATTTCCTGGCCGTTGAAGCTCGCCTGCGCCTCCCGCAGCAGCGCTGCATCGGCCGTTTTAAAGACCCGGTCCCCCGGTCTGATCTTTCCTGCCGCGGCCACTTTTACCACCGCTCCCGCTGGAGCAGCATCCATCTCCCCACCGTCTACCAAGAGGCGCCGGACTTCAGCGCCGACGCGCCCCCCTTCAGATACCCAGAACTCGATCCCGTCGCCCACCCGCAGCGGCAGGTTGAGTTTGATGGTGGCGATTTCCCGTTGCCGGTCGTAGGCGAGCACCCTCCCTACGGGAACGCCGCGGTTGTTCGGCCGGCGGTAACTCATAAGGTCCCGCCCGGGCCGGCCGAAAAGGTAGCCCGAAGAAAAGCCGCGGTTGAAGATTTGCGCGAGCGTGAGGGATTCCTCCGGCAGGACGAAAAAGCGCCCTGCCGCCAGCCTGTCGAGCAGCCGCCGGTAAATGCGCACGACCGTTGCCACGTACTCCGCCCGCTTCATCCGGCCCTCAATCTTCAGCGCATCCACCCCCGCTGCCGCCAGCGCAGGCAGGTGGTGGCTCAGATTGAGGTCGCGCGGGGAGAGGAGAAACGCGCCTATTTCTTCCGGCTTCGCAACCGCCCGCCCGCCTGCATCGCAGAGGGTGTAGGGAAGGCGGCAGGGTTGCGCGCACATCCCGCGGTTGCCGCTTCGGCCCCCGATCAGGCTCGACATCAGGCACTGGCCGGAGTAGCAGATGCAGAGGGCCCCGTGGGCGAAAACTTCCACCTCGAGGCCGGTTCCCTTTTTTAAGGCTTCAATCTCCCGCAGGGAGAGTTCCCGCGCCAGAACGATGCGGCGGACCCCCGCCTCCCCCACGAGAAGCGCCCCGGCCGTGTTATGCACGGTCATCTGCGTGCTCGCGTGGAGGGGGAGTTCCGGCAAAACTATGCGGGCAAGGCGCAAAAGGCCGAGATCCTGGACAATCACGGCGTCAGCGCCGGCCTCATAGACGAAGCGGAGGAAGCGTGCCGCCTCCTCCATTTCTTCGTCCGCGATAATGGTGTTAACCGTTACGTAAACCCTCACCCCGCGGACGTGGGCGTACTCGATAGCTTCAGCGAGCGCCCGCGCGGTGAAATTGGGCGCCTGCCGCCGGGCGTTGAAACCCTTCCCCCCTAAGTAAACCGCATCGGCGCCATTCTGAACCGCCGCCACCAGGGCGTCCCAGTCGCCCGCAGGAGCTAAGAGTTCCGGAACCCGCTTCACACTCTGGCCACCCGAATTAACCCGGAAGTAGTGATGATCTCAATGCCCTGCCTGGCAAGCTCATCAAGGAAAAGGTTCATCCCGAGCGAATCACTGGCCATGTGGCCGGCAATCACCACGTTGATGTTGTTTTTTTCTGCTTCTTTGCGGTGCTCCTCCTTGATGTGCATACCTACGACGGTACCGACACCGGCCACCTGCAGCTTGGCGTAGGCCTCCGGCGAGCCGCTCGTCCCCCCGGTCATATCGACGAAAATCTTACCGGCGCGCCGGTCTTTCTCCCCCACCACAATTGTCGGGCCGGCACCCTGCTTCGCCGCCGTTTTGTACTCCGGGATCTCCTTCAGCACCTTGACCACGTCGCTGAGCCGCTCCGGTTTCCGTTCGTCAAAAAGGCGCTGCAGGTAGTTGGTCACCAGGTTGTCGGCGGCGGTATGGACGCACATCAGCGGCAGGTCAAGCAGCCGCGCCGCATCTATCGCCCGGAAGTGGTTGAGCGGCATCAGCCCCCGCTTCACTTCGCTGATCCGCGAAGCCATTATCCCTTCCGCCACGTTGATGGGAACCCCGAAGTAGGCGAGCACGTCTTCCTGGAGGTGCATCACTTCGTAAAGCGCCGCCAGCGCCCGCCCCTCAGGATGGTGCGCGATAATCAGATCGACCGGCTTACCTTTCTCTGCGAGCCGGTCGGCTAAGAGGACCTCCTGAACCTCCACGTCGATCCCGACCAGGACCCGCCGCACCTCTTTTTCCGGATCGCCGTAAAGGATGCGGGTGTCGCTGTAAGGATTGGTCAGCTTCTCTAGGTCGTAATCCTCTTTCTCGTCCTCCTTAAGCCCTTCATAGCGTTCCCGCTCCTTGGATAGAAGGGCCCGGACCGCCTCTTCGCCCCGGGGATCGCGACTGATCCCCATCTCTACGGCAAGTGCATAAATCTCCTTGATCTTCAACTGACCCTACCCCCTTTTAAAATTGCCTGGCGCCGGAAGACACGGCCTGGCAAACCGGCAACCAGTCCCGCCGCAGGAGCTGTCTTGCCCGCCTGCCTTCCGACCCTCCGCTACTAAAGCTATTTTATCCTGAAGCTTGCGCTCCTAAGATTCGCGCTCAATCACTTCATCCTTACCGGCCGCTCATATTCCGGGGCCTCTCTTCACTCTCGATCAGTTTCACTAAATTATCATACTCGTCCTTGAGCCGGAGATACTCGTCCGCGATGTTAAGCGCTGCCGCCACCACGGCCTTGGTAAGCGGCACACGTGCGTTCCGTATCCGGACCTCCTTGATCTTCTGGCTGACGAAGCGGGCCACCCGCTCAATATGTTCCGGAGGGGCATCGCTTCTTAGGACATAAGGCTCGCCGGCGATTTCGACTTCCACCCGGTTCTCCTTCTCCGGCATATTCTTCCCTCCAATGTGGCGTTACGTGGATTTTCGCCACATTGGTTCAAATTCCTGCATCAGGAACGGAGAACCGCGCCAAACTCTTCCTGCAGCCGCTCTACCACTAGACCGACGAGCCCGGTAACTTCCTCGTCCGTTAGGGTACGGTCATCCGCCCGGAAGAGCAGGGAGAAGGCGAGACTTTTTGTCCCCGGAGGCAGCTTCGGCCCCTTGTAAACGTCAAAAACCTGGACGCTGCGCAGGAGAGCACCCGCCGCCGCCTTAATTGTTGCCGCCAACCTCGCCGCGGGCAGGTGTTCGGGAACGATAACCGCAATGTCCCGCACAACTCCCGGAAAACGCGGCAATTCGGCGAAAACAACCGGCCGCTTAGCCGCCTGCAGCGCCCCAACATCGAATTCCGCGACCACCACGCGCCGGGGGAGGTCGTAAGCTCCGGCAACCTCCGGGTGGATTTCGCCCATAAAGCCGAGCAGTTCGCCGTTGCTCATAACCCGCGCCGCACGCCCCGGGTGAAGGGACGGGTGGTCTTTGAGCGGCTCGAACACCTGATCCGCAACGCCCAGCCCCTTAAAAAGAGCGGCAGCAACGCCCTTCAGGAAAAAGAAGTCGAACTCCCGCGGCGGAAATTCCCAGCCGCGCGGCTCCTTTCCCGTAACCGCCAGTCCGAGTTTAAGCCGTTCTTCTGGCAGCGCCGCCGCGCCCTGCGGGTAAAAGACCCGCCCCACTTCGAAAATGGCTACGTCGTCCACCCGCCGCGCAAGATTCCGGGCCAGCACCTCCAAAAGCCCCGGGAGAAGCGTGGTGCGCAGCACCGACTGCTCCTCGCTGATCGGGTTCTTAAGCTGAATGACCCGGCGGAGCGGGTCGTCCGGCGCCAAGCGCAACCGGTCGAAAGAGGCGGGGTGGATGAAGCTGTAGCTGATTACCTCCCTCAACCCCAAGCCGCAGAGAAGGTGGCGCAGCCGCTGCACAAAGGCCTCTTCCGGTGGCCGCACTCCTGGGGTCGTCGCTCCGCAGGGCAGCGTCGGCGGGATCCGGTCGTAGCCGTAAAGTCGGGCGACTTCTTCGACAATATCTTCCTCGATCGCCACGTCGGGACGGAAGCTCGGCACGGAGACGACCCACTGGGACCCGTCTGCGCGAACCCCGAAACCGAGGCGGCCAAGACCGGCCAGCGCCTCCTCCTGCGGTACCGCCACTCCCAAAACCGCCGCTATCTTTTCGGGCCGAACGACTACCGTACGCGGCTCAGGCGGTGCCGGATAGTTATCCACCACCCCGGGAACCGCCCGGCCCGCCCCGATCTTTTCCATGAGCAGGGCCATCCGGTCCGCCGCCCGTACCGGGCCTTCGATATCGACGCCCTTCTCAAAGCGTAAAGAGGCTTCCGAGCGGAGCCCGAGCCTGCGGGAGGTCCGCCTGATGCTGCGCGGGTTAAAGTTGGCCGCCTCTAATAGAACCGTTTTCGTAGCGGCAGTCACTTCCGTATCCAACCCACCCATCACGCCGGCAATGGCCACCGCCCTCTCGGCATCGGCGATCACCAGGTCTTCCGGCGTAAGTTCCCGCTTTACCCCGTCAAGCGAGACGAGTTCCTCGCCGGGCACCGCCGGACGGACGATGATCTTCCTGCCGCGCAGAGTCTCGTAGTCAAAAGCGTGTAGTGGCTGCCCGAGCTCGAGCATGACGTAATTCGTGAGGTCCACCACGTTATTGATCGGCCGCATCCCGGCCAGGCGCAGCCGCACCTGCATCCAAAGTGGTGAAGGGCCGATACGCACTTCGCTAAAAACCCGGGCCGCGTAGCGCCCGCAGAGCTCCGGGTTCACAATCTCCACGTTGATATAGGCGGCCGCGGCGTCACCCGCGGCGGAGAGGACCGGTGGGGATTTGAGTTCTGTGCCTAAAATTGCCGCCACTTCGCGCGCCACGCCAAAGACCGAAAGGCAGTCGCCCCGGTTCGGCGTGAGATCCAGCTCCAGAACCGCCTCCGGCAAGCCCAACAGTAGGCAGATATCCTGGCCCACCGGCGTTTCCGGCGGCAGGATCATGATTCCCGCCGAACGTTCCTCCAACCCCAGTTCCGCTTCCGAACAAAGCATCCCCTCGGAGGTCACGCCGCGAAAGCGAGCCTTCTTCAGAACAGTGCCGTCGGCCAGCCGGGCGCCAGGCAGCGCCAGGGGAACCACCGCGCCGGGGAAGACGTTCGGGGCGCCCGTAACCACCTCACAGACGGCCCCGCCGCTTTCCACCACGCAGATGCTAAGCCGGTCGGCATTCGGGTGGCGGCGCACTTCGCGGATCCGTGCCGTCACGATTCCTTTGAGCGCTTCTCCCACCCGCATGACAGTATCCACCGCGATTCCGGCCGCCGTCAGGCGGTCGGCCAGCTCTTCCGGGGCGACCGGGATCGCGACGAACTCCTTCAGCCAGTTGACAGGTACCCGCACGAAACTGCCTCCCTTGGCCAAATATGGTCGGAATTAAAATTGGGTTAAGAACCGCAGGTCGTTATCGAAAAAGAGCCGGATATCGTTAATGCCGTACTTCAGCATCGCAATGCGCTCGATGCCCATGCCAAAAGCGAAGCCCCGGCACTGCTCTGGGTCATAGCCCGAAACGGCCAGCACCCGCGGGTGAACCATCCCCGCGCCGAGGATCTCCAGCCACCCGGTATGCTTGCAGAGGCGGCAACCTTCACCGCCGCAAATCACGCAGGAAATATCCACCTCCGCACTCGGTTCGGTGAAAGGGAAATAGCTCGGGCGGAGCCGCAACCGCGTCTTGGGCCCGAACATCTCCCGGGCAAAGGTGAGCAGCACCCCCTTCAGGTCGCTGAAGCGGATGTTCGTATCCACAGCAAGTCCTTCAACCTGGTGAAACATCGGCGAGTGGGTGGCATCGTCATCCCGGCGGTAAACCTTACCGGGGGCGATGATTTTGACCGGCAGCTGCGGTGCGAGGCGCTCGAGCGTCCGCACCTGAACCGGCGAAGTGTGGGTGCGCAGAAGGATCTCCTCGCTGATGAAGAAGGTGTCCTGCATGTCGCGGGCCGGGTGGTCCTTGGGCAGGTTCAACGCCTCGAAGTTGTAATAGTCGAGCTCGACCTCGGGCCCCTGAACGATGCTGAAACCAAGACCTAAAAAGATCGCTTCAATCTCTTCGCGGACAATGTTGAGCGGGTGCTGGGATCCTAAAAGCACCGGACGCCCCGGCAGGGTAACGTCCACCGCTTCCGCCTCCAGGCGCCGGCGTAATTCCTGCTCCCGCAGAACCGCCGCCCGCGCAGCGAGCGCCTCCTCGAGCTTTTCCTTGATTTCGTTGGCCCGCTGGCCGATAACCGGCCTCTCAACAGCCGGTAGCGCTCCCATGCGGCGCAGGATCTGCGTCAGTTCGCCCTTGCGGCCCAGAAAGCGCACCCTGACCGCTTCGATTTCCTCTAAGCTCGCCGCCGCGGCCACCGCTCGTTCAGCCTCTGTCCTGATACTCTCCAGCTCCCCAAGCACTGGCAACCCTCCTACCTGACGCCCACCGCCCGAACTTCCTTCGCAGGCGGTCAAAAGGCGCTTTTCCCCCAAAAGGCAATCAAAAGGCATCTTACATAATTTTAGCTTTAACGGCCTCATTTGTAAAATAAAAAAGCCCTTGCCAGCAAAAATGGGCAAGAGCCTCACTATCTTGCGCTCCTTCTACGGGACGAAACCTTACCGTTAGTCTTCTTCCGTTTCCTTACCGCAACACCTCAGTGGACTGCAAGCCTCCGGTATAAAACGTAAGCGCGGATCGATCCCGTCCTTTCAAAGAGTCTCCAAAAAAACTCGGCGGTCCAGAACATCGGCTCACAACCTTTCGAAGATTTTTTGGAGCCCCTCGTTCAAATTATAACATACGGCCGTCCCGAAAACAAGGAAGGCCTTGCTGCCAAAATTTTTATTTTTCAAAAACGCTGCCGCTGGCGGACCACCTCATAGAGAAGCAGGGAGCCGGCAACCGCAGCGTTCAGCGACTCGGTGCCACCCGGCATCGGGATAAAAACGCGCCGGGAAGCCGACTTTACAACCTCCGGGCGCGGCCCAGCCCCCTCACTCCCGATGACCAGCGCCACCGGTCCCGTGAAGTCCGCCGCGTAAAAGGGCGTCTCCCCCCGCGGGTCGGCAACGACCAGCGTCAGGCCCGCCGCCTGCAGAAACCGCAGCGCCTCCGCCCAGGGAAGGTCCTGCACCACCGGCAGGTGGAAAACCGCGCCTGCCGTAGCGCGCACCGCCTTCGGGCTGTAAAGATCGACGGTGCCCGCAAGCAGCAGGGCGCCGGTCGCTCCCGCCGCCTGCGCCGTACGGATGAGCGTCCCTAAGTTCCCCGGATCTTGAAGCCCATCTACCACTAAAATTAGCGGCGGCTCCGGACGGAGCAACGCCTCCAGAGCTACCTCTGGTATCCCGATGACGGCCAGGACCCCCTGCGGGGTCTCGGTAGCGGCCACCCGGGAAAAGACCTCGGTGGGTAGTTCGTACAGCGGAACACCGCGCTGCTGCGCTAAAGCCAGCGCCTCACCCTTCTGAGCCGCGAAATCAGGCGTAAAGTAGACCCCTTCCACCGGCCAAGCGGAAGCAAGCGCCGCCGCGACCAGATGCGGGCCCTCCGCGACGAATTTTCCCTCTTTCTCCCGGTGGCGCCGCCGGGCAAGACGGCTAAGCGCCTTCACCCGCGGGTTATGCTTCCCCAGGCGGATCATTGCTCTAACCGGCGTAACCGGTCGTTCCGGCCCACCACCACCAGGATATCCCCTTCCTCCACCGTGTGGCGCGCCCCCGGAGAGATGATAATCTCGTCCCCCCGGCGGATCGCCAGGACCGTCACGCCGTACTTCATCCGGATCGCCGCCTCGCCGATAGACTTACCCACGAACTCCCGCGGCGCGATCAGCTCCATGAGGCTGTAATCGGGCGAAAGCTCGATCTGGTCCACAATGTTGGCCGCAACGAGGGCCCGCGCCACCCGGACGCCCATGTCCCGCTCCGGAAAGACCACCTTATCCGCACCCACCTTGGCCAAAACCCTGCCGTGAAGCTCGGTCCGCGCCTTGGCCACCACCGTCTTCACGCCCATTTCCTTGAGCATCACCGTCACCAGGATGTTGGCCTGAATGTCTTCGCCGATGGCCACGATCACCACGTCGAAATTCCGGATACCTAAAGACTTGAGGGCGTGCTCGTCGAGGGCGTCCACCTGGACGGCGTGGGTCACGATATCCATCACCGCGTTGACCTTTTCCGCGTCCACATCCACGGCCAACACGTCGTAACCCATACGCGAGAGGGTCTCGGCAACGCTAGTCCCGAAGCGACCCAGCCCGATCACCGCAAACTGTTTCATTTCCCTTTCTCCTTCAACCAACCATAATGTTTTCTTCCGGGTACCGGAAAGTAACCCGCCGCTGCTGGGCCAGGGCATAGGCGATCGTCAAAGGCCCCAGCCGGCCGATAAACATCGTCAGGATGATCGCGATCCTGCCTACCGGGGTGAGCGCAGGCGTGATCCCTGTAGATAAGCCCACCGTGCCGAAGGCCGAGACCGCTTCGAAGAGCAGCCGGAGGAAATCCTTTCCTTCCACCGCTAGAAGAACGAGCAGCACAAAACCCAGCCAACCAAGCGCCAGCAGGCAGATGCCCACCGCCTTTAAAACCTGCCCCAGCGGCACCCGGCGGCCAAAAACCTCGGTAGCTTCGCGCCCGGCAACCAGTGACCAGAGTGTCAGAACAAGCAGGGTGAAGGTGGTGGTCTTGATCCCGCCGCCGGTAGAGCCTGGTGAAGCCCCGATGAACATTAAAAAGCAGAGCCAAAGCTGCGTAACCGGCGCAAGCGCGCCGATATCCACAGTGTTGAAGCCAGCCGTTCGGGGGGTAACGGACTGAAAGAAGGAGGCTAAAACTTTTACCGGCCAGGAGAACCCGGCCAGGGTATGCCTCGACTCCAGGACCAGGAAGAGAACCGTCCCGCCGGCGAGCAGCACCCCGGTGGTAAGCAACGCGAGCTTCGTATGGAGGGAGAAGCGGCGCCACCGTCGGCGCTCAATAACCTCCGCAATCACGGAGAAGCCTAATCCCCCGATGATGATGGGCAGGGCAATGCCGAAGTTCACCACCGGATCCGCAACGTAGCCGGTGAGGCTGCGGAACTGGCCGAAAAGGTCAAAACCCGCGTTGTTGAAAGCGGAGACGGCGTGAAAAACCCCGTACCAAATATTGTGCGGCCAGGGGTAATCCCGCGCTAGGCGCAGCATCAGGACCAGCGCGAAGAAGCCCTCCACCGCCGCCGTGTAGATGAGAATGTAGCGGACCAGCCGGACCATCCCCGCTACGTTCACTTGTCCCAGGGACTCGCGGATGAGGATGCGCTCCTTGAGCCCGATCTGGCGCCCTAACAAGATCGAAAAGATCGTCGCGCTGGTCATTATCCCCAGGCCGCCGAGCTGGATCAAGAGCAGGATCACGGTCTGGCCGAAGGAAGACCAGAAGGTACCGGTATCCACCACCACCAGGCCGGTCACGCAAACGGCCGAGGTAGCCGTAAAGAGGGCCGTTAGGAAACCGGGGGGTTCCCCGGACTGCGTGGCCCAGCTCGTGTTCAAAAGGAGCGCCCCGGCAAAAATAAGCCCGGCAAACCCCAGAACCAGCATTTTAGGTGGCGAGAGTCGCCACCGGCGCTGCTCTTTTTCGCTGCCGGACCGCTTTGGCGCTAAACCTGGCACCAAAAGAACTTTTCCTTTCATAATTCGCCCTATTCAAGAATTAAGCATGGTTTTGAAAACCATGCTCAATGAACATCCGGGCCAAATTGAATCCTTATTCTTACGAGCTGAGGCGGGCCTTCGCCATCGCTACGAGCTTGCTAAAGGCCTGCGCGTCATTGACGGCGATATCGGCCAAGACCTTGCGGTTGATCTCAACACCCGCTTGCCTTAAGCCGCTGATCAGACGGCTGTAAGAAAGGCCGTTCTGCCGGGCCGCCGCGTTGATCCGCGCAATCCAGAGGCGCCGGAAGTCCCGCTTCCTTGCCCGGCGGTCGCGGTAAGCGTACATGAGCGACTTCATTACCTGCTGTTTCGCAACCCGGTAAAGTTTTGATTTTGCACCCCAGTACCCCCGCGCTAATTTCAGGATTTTTTTATGTCTCTTCCGCGTTACCACACTCGTCTTAACCCGCGGCATGCTCTATACACCTCCGTAACGGTAAAAACTTAATAGGGCAAAAGACGTCTGACGCGCGCCGCATCTCCCGGTGCCAAAACCGTTTTTTTACGGAGCCGCCGGGTCCGCCTGCTCGGCTTACCCACGAGCAAGTGGCTTTTGAAGGGGTGCCACGCGACGACCTTCCCCGTACCCGTTTTCTTGAAACGCTTAGCTGCTCCCCGGTGCGTCTTGATCTTCGGCAACGTTACTCCTCCTTTCCCTGTCCGGCCTGGGAGCCAGAATCATGATCATATTCCTTCCCTCTAACTTCGGCGGGCGCTCGACCACTGCGATGCTCGCCACCTCTTCCGCCAGGCGTTGCAGAAGCTTTTCGCCGATATGGGGGTGGATGATCTCCCGCCCGCGAAAGATGAGGGTGACCTTCACTTTGTCGCCGTCGTTCAAGAAACGCGAGATGTTACGCGCCTTGACCTGGAAATCGTGTTCCTCGATGCTCGGCCGCATCTTGATCTCCTTGACACTGATTACCCGCTGCTTCTTGCGGGCCTCCCGGTCACGCTTGCTCATTTCGTACTTGTACTTCCCGAAGTCCATTATCCGGCAGACAGGCGGCCTGGCCTGCATGGCTACACCTACCAGGTCCAGCTCGCGCTCTGCGGCGATCCGTAAAGCCTCCTTAAAAGGAACGATGCCGATCTGCGTGCCGTCGACATCGATAAGCCTTACCTCACGCGCCTTAATCTCCTCGTTAATCGGAAGATCCTTCGTAATAAGCTTTACACCTCCCAGAATTACCCATAAAGAAAGGCGGACCAACCCATCCGCCCGAAAGCACGCTACATCAAATCTCTAAGTCCAACCTTACTGGCAGCCCGCGCGCCGTAAGGTGAGAAGCGGATGGCTTCTGCTTTGCCAGCGAAACCTTATTTACTTGCTGCTATTATAACAAACGGCTGCCGCAACGTCAACAAATTCCAGCGTTTCCCGCGGCTATATTTTCCGCGTCTTGATTTCTTCGCGCACCCGGTTGATAAAGTCGGACAGCAGCACCACACCGAGGTCTCCCTGACTCCGGTGGCGCACCGCCACGGTCCCCTCGGCAGCCTCCCTGTCACCAACCACCAGCATGTAGGGAACCTTCTGGACCTGCGCCTCCCGAATCTTGTAGTTGACCTTCTCGTTCCGGGCGTCAAGCTCCACCCGGATATCGGCCTCCTCTATCTGCCGCGTTACCGCAGCGGCATAAGCGGCGTGGCGGTCGGTAATCGGCAGCACCCGGACCTGAACCGGCGCCAGCCAAACCGGAAAGGCGCCGGCGAAGTGCTCGGTTAAGATGGCTATGAAGCGCTCCAGACTGCCGAAGACGACCCGGTGGAGCATCACCGGCCGGTGGCGCTGCCCGTCTTCTCCCACATAGTAAAGGTCGAATTTTTCTGGCATCAGGAAGTCTGCCTGGATGGTCCCACACTGCCACGTGCGCCCCAGGCAATCCCGGAGGTGGAAGTCGATCTTCGGGCCGTAGAAAGCGCCGTCGCCCTCGTTCACCTTGTAGGGCAGGCCGCGCGCTTCGAGCGCCTCCCGCAGCGCCCCCGTGGCGAGCTCCCAGATCGCGTCGTCACCCATCGCCTTCTCCGGCTTCGTCGAAAGCTCCACGTGGTAATCGAAGCCGAAAACTTCCCGGTAGAAATACTCGACAAGATCGATAATCTGCAGGATCTCCTCTCTCACCTGGTCCCGCCGGCAGAAGATGTGCGCGTCGTCCTGGGTGAAACAGCGCACCCGCATTAGCCCGTGCAGAACGCCCGACAGTTCGTGCCGGTGGACCAGCCCCATCTCCGCCATCCGTACGGGCAGCTCCCGGTAGGAGTGGACCCGCCGCTTGAAGACCAGGATGCCGCCCGGACAGTTCATCGGCTTGATGGCGTAAGGCTGGTCATCGATGGTGGTAAAATACATGTTTTCCTTGTAGTGGTCCCAGTGGCCCGAGCGTTCCCAGAGCTCGCGGCGCAAGATGATGGGGGTGCGGATCTCCTGGTAGCCCCGGCGCCGGTGGACCTCCCGCCAGAATGCCTCGAGTTCGTTGCGGATGATCATTCCCTTGGGGTGGAAAAAGGGGAAGCCGGGCCCCTCCTCCCGGATGCTGAAGAGGTCGAGCTCCGCCCCGAGGCGCCGGTGGTCCCGCCGCTTAGCTTCCTCGAGACGGTGGAGGTGCTCCTCTAAGAGAGACTTTTTGGGGAAGGAGGTGCCGTAGATGCGCTGCAGCATCTTGTTCCGCTCGTCCCCGCGCCAGTAGGCGCCCGCTACGCTGAGGAGCTTGAAAGCCCGGACGTAACCCGTCGAAGGCAGGTGCGGCCCGGCGCAGAGGTCGGTAAACTCCCCCTGGCGGTAACAAGAGATGACCGCGTCGGGCGGCAGTTCGTCGATGATCTCGACCTTATAAGTCTCACCTGCCGCGAGGAAGGCGGCGCGGGCTTCTTCCCGCGAAAGCTCGCTGCGCTCAAGCGGCAGGTCTTCCTTGATAATCCGTTCCATTTCCGCCTCGATGCGCGCCAGATCCTCCGGCGTAAAGGGCCGCGGCACGTCGAAATCGTAGTAAAAACCGTCGGCAATCGCCGGGCCGATCGCCAACTTCGCCTCCGGGTAAAGCCTTTTGACCGCCTGCGCGAGGATGTGGGCTGAGGTATGCCGGTAAACGTCCCGCCCCTCCTCGTCTGCAAAGGTGAGGAAGGTGACCGCTGCCTCCGGCGGTAAAGGTGTGCTGAGGTCCACCAGCCTGCCGTTTACCCGCGCGACCAGCGCCTCTTTCTGGAGCCGCTGCCCCAGCGTCTTTAGCACATCCGCAGCGGTAACGCCGTCCGGAAACTCTCGTCTCGTGCCATCCGGCAAGATTACTACCGTCATCGTAACGCCTCCTCGGATAAAGGTCCAACGCTCAAGTTTTTTTCATTTTTAATCCGGCCCAACCTGAATTCCAGTCCCACTCCCGGCCCTAAACAAAAAACCCGCCCCGCCCAGGGACGGGCTTGCGCGGCCCGCGGTTCCACCCTGCTTGGGAGGGGAAAACCCCTCCCCGCTCGGCTGCGGGTAACGGCCGCCACCGTTCCCGGCACTGCGGAATAGAAGCCACAGGAGGCGCACAGGGGAAAGTCCCGTGTCCGGCCGCCCCGTTGCGTGCCGGGAAAGCTCCGGGGGTGGTACCCTTCTCCGGACGTAACCCAGGAGCGCTCTCAGCCACGGCGCTCCCTCTCTGTGGCGCCCGGAACAGGGCAAGTTCCCGTTCATTGCCTTTTCGTTTTTCGTTTACTTCCCTTTTATACTAAAAGCCGGTCGATCCTGTCAACCGCAGAAGCAACAAAAAGAGCGCCTGGAGGCCACCGATGAGCCCGCCGAGTACGGCACCCATCACCTCGATATGCTTGATCTCCTTGCGCGCGACGGTAAAAATGATCCGCTCCAAGTCTTCGAGGGGAAAGGCGTTGAGCTTCTCCTCGACAAGCTGCCCGAGACTCACCTCTTTTTTCATCGCCTCCCCGAAAGAATCGACCAGTGCCGTCACCAGCAGGGGAAGGTAGTCACCTACGAGGTCGCTAAGGGCCTCCGCCAGAGTTTTTTTAACCCCTGCCGGCACCCAGCCCGGCACCCTCTTAAGCACTGCCTGCCGGACCGCCTCCCGCAGAAGCGAAGCCGCCCGTTCGGGCACCTCCCGTTCGCGGAGCCGCTGCAGGATGTCGTCAACTGACAAGACTTCCCGCTCGATGACCTCGCCCGCGCATCGCGCTAACTCGTAGCGGCGCCGCGGCAGAACCCCCTGTAGTGTCCACCGCCAGATTCGGTAGGGTTTATAAGGTCGGAAGAGGAGCTTTATCGCCAGCAGGTTCGTAATCCAGCCGATAAAGGCCCCGACTACTGGAAGCAGGATGAGGTTAACGTAAAACATCTTGGTCTGCGGGAAACGCTCCCGCCGGGCTAACAGATGCGGGGCAGGGGCGTTCCCGCAAGCATATCCAGAAACTTCGTGCCGCCGAAAGCTGTTTTAAGGTAAACATTGCCCCGGCCGGAGCAAACCTCACCGATGAGTGCCGCTTCTTGGCCGAGAGGGTGACGGCGCAGCACGCCGAGCGCCTTTTCCCCGTCCGCAGCAGGGACAACGGCCATGAATTTCCCTTCGTTCGCCAGGTAGAGGGGATCCAGACCCAAAAGCTCCGCTGCTCCCTTCACCTCGGGCCGGACGGGAATCGCGTCCTCCTTCAGGATGATGTCGCACCCGGCCGCTAGCGCAATCTCCTTGGCCGCCGTGGCCAGACCCCCGCGGGTTAAGTCACGCATCAACTTCACGCCCGGCACCGCGGCCAGGAGCTCCCCGATGATGCCGTTGAGGGGCGCGCAGTCGCTCGCCACCTGCCCGGCAAAGCCGAAGCCTTCTCTCAGCGCCAAGATGGTCATCCCGTGCTCCCCGATCGGCCCGTTGACCAGAATCTGGTCGCCCGGCGCAAGACGCGCGTAACCTAACTCAACCCCGTCGGGGATAAGCCCTACCCCCGTCGTGTTGATAAAGAGCCGGTCGAGGTTCCCCCGTCCCACAACCTTGGTGTCACCCGCCACTATCTCTACCCCCGCTTCGGCGCAAGCCGCCGCCATAGAGGCCACGACCCGCTCCAGTTCTGCAAGCGGGAGCCCCTCTTCGATTAGGAAAGAAGCCGTGAGGTAAAGGGGCTTCGCCCCCACCACCGCCAGGTCGTTTACCGTGCCGCAAACCGATAGCTTCCCGATATCCCCGCCCGGGAAGAAAAGGGGGCTCACCACAAAAGAGTCGGTGCTCACCGCCACCCGGCCCCCGGAAAGCTCAAGCGCTGCCGCGTCGGTCAGGCTTTGGAGCGTCCGGCCCGGGAAGTAGCGGAGGAATAACCCCGTGATGAGCTCGTGCGTTAGCGCCCCGCCGTCCCCGTGGGCTAACAGCACCACGTCGTTCTTACGCATGGTTCGCTCTCTCCCCGTAATGGCGCTCAAACTGGTAGTAGGCGGCACAGGCCCCTTCAGACGAAACCATGCAGGGACCAACCGGGGAAGTGGGATTGCAGGCGACGGCAAAAAGACGGCACTCTTTAGGCGTAAGCTTTCCTTTGAGAATCTCACCGCAGGCACACCCGGCAGGGACCCGCGGCACCACCGGCGGCAGCGTAAAGCGCGCCGCCGCGTCGAAGGCCGCAAAAGGGGCCGCCAGTGTAAGTCCGCTACCCGGGATAACCCCGAAGCCGCGCCAGGAGGCGTCACCAACCCGAAAAACCGCCGCCATCTCGCGCTGGGCGATCTTATTCCCTTCCTCCCGCACTACCCTGGTGTAGCCGTTTACCACCCGTGGCTCTTTTCCCCACATCATCTTTAGTATCTGCCTGATACCCTCCAGAATGTCGTTGGTTTCAAAGCCGGTAATCGCAGCCGGCAACCGGAACGCTTCAAGGAAAGAATAGGCCCGGCGGCCAATAATGGCGCTCACGTGGCCCGGCAGGATGAAGCCGTCAACCTTGATCTCCGGGTCCTCAAGAAGCGCCATGAGCGCCGGCGGCACGAGCTTGTGGTTGACGTAAACGCTGAAGTTTTTCAGCCCCCGCGCCCCGGCCTCCTTGATGCTCAGGGCGACCGCTGGTGCCGTGGTCTCGAAGCCGACCCCCAGGAAGACGAGCTCCCTTTCCGGGTGCGCCGCCGCCCAGGCCACCGCGTCCGCCGGGGAATAAAAGATGCGGATATCGGCCCCGGCCGCCCGTTCTCGCTCCAGCGAAGAATCGCTTCCGGGCACCCGGACCATATCCCCGAAAGTACCCACCGTCACGCCGGGAAGGCGGGCAAGCGCTACCATCCGGTCGACATCGGCGTAATCGGTAACGCAGACGGGACACCCGGGACCGCTACGTAGGTCAAGCAGATCTCCCAAGAGGCTGCGCAAGCCCGCCCGGGAGATGGCCACCGTGTGGGTGCCGCAGACCTCCATCAAAACCACCCGCCGCCCAAGCCGGTCGGCAACCCGTGTCGCCAGGTGCCGCACGTCCTTAATCAGTGCCCGGGCGATCTCCGGATCGCGGAACTTCGTCAAAAACTCCCTCATGCGCCAACAATTCCTCCCATAACCTGATCCGTTCCAGCGCCTCGGCCACGTCCACTTTCTCGATCGCGTAGCCAGTATGCACCATCACGTACTCGCCCACGGCAACCTCGCCGACAAGAAGTGTGCTGATCCGCTGGCGGATACCGAAGGTTTCGATCTCCGCCATATGCTCTTCCGGCGATACAGCCACGATTTTACCGGGAATTCCTAAGCACATTCTGTAGCCCTCCTGTAAGCGATTACGGCCTGCCCGAGGCTCAATCCCCCGTCGTTCGGAGGCACCTGCCGGTGGCAGAAAACCGTAAAACCTTCCCGGGTCAAGAGCTCCTTACCGCGTTCAAAGAGGTAACGGTTCTGCCAGGTACCGCCGCTCAAAGCCACGTGTGTGAGACCCGTTGCTTCCCGGACCTTCCTAGCGGCCTCCAGGACCATGGCCAGGACGGTATTGTGAAAACGGGTAGCGATAAGCTCGCGGGCCGCGCCCTGCCGGAGATCCGCAAGCACCCCGGTCAAAATCCCGGCGGGCGAAATCACCTCCCCTTCGAAGGCGAAAGGATAAGGGGAAATCGCCCCCCCTTCTTCTGGCGCCAGCACCGTCTCCCCTAATTCCACCGCCGCCTGCCCCTCGTAGGTCGCCTCCCAGCAGATGCCGAGGAGCGCCGCCACGGCATCGAAGAGGCGCCCGCAGCCGCAGGCCAGCGGCGAATTGAAGCGTTTTCTTACGAGGTATTCGACAACCTCAAGCTCCCTTCCCTTTCCCCCGAAAAGCGCCGCCGCCGCCCCGGTCCCCTCATCCCCTAAGAAAGTCAGCAGGTAAGAAACAGCCATCCGCCAGGGCTGCCGGATTCCCTGCTCCCCGCCCGGCAGGGGCGCGTAAGCCAGGTGGAAATGGCGCTTAAAAGCAGCGTAATCACCGCTTAAAATCTCGAAGCCCCAGAGGTTCCCGTCCTCCCCGTAACCGGTCCCATCGAGGATAATCCCGATGGCTGGCGCCGTTACCTCGTTTTCCGCAAGGCATGCCGCCAGGTGGGCGTGGTGGTGCTGAACGCCCACGCGTACGCGCGCCGGAATACTCTCCGCAATACGGGAAGAGCGGTAGCCGGGGTGGAGGTCGTAGCCGACTACCTCCGGCTCCACACCCAGTAGGCGCTGAAAATTGACCAGGCTCGCGAAAAGATTCTCTTCCCCCTCCAGGCTGTCGAGCTCGCCGATGTGTTGGCTCAAGAAAGCCTCTCCCTTTTTCAACAGGCAGAAGGTATTCTTCATCTCCCCGCCGATCCCCAGAACCACCGGGCCCTCTCCTGTAGGCACCCGGACCGGCCGCGGGACGTAGCCCCGGGACCGCCGGTAAAGCTGCACTTCGCCCCCCACAACGGCGGCAAGCGAATCGTCGCAGCGGTTCACGATTGGGCGGTTGTGGAGGAGGAAACAGTCGGCTATCCCCCCGAGTTCCTGGTAAACCCGCTCGTTGTCCTTGCAAAGGGGCAGCTCACTGTAGTTGCCGCTGGTCATTACGAGAAGCGCAAAAGGTCCGTCAAAAAGCAGTAAGTGCAGCGGCGTATAAGGGAGCATCACCCCGAGCGTCTTTAGCCCTGGCGCCAGCTCCTCCGGAAGCGGGGCGTCCGGACGGCGCCGCAGGATGACAATCGGCGCCTGCAGCGACCGGAGCAGTTCCTCCTCCGCTTCGCTCACGAAACAGTAACGCCGTGCCGTGGCAATGTCCCGGCACATCACGGCGAAGGGCTTATGGCTGCGGCCTTTCCGCTGCCGCAGCGCCCGCAACGCCTGCCGGTTAAAGGCGTCGCAGCAGAGGTGAAAACCACCGAGGCTTTTAAGCGCCACAATCTTCCCTTCCGCCAGGGCGCGCCAGCAGTTTTCGCGCCAGTCGCCGGGCACCGGGTTCCCCTCCGCATCACGGAGCTCTACCTGTGGCCCGCAGGCGGGACACGCTACGGGCTGGGCGTGAAAGCGCCTGTTGGTAGGGTCATGGTACTCCCGGGCGCAATCGGGACACATCGCGAAGCCCGCCATCGAAGTCTTGTCCCGGTCGTAAGGCACCGCAGTAACAATGGTAAAACGTGGCCCGCAGTTGGTGCAGTTGGTAAAAGGATAGAGGTAATGTCGGTCCCGCGGGTCAAAGCTCTCCCGGGCGCAATCAGGGCAGAGCGCTACGTCGGGGGGTACTAACGCCTCTTTCTCTGCCCCTTCAGCACTGAAAGCGATCTCGAAGCGCGGGTAACCCACAGGCACCAGTTCTTCGTGTTCCACGTGCACGATCCGGGCCAACCGCGGCGGCTGCTGGGTGATTCTTTTTAGAAGCTCCTGTACCTTCCCGGGCTCCCCCTCCGCCTCGACGAGCACCCCGCGGGCATCGTTGAGGACAAAGCCGCAAAGCCCTAAAGCCGTAGCCGTGTTGTAAACAAAAGGCCGGAAACCTACCCCCTGCACAATCCCTTTTATTCTGATCCGGTACCGGATCCGGCCGCCCTCTTCCGCAAAAACATCTCTTCTACCCACCTGCACCATTCCTCAACCCCTTCGCCGGTCCTGGCTGAAAGAATAAAAACCTTAACCTCCGGATTTAGGGCCCTGATTTCGCCGGTCACACCGGCGAGATCAAAATCGGTAAAGGGCAGCAAATCCGCCTTCGTAATTACCACCGCGCCGGCGCTCCTGAAAACGAGCGGGTATTTGGCCGGCTTATCCCCGCCCTCCGCCACGCTGAGGAGTGCTACTTTCACGTCTTCGCCCAGGTCGAACTCGGCCGGGCAGACCAAATTGCCCACGTTTTCGATGAAAAGAATGTCGTACGCCGCACCTAACTCCTCACACGCCCGCGCCACCATAGAGGCGTCCAGGTGGCAGATGCCGGCAGTGTTCACCTGGACGACCGCCGTCCCCTTCCCGGCTATCCGTTCCGCATCGCGCGTGGTATAAATATCGCCTTCGATCACGCCGATGCGGAAACGTCCACCGAGCCGGACCAGCGTCTGTTCCAAAAGGGTTGTCTTGCCGGCTCCGGGCGAGCTGATCAAGTTAACCACCAGCGTCCCCGCCGCGGCAAAACGCGCCCGGTTCTCCTGGGCCACGGCAGCATTCGCCTTTAGCAGGCGCTGCCCCATTACGACTTTAACCGCCACTCCCATCCTCTCCGTTATCCCCTTCGTAGTACTCGATGAAGAGCTCGTCGCCGCTTATTATTTCCATCCGCTCCCCGCACGCGGGGCAGAAGTAGTCAAGATACTCGGGCCTGGTTTCTGTGCCGCAGGCGGTGCACCGGAGCACCAGCGGCCGCTCTTCGATTTCGAGCCGTGCTCCCTCAAAGATGGTCCCCGGGCTCAGATTCGCAAAAGCGAAGTGCAAAAAATCGGGCTGTGCCAGCGTGAGCTTCCCGACCACCAACTTCACGCTGAGAATCCTGGTGATGCCGTTCTGCGCCGCACTTTCCGTAACCTGATCCATCAGCGAACAGATGAGCCCGACCTCGTGCATACGCCACCCACTTGATAATTTTCGTCTGGTTCCTCCGGCCCCGACCGGTAATCCCTGCCGCAAACAGGGCGAGCCTTCCCGAAAAAACAAAAAGGTCGCTTTCTTGAACCCTTATTTCTTATGCGCCATTTTTCGACACAAACCTCGAGTTTTCCTTGTGGAATATTCTGGTCATAAAAGCGGCAGAAGTCTCCGTCTGCGCCCTTCAAAGGTTACCACCTCTCGGTAGCCAATCCGGAGCAGGAGGTCAACCGCGTGGTCGAAATCCCGGCCCACATCCTCCGGCCGGTGCGCGTCCGAACCGAGCGTAACCGGGACGTCATACCGGTAGCAGAGCGATAGGAAAAAGGGAGCCGGGTATATTTCCCCCACTGGCTGCCTCAGCCCCGCGGTATTAACCTCTACCACCACCCCGGCAGCCGCAATCGCCCGCACCGTCTCCTCATAAAGCGCCGCAATGTCGCCGCGCGGCCGGTAGCCGAACTTTTTCAGCAGATCTGGGTGCGCCACCACATCGAAAAGACCGGTAGCTACCATCCGCTGCAGCAACCGGCAATAATCCCGGTAAAGAAGGTCGATATCCTTTCCGGCGTAACCGGCAATCGCGGCGGGGTTGTCAAAACCCCAGCCGTCTAAATAATGAATTGAGCCCAGCACGTAATCGAAAGGATAGCTTTGGAGGATCGCCGCTAACGCCTCCTCTTTGCCGGGCACGTAGTCCGCCTCGATACCGAGCCGCACGCGCAGGTCCCGGTTCTCCCGGCCAAGCGCCAGAACCTCGGCTACGTACGCATCAAGCTCCTCGGCCGCCATCGCCAGCCCCGGATCCCGCTCTGCCACCGGCAAAAAATACTGGGGGATGTGGTCGGCAAAACCGATTTCCCGCAAACCCCTGGCGCGCGCCGCCGCCACAAATGCAGCGGGGTCACCTGTAGCGTGGCCGCAGCGCCGCGTGTGAATATGGTAGTCGACAAGCTTCCTCCCCGCCAACTACTCGCCTCCCGCTGCCCACAGCTCCCGGGCTACCGCGGCCGTGAGCGCGTAAATCCGTTCCGCCAAAGGTACCGGTAAAATTCCCGTCCCGCAACTCGGCGTGATGAGGTACTGCCTTTCGAGCAACCCCTGCGGCACGCCACGGGCAGCCAGTTCCCGCCAGTAAGAATGGAGCCGGCGGACGAGGCTTCCTGCCTCCTCCTGCCAGGCGGCCTCACTGGTCGGAACGATACCCCAGGCAAGCAGTCCCCCGCGCGCCAAAAACTCCGTTAGCTCCCGCCGGTAAGGAAGCAATGAATCAAAATAGGCGTAAGCGTCAAAACTCAGGACGTCAATGTCGAGGGCCATCAGGATACTCCAGTCAACCGCGGCACACGAGTGGACGCCAGCCCCGGCCCCCACACCCTTGATTTCGGCGACGATAGCCCCCATATCCGCCAACACCTGTTCCCGCGTAACGGTGATGTAGGTTGACTGCCCGTAAACGCTCACCGCCGGTTCATCGATGAAAAGGAGCACCGGCCGTTCGCCCTCTTTCAGCGTGACCGCCTGCCACCGGGCTGCCAGCGCAAGGTTTTTCACGATCAACTCGCGGAGCTGCGGCTCGTAGTACGCCGGACGCCCGCCCGCGGCGGTCAACTGGAAGCCAACCGTCAGCGGCCCGACAACCTGCCCCTTTACCGCGACCGCCCCGGGAAAGGTCTGCGCCTCGAGCTCCCGGCGAAAGGCGAAAAAGCCAGCCGCCGCCTCCTCCCCCGGCGCAAAAGCAGCCAAAGCAGCGGCGTCTCCCGCTTCGGCAGCAAGGCAGAGAGAGAAAAAGTTGGTCAAGATCTCTGGCCAGTCCTCGTGCTCGTCAACAAAAGATTTACCGTCCGCTCCGAGCGCCCCCTGCTTCTTGAGCGCGCCCAAAAACTGCTGCACGAAACCCTCTGCCGCCGTCCGGCGCGGCAGCTGGGGCCAATGAGGCAGCTGCGGCAGACACTCCTTGATGATTGTGAGCGCCGGTTCCGTCTCAAGATAAGGCAGGCTGCCAATACCCGTCGCCAGCCCCGCAATTGCCCTACGCAAACGATACCCCCCTGAATTTGACAATCCTGTTTTGTTTATTATAACCCCATCAGTAGCAGGGACCGTCTAAAAATTGACTCCTTCCCGCTCCCTTTCGGGCAGGGTAAAAAGCAGTTCCTCCCGGGCGGCCTCAAGCTCCCGGCACCGGGCGGCGTACTCGGTTACCGCGGTGATAAAGGCGGCGTGGGACCAGGAAAGCGGCGCCACCGATAGCGGTTCTCCCGTCAACGGATGCACCTGTTCGGGCATCACCCCTGTAGGCAGGGTGTGCCTGACGCACCATTCCAGCAGAAGCCGGGCCCGGGAAAGGTCCTCGATGCTCACCGCCGTTCTGATGTAATACTGCGCCAGCCAGAGGGTGCAGATAAACCAGGGATTGCCGGGAATCCGCTCCAGATCCTCTGAACGCCGGAAGTAATAGTCGCCGTAGTACCGGGCAACCCCGCCCACGTCGCTTTTGACCCACAGCACCTTTTCCACCTGGCTCATCGTTTCCGCCACGCGGAGGTCGTGAACCGGCAGCAGGTTGAAGAGAAAGACGCCCGCCAGGCTGCTATCCACCGTATCGTCGGGCTCAAAAGCCTTTTTGGCCCGGTTGAAGTGCAGGCCGCGCAGAAAACGTTTCTTTTGCGGGTCGTAGAGGTTGCTAAGCACCCCCTCCTTAATCTGGGCCGCGCGGCCGAAATATTTCGCCGCTAACTTCGGCTGCCCAAGAAGCTGCGCGAAATTCCCGGCCGCTTTAAGCCCGGCATAAACCGTCGCCGTCGTGAAGGTAAAGATGCCCCGCCTCTCCTCCCAGAGATCATAAGACTCGAGCGGCAGCTGCAGTTCCTCATCCACATAGCCGGCCAGGAAATTAGCCGCCGGACGCACTAAATTATGGTAGTGGGCCAGCACAAATTCCAGGTCGCGCTCCTGCAGGTAGTACTCCCAAAGCGCCCACAGCACCAGCGCCGTCTCATCCTCCTGAATGGGAAGCTGGACCACCCCCTCGTGAAGCCACGGGTGCCAGCTCGAGCCCGCCGTCCCGTCCGGGTTATACTTGTGGAGAAGATAGCCTTTATCCGTCAAGGCGTTGGCGCAAAAACTGAAAAAGGGCCGGGCAACCTTGCCGTAGCCGGCTTTAATCAGCGCGTAGGCCGCCATAGCCCCGTCGCGGGGCCACAGATAACAGTAGTGGTCCCGGTTGGTGGCCATGATATCGGAGTCGGGGGAGGCGATCACCGCCCCGCGCGCATCAAAGTGGGTTTTGAGGATAAGCAGGCTCCGCTTGTAAACTTTGACTATCTCCCCAAAGGAATCCTTTAACTCCAAGGCACAGTTGCTACTGCAGGTGAAACAGGCTTCTAAGAAAGCCCGGTGCATCGCCTCCGTCCGTAAAAAAAGCTCCGCCGGCTCCTGCTCAAAAACAAACTTATTAAGCGCCCGCGCCTCCTGAATGTTCCGGCCGACGCAGATCCAGTAATATATAGTTTCCTCACCCAGCGGCGGCAGAATCAGGTTGAAGCCGATCACGCTGTCCACCGAGCCCTGCGCAATCGCGTTTCCGCTTAAAACGCCGTCCTCAGCGTCGCGCCAGGTTCCCTCCGCCTGACCGAAGCCTTTGATGCCCGTGGCAAATTGTTGGAAGCGCCCGAAACTGCTGTAACCATTGATAACGAAGTAGCGGTTCCGCTTGTAGTGGCAGAGGGCCCGCTCGAAGGCGTCGTAAAATACGGTATCACCGACCTCGGTTTCGTCAACCGAAAAGTCCTGCCCCAGGAAAACCCGGACCTCCCGCTCCTTGTTCACCATATTTTGGACCACAATCTTTTTGAGGTAGATATTCTCCCGGCGGTGTACCGCATCGTTGATCAACAGCTTTACCTTTAGCTCCGGATGGGTTGCCTCCACCTGAGTAATCAGGCAATCCTCCTGATAGCCGAGTAGGCGCTCCCAACTGCTGTCGGCGGTCCAGCTGAACCTGCCGTCCACCCAAACGCCAAGGCGGTTCCGGTTCCCCTGGAGGTGGTTCCACTGGCCCACAAAAGGATAAAAGAAATCCCGCATCTCAAGGTTCTCATCGAAGGTCACCATTATCTTTCCGTTACCAATTACCAAGGGCCGCGGCATACTCACTCCCCCGCATCACGCTCAATGATAGCGTCCGGCGAAACTTACAAAACTATCTTCTCCGGGATCCTCGCGAGCCTGCTCTGAGCCCGCGCGTAAACCTCCTGGGTAACCAGCGCGATATGGCGCCAGTTATACGTCGAGCGCACCTTGCGCCACGCCCGCCGGCAGAGTTCCTCGGCCAGCGCGCGGTTAAGCACTAACTCGCTTGTGTAGCGGGCTAACAAATCCGGGCGTCCGGGAGGGACCTTAAAGCCGTCAACCCCGTGTTCCACTACCTCGCTTAAGCCCCCGGTATCGCCCACGACTACCGGAACCTGGGCGGCCATCGCCTCGAGCGCCACAATGCCAAAAGGCTCGTAGTGGCTCGGGAAGACCGCCACCGCCGCCTGCGCGAAAAGGCCGTTTCTGGTCGCCCCGTCCACAAACCCGGCGAATGTTACCCGTTCGCTCACTTTAAGTTCCGCCGCGAGGTGCTTAAGCTCCCCCTCGTACGGGCCCTGGCCGCAGATTACGGCCCGCACCCCCGGAACCCGCGCCGCAATCAGGGGCAGGGCCCTGATCAGGTCCTGGACCCCCTTCTCCGGTACCAGCCGCCCTAAAAAAAGGATTACCGGCGCGGCGGCCGGCGCGGTAAGCCCCCGCCAGCCCTGCACCCCTAAAATCTCCGGGGCCACGCCGTTCGGAATAACCGTAATCTTCTCGCCGGGCACCTCGAAAAGGTGTGCAACCTCGCGGGCCATGTATTCGCTGCAGCAGATGAGGTGGGTCGCCCTCTCCGCCAGTCGTTTCTCCGCCATGTGGATCCGCCGCTGCAGCTCGTTATGGATGCCGCCGTGGCGGCCGTGTTCTGTAGCGTGAATCGTAGCTACAAAAGGCAGGCCTAGGCGGCCCGCTAATTCCTCGCCAGCGGCACCAACCAGCCAGTCGTGTCCGTGCACGACATCGAAATGCCGCCCTTCTTTGTGGAGACGTTCAACCGCCGCCACCATCCCCCTATTGAGCCGCGCCACCCAGTCGAGGAAATCTGCGCCGTCCCCGTCCACCGGTACCCGGTACACCCGGACACCGCCGGCCTCCTCCACCGGCACGCTGCCGGGCCGCAACGCCGTAACCACCGTAACCTCACTGCCGAGCTGGGCCAGCGCCCGCGAAAGATCATCGACGTGGCGCCCGAGCCCCCCCACGATGTAAGGCGGGTACTCCCACGAAAGAAGCAGAACCCGCCGGGGAACCGGCTGCCCGGAACTTCTCTCCAGCCAGAAACGGCTGTAAATCCGGTAGTCGATCTCCGGAAAGATGGCGTCCTTCGCTTCAATCGCGGCGAGTGCCGCGGCATCGATCTTTTCGTCAAGGATCTGGTCCGTTAAACTGTTAAAACGGAGGATATGTTCCTTCAACCGCCGCGTGGCGTACCCCACCGTGGAGCCGACCTTCAAGATAAAGGCCCAGTCGCTCGACTCCGCTAACAAAAGCTCCCGCGCCGCCTGGTTGAGAGCCCGCCGGGTAAGGCCTGCAGCCTCCGGGTAAAGGTCGCAGAGCTCAACCATCCGGGCTTCCGCGTGGTGAGTATGGCGGTAAATCCAGTCGTTCACCGGATCCAGCCAGACTTCGCTGTAGCCACCGGCCCCCCAGCTCGAAAGGCTCATCGTGACGGTCGCCTGGCGCGGGTGGGCCTTCAGGTAGTCGGAAGGCGTAACTAACAGCACCGCGTCCTGGTCGTAGTAAGCCTTGCGAATCAAAAACTCCAGCCACTGCGGCCCCTCGTACCACCAGTGGCCGAAGAGCTCGGCATCGTAGGGCGAAACGATAATGGGCCTGATTCCCAGGCATTCGCTCCAGTAAGCCACCTGTCGCTGGCGGTGGTAGAGAAAATGGTCGGCGTGCGCCGCAGCCCTCTCTATCGCGACGGCTGGTTCATAAGGCTGCTTTATTTCGCTCCCGGTAATCCGGTAGTATTTGAAACCGGTATCGGTCCGGACCTCCCCGGAAGGGAGGAAGGGCTCGAGGTAATCCCAGGGCAATTCATAACCGATATCCTTGTAGTACTCCCGGTACCAGTAGTCGCCAGGATAGCCGATCTGCCGGTCCCATACCTGCCGGGAAGTATCCGGGTCGCGTCCGAAGGCCGCCACCCCGGCCGGCGTGTAAACCGGCGCGTAGACCCCGTACGGCGGCGACGGCACCGCCGTCAAGATTCCGTGGCTCTCCACAAAGAAGTACTGAATGCCGCAGGCGGCTAAAATCTCGTCCACCCCGGGCGGATAACCGCATTCCGGTAACCAAAAGCCGCGCGGGTAGGAGCCGAAGTGACGCCGGTAGAGGTCGAGCCCCACCAAAATCTGGGCCCGCCGCGCCTCTTTCCCCCTGATTAAGGGAAGGTAACCGTGCGTCGCGCAGGTGGTGATGACCTCAACGGCACCCTTTTCCTGAAGATTAGCAAAAGCCCCCACCAGATTGTTCCGGTAGCGGTGGACGAAAAGGTCGTAATTGCGGCCCAACCGCTCTTCGTACATCGCCGCCAACGGGTAAAAAGCGCTTCCCGCCGTCCTTTTTTTCTCCGCCGCCGCCAGGCGTAACAGCCGCTCTAAGTAAGCAACGTAGCGCCGGGTCAAAAGCTCGTCCGTCAACATGCTGATGAGCGTCGGCGAGAGGGATACGGTGATGCGGAACCGGACACCCTCCGCGACCAGCCGCTCAAAGACGTCGACAAGCGGCAGGTAGGACTCGGTCAGCGCCTGGTAAAACCAGCTTTCTTCCAGAAAACGCTCCTTCTCGGGATGGCGTACGAAAGGCAGGTGGGCGTGCAGGACGATGGCAAGATATCCCTGGGGCACACTGATCCTCCCAACCGCGCTCGCGTTAAGTAAATCCTCCCTGTCAGCATAACATTTCTCGGAAAAAAATAAAAGCCACAAGGCACCAAAAGATCAGTATAAAAGAAATGGGCTCAAGCGCCCAATTTCAACTGCCATCTATGTTAAACAAGAATTCCTCAGTGCCTCGAGAGGCTGCCGGAACTCACGCCAATCGCTCTTACCGCCTCCACGAAAGAAACTCCTTCTGCCCCTTGTCCCCTTCCCTGGCGCACCGGAACCCACCGCCACGTCTTATCGGGAGGAACATCTACCACTTCCGAGCAAAGGAGGGGATAAAACTCGCCATTTTCGAACCAGCCAAGCTCCGCCCGGTAGCGCTCACCCGGATTCACCCCGCGAAAGTACCAGTCACCCGTATAGAAGGAAGGAGAAACAACCATGCGCGGCACCGCAAAACCGTTGGCCACCGAAGCCAGCCGCAGGATAAGGTTCTTCCCCCTGAGGAACTCCTGAGCCGCACTTGATATTTCCCAGTAGGCAAAAAGGACGGTGCTACTCTGGACCAGAAGCATCAGCACGTTCTCCCCGTATCCTGCCGGCAAATCAGAAACCTCAAGATAACCCATTCTCCCCCTCCCCTCGGTATTTAGTTGTCAAGCTGCCGGAAACAAAAGCCCTACCAAAAGAGCACTTGACAAGAAAATTATAACACAAAATATATTTTCCGGTATAGAATCCTTATTCTTTTTTCGAGAAATTTTTACAAAACTTTAATGCTCTATTTCCGGTTTTCCTCTTGGTTATACCAAAAAATTTCCCCCGTATATCTATGTCGGGGGGTTAGCGACGCATAACTTTTTCCTGCCGACAGCAACAGCGATAGCCGGTCTGGGGCTGCTGCTTACCGGGCTACGGTTTCTCCAGGCGGGCCTGTTATCTTTATCGAGCCGGCGCCTCACAAGAGCTCTGCGCGCCGTAGCGGCCAGCCGCCTGCGCGCCTTTCTCGCTGGTGTGGGCACGAGTGCCCTCACCCAAAGCAGCACCGCCGTATCGATCATCACCATCGGGCTGACGCACGCCCGGCTGATCGCTCTGAGCGAGGCAATCGCCGTTATCCTCGGCGCAAACATCGGCACCACCCTTACCGTCCAGTTCATAGCGCTGCATCCGGGGCGTCTCGCCCTGCTTCTAGGCTTAAGCGGCATCCCCCTGCTCGCCCGCCGCTCCCCGGCCCGCTTTCTCGGGCAGGCCCTCACCGGAACCGGCATGGTTTTCGCCGGCCTCGACCTGCTAAACCGCGGCCTGGCCCCGCTCAAATCAACCCCTTGGTTTGCCGCCGGGCTCGCCGCTGCCGGCGAAAACCACCTTCTCGCGATCGCGGTAGCCACCCTTTTTACCGCCCTCCTCCACTCCTCCAGCGCCGCTACCGGCCTCGTGATGGCCCTCTACGCCCAGGGGGCGATCTCCCGGGAAACCGCCGTGGCGCTCGTCCTCGGAAACAACATTGGCACTTGCTTTACCGCGCTCATCGTTTCCCTCACCAGTTCGGCAGCCGGAAGGCGGGTGGCCGCAGCCCATTTCCTCTTGAATACAATAGGGGCAGCCGTCTTTCTGCCCCTCATTAACACTTTAAGCCTTATCGGTGGTCTCACGGCAAGTGACCCGGCCCGCCAGGTTGCCAACATCCACACCATCTACAATATCGTGAGCAGCCTGGCGGCGCTACCCTTTTGCACGCCCTTCGCCCGCCTGCTCGAACGCCTCGTCCCCGACCGGCGCCCTACCTCCTGAAAAGGCGCTGCCGCCGCCGTTTGCGCACCGCCCAAAGCGCCGCAAGCATAAGGAAAAGGCCACCCCCGGCAGAGAGACCCTTTGCTACCCCTGGCCACCGCGGCTGCCGGACTACCGCCTGCGCAGCTACCACCGCCACCCGCCCGAGTTCCCCGGAAGGGCCGGTAAAAACCACCTCGCCGAGCGTCTGCCCCTGGGCCACGGGCGCCTCTACCGGAGCCAGCGAGAGCCGCCAGTTGGGCAAGGTCAGGGCAGGCTTATCAGCCGGAAGGTTGTACCAGAGCGACCGCGCTACCTTCAACGTAACCGGTCCCACCCCGCCGGCCACGGGGACCGACCCGATAACCTGCCCTTCCCTGACGAGCTCCACCAGCCGGTAGGCGGAAAAACCGTAGTCGAGCAACGCCGCCGCGTCCTGCCAGACGTTTGCCCCGACCGAACCTAAGACCACCGCGATCAGCTCCCGTCCGTCGCGCCGGGCCGACGCCACCAGGCATTGCCCGGCCTGAGTGGTGTAGCCCGTTTTAACCCCCGTAGCCCCTTCGTACCGCCAGAGGAGCTTGTTGTGGTTTATCAGGAGGCTCAAATCCTCCGGGTTGTCCCGCCGAATCGTTTTCGTCTTGGTGGCTACGATCTCCCGGAAAACCTTGTTTCCCATAGCGACCCGCGTTATCCGCGCCAGATCGAGGGCAGTGGTGTAATGGTTCTCGTCGGGGAGACCGTGGGGGTTGTTGAAGTGCGAATCGGTCGCCCCGCAGGCCTTAGCCGTCCGGTTCATCAGCCGTACAAAATTCGCGACCGAGCCACCAACTTTCTCGGCGAGGGCCGTAGCCACGTCATTTGCCGAGTTAAGCAAGAGGGCGTAAAGCGCGTCCCGGACCGCCAATTCCTCACCCTTGCGGAGCCAGATCGCGGAACCCTCGGTGCATACCGCCCCCTCAGAGGCGCGAATCCGGTCGTCAAGTTTAGCGTTCTGGAGCACCACCAGCGCCGTCAGGATTTTGGTCGTGCTTGCCGGGTACATCCGCCTGGTTGCCTCCTTGGCGTAAAGGACCTGCCCCGTCTTGAGGTCGAGCACCACGGCTGCCGGAGCCACAATCTGCGGCTCGGCACAAGCCCTGGCGGCGCCCAGAGTAAGCGCAAAGAGCAACGGGAGTAAGCAGAGCGCAACCCGCAAAATCCCTTCCTCCTCTGCCGGCAGAGCGGGCTTAATCTGTTTCCCGCAGGCATCATAGCTTGTTCCTTTTTCGCAAATAATATAACAGAAAAAAGGCGCCCGCGGGAAGCTTTTCCGAAAGGAGCGGCGGTAAAGTGCAGCTGAACGGGTTTACGCCGGCAGAGCTCACCCCGGAACAGATCGCTGCTATCAGTGAACTGGAGAAAAATTTTGCGGCGGATAAATCCGGCCGCAAAATTTACCTGCTCGCGGTTACGCGTAAAGACGACGCCCGCTAACTCTCCCAGATGCCCCGATCATCGTTAGGTAGTTGGCGGCGCCGGTGGCTAAAATCCCGCCACGCGCAGCGTCTCCCAGAAGCTGGCATCCTCGAAACCGAGGCGCCAGATGGCCACCCCGGCCAGCCCGTAGTTATGAACCAGGTTAAGTTTTATCCTGAGGCTGTAGGAGTTCTCAAACCAGACTTCGTGCGCTACTCCTTTATCCGTATAACGGAGGTAGGGCACACAGGCCAGGTTGTCCCAGGCGACCTGGGACCACCCGTTCCGGTTAATCAGCTCGTTAACCTGATTCCAAGGAACAACCCTCGTGCCGGTGGCAGACCAGTCGTAACCGTAAGCGGGGATGCCGAGGAGAATTTTCTCTCGGGGGATGGACTTCACCGCAAAATCCAGAACGGAAACCACCCAGGGAAGCGAGGCGATTGGCCCCGGTGAACCACCAAACCAGTGTTCATCGTAGGTCATGAGCATGACGTAATCGCAAATGCGCCCGATTGCCGCGTAGTCAAAGGCGCCGCCCCACACATCTGTAGGATCGTCGGCGGTTTTGGCGGGAACGGCCGCCGTTACCAGAAATCCTGCGGATTTGAACACCCCAGCGAGCCGGGCGAGGAAATCATTGAAGAGACTACGGTCGGCGGGCGCGATGTTTTCAAAATCGATATTTACTCCTGCCAAACCGTTATCTTTAACTAACTGGAGTAGATTGGCGATGAGCCGGTCGCCGCTTACCCGGTTGCTCAGGATATTGTGAACGAGCTGCTGGTCAAAGGAGCCGTTACGGTAGTTATGCACCACCACCAACCCCTTAACCCCTAGCCGCTTCGCCAGCGCCACTCCGTCCGCCGGCAAACTACCGCGGAGATTCCCTTGATCATCAAGGCTAAGACAAAAGAACCCTACGCCGTTCGGACCACCCCCAAACCTCTCCAGGGAGGTGTAGGCCGCCCTGTCACCTGGATAGTCAACCGGGTAGTAACCGAAAACCACCTTGCCGCCGCCTCCGGTGGGCAACTGACGGGAAACAGGCTGAGAAACCGCAGGGAAGAGGAGGGCCCATTCCTTTTCGGTCACCACGCCGTCCGGGCAGAGACCGGCCGCCCGCTCAAAGCGGGTTACCGCCCGGTAGGTGACCAGGCCATAGTAGCCGTTGGGCTGGGTGGTAAGATAACCCAATTGTGCCAGGCGAACCTGGAGGGCGTAGACGTCGGAACCGCGGGTTCCGAGCGTCAACGTGCGGTAAAATTCCGCTGCTTCGGCGCGAGTTGAGGGCGCAATGCCAACGAGGAGAAAAATTAGGCCGACTAAGAGGACTTTACTTGCTGTAAGTTTCATTTTCTCCCTCCTGCGTGACAAAAATTACTGCTTGTCCCTATAATAGCAGGAGAGAGGAAACAAAACCAGCCATTAGTTTATGGTAAGCAAGATATATTCTGGATTTTGTAGAAAAATGGAAGAAATAATACCAAATGCGCAAAAAAAATGAATGACGATAAGCAGAATGCTTTGGGAAAGAACAAAGGTCCTGGCCCAAGCACGGTTGAGCTGCCACCGGTTCAAGCGCAACGAAGAAGGGGACCGTTTCCGGTCCCCGCGCCACTCCATGCGCTCATGGTTTCGGTGCCCTAATCTTCTGAACCGAATCCCGCCCTGATATCCGCCGCCCCGCCGGCTTTGGGCCCGCGTCAGCCCACCTCGACCACGTAGCGGATATCGCAAACGCCCGCCGGGCAGTACCGCTCAACCACGTGGGCCGCCAGTTCATCTTCGTAATTGAGCAGCGCGCTTTCCACGATACTGGCGCCAATCCTGCCGACACCGCACGCGGCCGTTTCCCGCGCCTGGGACGACAGAAGCTTGAGCTCCGTGAGCGCCGCGCGCCCGCCCTCGCCCCGCCCGATACGGCGGAGCAACTGCTGCATTGCTTTCAGTTCCCGGGTGCAAACCGGACAATCACTGCAAGCCTCCTGCAAGACAAGGCCGAGGTAATGCTCGGAAAGATCCACGATACAACGGGGAATCGCCCCACCCGAACACATTCCGCAACGCCTCCTTTACGTTTTGGGCTTCGTGCCCTCACGCCACCCGTCTGAAGGCCTGCGCGGCTACAGCCACCGTTTCTTCGATATCGGCGGCAGAATGCGCCAGGGATACGAAGAGCGCCTCAAACTGAGACGGCGGGAGGTAAACTCCCCCGGCAAGCATCTCCCGGAAAAAGGCCGCAAATCTTGCCGTATCCGCCGTGGTCGCGCTGGCGTAATCCTTCACCGGCCCCGGCGTGAAGAAGACGGTGAGCAGCGAGCCGACCCGGTTCACCGTCACCGGAACACCCGCCTCCCGCGCCGCCGCTTCCAGGCCCGCCGCAAGGCGCGCGCCCATCGCCTCGAGCCGTTCGTAGGTCCCGGGCTCCCGGAGAAGATCGAGCGTGGCAATGCCTGCCGCCACGGCGAGCGGGTTGCCGGAGAGTGTGCCGGCCTGGTAAACCGGCCCTGCTGGCGCCACCAACTCCATAATCGCCCGTTTCCCTCCGTAGGCGCCCACCGGAAGGCCGCCGCCGATGATCTTGCCGAGACAGGTGAGGTCGGGGAGGACACCGTAGCGCTCCTGGGCGCCGCCGTAACCTACCCGAAAACCGGTAATCACCTCGTCGAAGATCAGGAGCGCCCCGTAGGCGGTGCAGAGGCGCCGCAACCCTTCCAGGAATCCCGGTTCCGGGGGCACAACCCCCATATTGCCGGCTACCGGTTCCAAGATGACCGCCGCTACCTGTTCCCCTTCGCGCTGAAAAATCTCTTCCACCGCGGCCAGATCGTTATACGGGGCAATGAGCGTGTCGCCCGCCACCGTTTCCGGAACACCGGGGCTCGTGGGAACGCCCAGGGTGAGCGCTCCGGAGCCGGCCTTGATTAAAAAGGCATCGGCGTGGCCGTGGTAGCAGCCTTCAAACTTCACGATCTTAGAGCGCCTGGTGTAAGCCCGCGCCAAGCGGACCGCGCTCATGGTCGCTTCGGTACCTGAGTTGACCAGGCGAACCATCTCGACCGCCGGCAGGGCGTCCACGATCCGCTTGCCGAGTTCCACCTCGAGCTCGGTGGGCGCCCCGTAGCTTGTCCCGCGCTCCGCCGTAGTCTTCACGGCCTCAACGACCGCCGGGTGGGCGTGACCTAAAATCAACGGCCCCCAGGAGCAGACGTAGTCGATAAAACTGTTCCCGTCTACGTCGAAGATGCGGGCACCGCTACCCCGGGCGATAAAAATGGGCCGGCACCCCACCGCCCGGAAAGCCCGCACCGGGCTATTCACTCCCCCGGGCAGGTAGCGTTGCGCCGTGGTAAAGAGACTTTCCGAACGCGCGAACTGCATCCTCCTACCCTCTTTCCGTGAAATACTGCGGATTCGAGCGTTTTAGTTCCTGCGTACTAAAAAGAACCAGGTAGTCTTTAATGCCCACCGCCTCGCTCAGCCGCGCGGCAATCGCCAGGCACTCCTCCCGGTGGGGCCGGTGGATCATCGTGTAGAGGTTGTACGGCCAGTCAGGCGCGGTTTCCCGTTCGTAGCAGTGGGTCACCTCCGGGAAAGAGGCGAGCTTCTTCCCGACTTCCTCCAGCCGCTCCGGCGCCACCCGCCAGACGACCATCCCGTTGGCCGTAAAACCAACGTTCTGGTGGCGCAGAGCTACGCTCAGGCGCCTGATGATGCCCCGCGCGATAAACTCCTTGACGCGCGCGAGCACTTCCTCCTCCGTCAGCCCTACCCGCTCACCGATCACGGCGAAGGGCCGGGACGCGATCGGGAAGTTATTGCCGAGCTCCGTTATCAACCGTTGTTCGAGCTCTGTCACCGTTCTCCCTCCAGGTCAAAGTTTACCCGGATCTTAAAGATGCGTCGCGCTGGGAGGTTTAAGAAATCCTGAATCCCGGTTTTCTCCTTGATTTCCCCGATGATCCGGTCGATTTCCTGGGCCGACGGCGCCAGGATGGTAAACCAGACGTTATAGGTGTGCTCCCGCACGTAGTTGTGGGTAATTTCCGGGAAAGAATTTATCACTTGCGCTACTTCAGGAATGCGCTCCGGAGGAACCTTCATCGCGCAGAGCGTCCCCGTATAGCCAATCTTGCGCGAATCGATAATCGCCCCCAGCCGCCTGATCACACCCGCCGCTTTAAGCCGTCTGAGTTCCCCCAGCACCTCTTCCTCCGTCAGGCCCAGCCGGTCCGCTAACTCCTTAAAGGGTTCCGGCACGGGAAGAAAACCGTCCTGCATCGCGCTCAGCAAACGGCGCTCGGCCTCGCTCAGACCTTTTTCCTCGGCTGCCACCTAACCCCTCCTCCCGGCTCCGTAGAGGCACCAGGGCTCCTCTGCCATGTAGTCGCCGTAGTAAAAAAGCGCCCGCGCGCGGCAGCCGCCGCATACCTCCCGGTAATCACACTGCCCGCACTTGCCGCTGTACTCCTGGGTTCTCAGGCGCTGGAAGACCTCGGCCTCCCGCCAGATGGCGGAAAAGGGTTTTTCCCGCACATTTCCTGCCGGAATATCGAGGTAAGCACAGGCCTGAACAACCCCTACCGGGTTGATGAGACAGTAAGAAAGCCCGGCCAAACAACCCCGAGAGAAACGCGTCGGAACCCCCATCTGCTTTGCGATCCGCAAAAACTGGGGCGCACAGGTCGGCTTGATCTCAATCGTCACTTCGCGCTGCTTTGTTAGCAAGCGGCGTAGCAGCCGCTCGTACTGGTCCGCCTTGATAGAAGCATCAGCGATATCCACCGCCCGCCCGGTAGGCACCAGGAAAAAAACGTGGTGCCCCCGCGCGCCGACCGCCACCGCAAAATCGGTGATTTTTTCTACCTCGTCGTAGTTAAACTCCATAACGGTAGTGTGAACCTGGAAAGGCAGCCCCACTTCCCGGCAGGCCCTCATCCCGTCTACCGCCGCGTCCCAGGAGCCAGCTACGCCCCGCAGGTCGTCATGCGCCTTTTTGTCCATGCTGTCGAGGCTGATGCCCACGGCCGTCATCCCGGCTTCCTTCAACTTCCGGGCTACCTCATGAGTGATGAGCGTCCCGTTGGTCCCTAACACCGGCCGGAGGCCCCGGTCCCGCGCGTAAGCTACCAGTTCATAGAGGTCGTCCCGCATGACGGGCTCCCCGCCAGAAAAGATCATGATCTTGAAGCCGGCACGGGCAATTTCGTCGATGAGCGCCCGTCCCTCATCCGTCGAGAGCTCGTCCGCCTTTTTGGCGCCGGCATCCCGGTAACAGTGGGCACACTTCAGGTTGCACGCGTTGGTTGCGTTCCAGGAAACGATCACGCCCTTGCTTCCCCCTTATTTTTCCTTAAGCCACGTGGCGACATCCTTGGCAAAATAGGTTAGGATCATATCGGCCCCGGCGCGCTTCATCGCCGTCAGCATCTCGAGCACCACGGCCTGCTCGTCCACCCAGCCGTGCGCCGCTGCCGCCTTCACCATCGCGTATTCCCCGCTTACGTTGTAAGCCGCCACGGGCCGCTGGAACCTCTTTTTTACCCGGTAAATCACGTCTAGATAAGCGAGCGCCGGCTTGACCATCACAATGTCGGCTCCTTCCTCTAAGTCAAGCGCCACCTCTAAGAGCGCTTCCGCCCCGTTCGCCGGGTCCATCTGGTAGCTCCGCCGGTCCCCGAACTGGGGCCGCGAATCCGCCGCTTCGCGGAAGGGGCCGTAAAAAGCGGAGGCGTACTTCGCGCTGTAAGCCATGATGGCTACCTCATGGTAACCGGCCGCATCAAGTGCCGCGCGGATCGCCTTCACCCGGCCGTCCATCATATCGGAAGGCGCCACGATATCGGCCCCGGCGCGGGCGTGGGAAACGGCCGTCCGCGCCAGAATCTCAAGCGTCGCGTCGTTCGCTATCCGCCCCTGCTGCACAACGCCGCAGTGACCGTGACTCGTGTAAGCACAGAGACAGACGTCGGTCATCACGAGCAAATCCGGGAAACGCTCCTTCACCGCCCGCACGGCCCGCTGCACGACCCCGTCCGCCGCCCAGGCACCGGAACCTGCCTCGTCTTTTTCCGCCGGGACACCGAAGATGATTATTCCGGGAACCCCTACCGCAACTACTCTTTCAACTTCGCTAAGAAGGGTGTCTACGGAGAACCGGTTCACCCCGGGCATCGCCTCTACCGGGACGACCACCCCTGTTCCCTCGGTAACGAAGACGGGATAGATTAAATCGCCCGCGTTAAGCTCCGTCTCGCGGACCAACCGCCGCATCGCCTCACTCACCCGCAGCCGGCGGGGCCGCGTCACCGGAAAACCCACCTTAACCCAACCCCCTTCCCTGAAAATCAGCGGCCGGCTGCCCTTCTCTCCCGGTCCCACCGAAATAGCCGGCCAGCGCCTCTACCAGGCCCGGAATGGTATACTGCTTCGCCTCGACGGTCACTTTTAGGCCGAGCTCCCGCGCCGTCGCGCTCGTCACCGGACCAATTGAAGCTACCGCCACCCCGTCCAGAAGCTCTGCCGCACCGGGGCCGAGCGCCGCCACTAAATTTTTTACCGTGGAAGAACTCGTGAAGGTAACCGCATCAACCGCGCCCGCCCGCAACATCTCGCGCAGCATACCGGCGTTCCGGTGTTCCGGAACCGTCCGGTAGGCCACGACATTATCTACGACGAAGCCGCTTTTCGCCAGCGCGCGGGGCAGGGAATCGGGCGCGATGTCCGCCCGCGGCAGGAGCACCCGTGCGCCCGCTGCCGCCCGCTCTTTCAAGCCCGCCGCTATCGCGTCGGCCCTAAATTCTTCCGGCATATAAGCAACCACCAGCCCGCGCTCCTCTAAGGCAGCGCGCGTGCCGGGACCGATCGCCGCCACCGCCGCCCGGTAGAAAGACCGGATATCGCGGTTAAGCTCGCGCAGGCGCCGGAAGAAAAAGCGCACCCCGTTCACCGAGGTAAAGACAAGCCAATCGTAGGTCTGCGCGTTACCGATGGCTGCGTCGAGCGCGCTCCAGTCTGCAGGCGGCTCGATCCTGATTGTCGGAAACTCAAAGGCCTCGCCGCCGAGGGCCGCAATCGCCTCCGCGAGCACGCTCGCCTGCTCGCGCGCCCTGGTCACCACAATCCGGCGCCCAAAGAGCGGGCCGCGCTCGAACCAGGCAAGCTTTTCCCGGAGCGCCACCACCCTGCCGACCACCACTACCGCCGGGTTGGTCACCCCCGCTGCCGCCACCTTCGCACAGATATCGTCAAGGCTACCGGTCACCGTCCGCTGTTTCGCCGTTGTCCCCCATTGGATCACCGCCACCGGCGTTGTCCCTGGCAACCCGGCATCCTTAAGACGCACCGCGATCTGGGACAGGTTCGCCATGCCCATTAAAAAAACAAGGGTGCCGCCGTGCGCCAATCTGTCCCAGTCCAGCGCTGAATCGGGTTTGGCCGGATCTTCGTTCCCCGTGATTACCGTAAAACTCGAGGTAAAGTCCCGGTGAGTAACCGGTATCCCCGCGTAGGCCGGAACCGCCACCGCCGCCGTCACACCCGGAACCACCTCGAAGTCTATCCCCGCCTCCCGCAGGGCCTCCGCCTCTTCGCCCCCCCGTCCGAAGACAAAGGGATCGCCACCCTTAAGCCGCGCCACAATCTTCCCCGCCCGCGCTTTCTCAATCAGCAAGGCGTTGATCTCCTCCTGCTTCAACGCGTGGCGTTCGGGCGACTTCCCGGCATAGATAACCTCCGCGTCAGACCGGATATAACCGAGGAGGCGCGGATTTACCAACCGGTCGTAAACAACAACCGCCGCGGCAGATAAGCACTTCATTCCTTTCACGGTAATGAGGCCCGGATCGCCGGGCCCCGCCCCTATCAAGTAAACCTTGCCCTGCATCATCCTGTCACCTTTCGCCTGCTTTACTCGCGCATCCAAACCCTATGCGCCGCCCGGCCTTCCCGGCGGCCCGTGCTCAAGAGCCGGGCGCGCCCTCCCTTATCGCGCTCAGAACCGCACCGGCCCCGGAGGATAGCAGCTTCTCGGCCAACCGCACCCCCGTTTCCGCAGCGTGCGCCACCTGGCCACTCATCCGGTCCCGGTAGAGGCGGCTCCCTTCCAGGTCCGCAACCATGCCCTCAATGGTCAGCACCGTGCCGGTCACGGAAGCCACGGCGCCTATCGGCACCTGGCACCCACCTTCGAGCCGGCGCATAAAGGCCCGCTCCGCGACTACCTCCGCCCGGCTGGGCGCATCGTCAACCGCACCAACAAGCCGCGCTATTTCCGGATCATCGGCCCGGATCTCAACCCCTATCGCGCCCTGCGAGACCGCAGGGAGACAAATGGTATACGGTAACCTTTCGGTTGCGGAACCTTCCAGCCCCAGCCGCGCCAGGCCCGCCCACGCCAGCACCAGCGCATCGAAGTCGCCGGCTTTCAGCTTGTTTAGACGGGTGGTGAGGTTGCCGCGCACGGGAATGAGCGCCAGGTCGGGGCGGTAATAACGCAGCTGCGCCTGGCGCCGCAGACTTGAGGTGCCCACCCGCGCCCCGGGCGGTAGCTCGCCTAAGGTCTTCCCAGTACGCGAAACCAAAACGTCACCCGGGTACTCCCGCGGTAAAACCGCCCCGATGACCAAGCCCTCAGGAAGCACCGTAGGCACATCCTTCATGCTGTGCACCGCCAGGTCAATTTCCCTTTTTAAAAGGGCAACCTCCAGCTCCTTTGTAAAAAGGCCCTTGTCGCCGATTTTCGCAAGGGCCACGTCTAAAATCTTGTCCCCGGTTGTCTTAATCTTCACTACCTCAAACCGGTAATCTGGCCACCGCTTCGCGAGTTCCCGGATCACAATCCTGGTCTGCGCGAGCGCCAGCGTACTCCCTCGCGTTCCCACCCTGACCGTGCGTGCCAAATCCTATCCCTTCCCCTTCGCCGCCGCGGGGAGTTCTTCCTGGGCGGAGTTTTCTTTAAGGTCGAGTTTGAAGAGCTCCTGCACCGCCTCGGCGTAAAAAAGCCCCTGGGAGGTTAACGCCAGATCCTTCAAGCGCCGGACAGGCTCGTGCAGCAACTGGTTGGCGATGCTGTTGGCCAGGGACATAATCACCCGGCGCTCGTAATCGGAAAGGTCACCGAGACGGTTGAAGGCCCGGCGCAACTCTTTCTGCTTTATCTCCTCGCCGAGCTTCTTAAGGGCTACAACGGTAGGAATCACCGCCTGCTCCGCCTGCCGGCGGCGAAAGCCCTCAACCTCTTCCTCGATTATTCTTTCCGCTTCCGCCGCAATCCTTTGCCTTTCGGCAAGGTTACCGTCGACTACTCCCTGCAGCGCATCGATATCGAAGAGCACTATCCCCGGCAGGGTCGCGACCGCGGGTTCGACGTCCCTGGGAACCGCGATATCGATCATAAAAATCTTCGCCCCGCGCCGTTTCGCCATCACCTCGGCCATTTCCCGGGCATGGATCACGTAATGACTCGCTCCCGTACAGCTAATGACGATATCCGCCCTTTCCATCCACCGGTAGAGCTCGTCAAACCGGACGGCCCGTCCCCCAAAACGGGAGGCCAGCTCCTCGGCCCGCTCAAACGAACGATTGGAAACAATCACCCCGGTTACCCCGTTGGCGATAAGGTGCTTCACCGTAAGCTCGCTCATCTTTCCTGCACCGACGACTAAGACGTTCCGCCCCTCAATACTCCCTAAGTTCTGCTTGGCCAGTTCCACTGCAGCATAGCTCACCGAAACCGGGTTCTTGTCGATGCCCGTCTCGGTGCGCACCCTCTTACCCACAGCCAGTGCTTGCTGGAAAAGGGCGTTGAAGTAACCCCCTGTGGTCCCAGCTTCCAGCGCCAACTGATAGGCGTCCTTTACCTGACCAAGGATCTGCGTCTCGCCGAGAACCATCGAATCAAGCCCGGCCGCCACCCGGAAAAGGTGGCGGACGCAGTCGTTCTCCGTATAAACGTAGAGATAACGCTTCAATTCCGAAAACTCAAGCCCCGCCCGCCGGCAGAGAACCTCAATGACGGCCGTCCGGGCGATCTCGTTCGTGAAAAACATATAAAACTCGGTACGGTTACAGGTGGAGAGGAGAACAACCGCGGAGACTCCAGGCTTACTCCGCAGCTTGGTGAGAAACTCTCGCGCCTGCTCGTTCGAGAAGGAAAGCCGCTCCCGCACCTCAACTGGCGCCGTCCGGTGGTTCAGACCGATAACGATCGTAAACACCCTTTACCAACTCCTTGGCCGCAGCAACATCGTTTTTCTCGAGGGCACTAAAGACTTCCGGCGTAACAATCTTATCGAGCACCTCTTCCTTTGCCGCAGGATACCGGCTGATAATCTCCCGCCGCAGGGAGCCAAGGTACTCTAGGAATTCACCATAAGCCGGCGGGAAAACTTTTTCGAGTTTTTCTCTTAGCTTTCGCGCGAGAAGAGGACTCTTGCCTCCCGTCGATATGGCTACCGTAAGCTCCCCCCGGCGGATGACCGAAGGGACGTAGAAGCTGCAAAATTCAGGCTGGTCGACCACATTGAGCAAAATATTCCCGGCCGCACACTCCCGGGCCACCTGGCCGTTCACTTCCCGGTCATCGGTTGCGCTTACCACCAGGAAGGCACCCGCCGTATCGCCTGCCACAAAGCCGCGCCGGACCCATTCGATCTCTCCCACCGCAGCCAGGGCAGCGAGCTCCTCAACCACCTGGGGGCTCACCACCCGGACCTTTGCGCCGCACATAAGCAACATCTTAACCTTCCGCGCGGCGACCTTTCCGCCTCCTACTACCAGACACTGCCGGTTTTCGAGTTTAATAAAAGCAGGGTAGAGCAAGCCTTGTAGACTCCCCGGCGCCAAGCGTTCCGCTTGGCGCGCAAATTTACCCTTTTATTATAAAATACCGCGCCCGGCTTTTTAACCGGGAATTTATCAAAACTGACGGGCAACCACAAACTCCGCAATGGCGCCGAGTTTGTCTCGCGTCGGAATATCCGGCAGAATCCGCAGTGCCTCCTGCGCCCTCCTTACAAACCGCCGCGCCACCTCCAGGCTGTAGGCTACGCCCCCTTCCTCCTGAATGATCGTGATCGCCTCTTTAATCTCCGCATCGCTTTTCTCCCGGGCGCAAAGGATCTCTAACAGGCGCCGGTGGTATTTTTTGCTGCGGCGGAGGACATAAATCACCGGGAGCGTAGCGATCCCCTCCCGGATGTCACCTCCGGTTGCTTTCCCGAGCACACGCTCGTCCGCCACTATATCCAGGACGTCATCAACAACCTGAAAAGCCATCCCGACCGCCAGGCCGTACCGCCCTAACTCCCGGCTGATAAACCGCGGCGCACCGCAAACCACCGCCCCAAGCTCGGCCGCGGCGGCGATAAGGTAGGCTGTTTTGCTGCGAATCCGCCAGAAATAACCGCGCAACGTCTGGCGGGGGTTAAAGCAGGCCTCCGCCTGGGCAAACTCACCGGTGCAGACCCGCATGCAGGTCGCCGCCAATTTCCGGCTGACCACCGGTTCCGGATAACCCGCCACTAACTCGATAGCCTTCGCGAAGATGGTATCGCCCGCGCGGATGGCCACCCTGTTCCCCCAAAGCCTCTGGACCGTGGGGCGGCCGCGCCGCACGGCGGCCCCGTCAACCACGTCGTCATGCACCAGTGTTGCCATATGGATAAGCTCCACGGCCACCGCTAACGGAGCCACCTTCTCCAGTTCGTAGCGGCCGAAATGACCGCTTAAAAGCGCGAAGGCGGGTCGCAGCCGCTTTCCTCCCGCGTTGCAAAGATGTGTCGCCGCTTCCCCGAGAACGCCGTCGAACTCCCCGACTACCCTTTTGAGCTCTGCCTCAACATACGACAGGTCATCCCTTATTTCGCAAAAAAAATCAAACATTACTGCTCCGTGCGTTCCCTGCATTGCTAAGATTGAAATTCTTCTTCCTACGCCAAAATCCTCCCCGCCCCGAAAAAAATGCTCCCCTTACCGGCCGCCACGGGGCTTACCCCTGTAAAGGCGGAAATTCTGGTAGTATGCCCCATTGCTCTTGTAGTAGGCAAGGTCGTCAACATCCGTGACCGAACCCCGGTTCTCCTCTTCCAGCGGCTCCGTTTCCGTAGAAAGGCCGTGTTGCGCTACGTCCTGCCAGGCATCTTCCCGGTCGTAAATCACACTCTCATCGCCGGGGCGCGCCCAGGGATGCTTCAAGAGCTCCTCCTCCACCGGCCTTCGCCGCAGCCCCCCCTGGCTTTCCTGTTTTTCCTTGCAGGAGGCACACATCGTCGTGTAGGGAACCGCCTCGAGCCTTTCCAGAGGGATCGGCGCACCGCACGCGTCGCAGAAGCCGTAACGCCCTGCCGCCATCTTCGCCAGCGCATCCTCAATCGCCCGCAGCTTCAGCGCCGCATCCTCTTTCAAGGATAGGTCCTTGGAGCGCTCGAAGAGTTCGCTGGCTACATCTGCCGGGTGGTTGTCGTAAAGAGAAAGCTCGCCGATCGCGTCCCGCATCGGCAGCGCCAGACCCTCGTCTTCAATGCCCGCAATACGCCGTTTTAGCTCTTCCCGGTCGCGGTGCAACCGCTCCCGGAAGTAATCCTGCAACCCCGCATCCACGCGCTACACGCCTCCTTCTTCATTCAGTACAGATGAAGCTCCACCATCCGCACGACTTCAGCAATAAACCTGCCGATTCCGGGAAGGTTGGCCGCCACCAAGTTTCGCAACACGTAAACGAGGACCGCTCCCAGAATCGTAAACCCAATGGCGATGCCAACACCCCGCGCGATACCGGCGATGAGGTTGATGTACATCAGCCGCCAGGGGTGCTCGAGCAGGTGGACGTACTCGGCCAGGCGCATCTTTTCCATCGCTACGCTCAGCCGTTCGATCTTCTCTGTGAGTAACCGAATGACCGCCTTGTCTTCCGCAACCGCCACCAGAACTCACCCCCCTGCCTCCCGGATGCCGGGTTGGGCCGCTGTCCACCGGACAGCAGACATTCCCGCCCTTTTGCCTGTCGTTTTGCTACCGGCCCCGGACGCACTGCCCCATTCTCCCTACCCCGTTCTTAATTTAACCCTGCCCCCGGCAAAATAAAAGGTGCTGCCCCCGCTAAAATTTAAAGACAGCCTTACGGCTGCCTTTAGCGAAAATTCTATAATTACGCTACCTGCCAATCACGCCCGCGCTTACATAAAGGCGTCCCGGACCTTTTCAAAAAAACCTTTCTCCTTATCACCTTTTGCCACCTCGTCACCCGAAAGCCGGGCAAACTCACGTAAGAGCTCTTTCTGGCGCTCGGTAAGCCGGGTTGGGGTTACAACTTTGAGCCGCACGATGAGGTCGCCCCGGCCGTGGCCGTAAGGATTCGGAACACCTTTACCCTTAAGCCTTACCACGGTACCGGATTGTGTCCCTTCCTGAACCTTCAGCCGGGTCGTTCCCTCGAGGGTGGGCACCTCAATCTCCGCCCCGAGAGCCGCCTGCGGGAAGGAAATGGCGGCTTCGTAAATAAGGTCGTCACCCTCCCGCCGGAAAACCGGGTCGGGACGCACCCGGATATAAACGTAAAGGTCGCCCGGCGGGCCACCGCGCGCACCGGCCTCGCCCTCGCCCCGGAGCCGGAGGCGGAAGCCGTTATCTACGCCCGCAGGAACCTTCACCTTAACCTTACGCACCCGCTGGACATAGCCGCTGCCGTTGCAGTCACGGCACGGCTGCGGGATAAACTGGCCGCTCCCGCCACAGCGGTCGCAGGTCCGGGTCTGGATGAACTGACCGAAGGGCGTGGCGCGGCTAAAGCTCACCTGACCAGTACCATTGCAAGCCGCACAGCGTTCCGGCGCGGTCCCGGGAGCGGCACCCGAACCGCCGCACGTGCCGCAACGTTCGGTTCGCGGCACCCTGACCTCCTTCTCCGCGCCGAAAACCGCTTCCCGGAACGAAAGCTCGAGCTGCGTTTCGAGGTCCGCCCCGCGCTGCGGCCCGTGCCGGCGCCGCCCCCCACCGAAGAAGGCCTCGAAGAGATCTCCGAAACCGAAGTCAAAGCCCAGGTCCCGGAAATCAAAATTCCGGAAGTCAAAACCAAAGCCCTGCCCTTCGGGCCCGGCGTGGCCAAAGCGGTCGTACTGCGCCCGCTTCTCCGGGTCCGAAAGCACCGCGTAAGCCTCGGTGATCTCCCGGAACTTTTCCGCCGCCTCCTCTTTTTTGTCGGGGTTCGCATCCGGGTGGTACTGCCGCGCAAGCCGGCGGTAGGCCTTCTTTATCTCTTCCTGGGTCGCGTTGCGCGAAACCCCGAGAACCTCGTAGTAATCACGCTTAGCCATAAAACCCGCACCTTCTCAAAAAAAAGTCAGCACCTACCATCCGGGAAAAACTATCCGGGGCGCGTAAAGGAGCCCCCGCGTAACCTGAAATATTCCCGCCGCGGCAGGCAAATATCCGGCACTACTTCACCTCGTAGTCCGCATCCATCGTCCGGCCACCCTGCCCGGGGCCGCCAGTCGTCTGGTTTGACGCAGAACTCGCCGCCTGCCGGTACATCTCCGCCGTCAGGGTATGGAGCGGCTCAGTTAAAGCCTCTAACTTTTGCTTGATGAGCGCCGCGTCGTTCCCTGCCAGCGCTTCCTTTAGCTCCTTCACCGCCGCTTCGAGCCGTTCCACCTGGGACTTATCCGCCTTTTCCCGGAAGTCCTTCAATACCTTCTCCGCCTGGTAAACCATCGTCTCGGCCTGGTTTTTGAGTTCTGCCGCTTCCTTGCGCTTCCGGTCTTCCTCGGCGTGGCGCTCCGCATCCTTCACCATCCGCTGGATCTCCTCCTCGGAAAGCCGGGTGGAGCCGGTGATCGTGATGCTCTGCGCCTTGCCGGTACCCAAATCCTTGGCCGAAACGTTAACGATACCGTTAACGTCGATATCGAAAGTAACCTCGATCTGCGGCACCCCGCGCGGCGCCGGCGGGATACCGATCAGGTGGAAACGCCCGAGGCTCTTGTTATCGGCCGCCATCGGCCGCTCCCCCTGGAGAACGTGAATCTCCACCGAAGTCTGGTTATCGGCCGCGGTGGTGAAAACCTGGCTGCGCCGGACGGGAATGGTGGTGTTACGCTCGATGATCTTGGTGAAAACGCCGCCGAGAGTCTCGATGCCGAGCGAAAGCGGCGTCACGTCGAGCAGTACCACGTCCCGCACCTCGCCTGCCAAGACGCCGGCCTGAATTGCCGCGCCGATCGCCACGCACTCGTCCGGGTTGATCCCCTTATGAGGCTCCTTCCCGAAAAAGCGGCGGACAGCCTCCTGCACACACGGCATCCGCGTCGCGCCGCCTACCAGGAGGATCTTATCAATTTGCTCGGGACCCAGCCCCGCATCCTGAAGCGCCTGACGCGTCGGCCCCATCGTTTTCTCCACCAGGTCCGCCGTCAGTTCTTCGAACTTAGCCCGGGTCAGCGTCAGGTCGAGGTGCTTCGGGCCGGTCGCGTCTGCCGTGATGAACGGCAGGTTGATGTTAGTTGCGGTGACGCCCGAGAGCTCGATCTTCGCCTTCTCCGCCGCCTCTTTCAGCCGCTGCATCGCCATGCGGTCGGTGGAAAGGTCAATACCCGTCTCCTTCTTAAACTCGGCCACCAAGTAATCGATGATCCGCTGGTCGAAGTCATCGCCGCCAAGGCGGTTGTTCCCGCTCGTTGCCTTGACCTCGAAAACCCCCTCGCCGATCTCGAGGATGGAAACGTCAAAGGTACCACCGCCCAGGTCGAAGACCAGGATCGTTTGGGTCGCTTCTTTATCGAGGCCGTAGGCCAGCGCCGCGGCGGTCGGCTCGTTGATAATCCGCAGCACCTCGAGCCCCGCGATACGTCCGGCATCCTTTGTTGCCTGGCGTTGCGCGTCGTCGAAGTAGGCCGGCACGGTAATGACCGCCTTGGTTATTTTCTCCCCGAGGTAGGCCTCGGCGTCCGCCTTAAGTTTCTGCAGGATGAAGGCGGAAATCTGCTGCGGCGTATATTCCTTATCATCAATCTTTACCCGGTAGTTCGAACCCATATGCCGCTTGATCGACATTACCGTTCGCTCCGGGTTCACTACCGCCTGGCGCTTCGCCACCTGTCCGACTAAAAGCTCTCCCGTCTTCGAGAAAGCAACCACCGAAGGGGTCGTCCGCCCGCCTTCGGCATTCGGAATCACAACGGGCTCGCCACCCTCCATGATGGCCATACAGGAGTTAGTAGTTCCCAGGTCGATCCCCAGAATTTTTTCCATAGAAACCCTTCACCCTCCTTCGGAAATACCATTTTCATCTTTCGTGGTGCCGTAGAAACCACTCTATAAACTGGGCGCTATAAAACGCCCTACTCTTTTTCTCTACTCACCTTCACCAGCGCCGGCCGGATAACCTTACCCCGGAACATATAGCCGCGCCGGAACTCCTCGACAACCGTGTGCCGCGGGCCATCTTCACCCGCTTCGTAGGCCACCGCCTCGTGGCGGCTGGGATCAAACTCCTGGCCAACCGCAGGGATCGGTTCCAACCCCTCGCGCGCGAGGATTTCGCTGAGCCGCCGGTAGATCATGTTGACACCAGATAGAAAATCGGCCACCTGTTCACCCGGCGATTGCAAGGCCCGCTCAAAATCGTCGAGTACCGGCAGAAGCGCGGTCACCAGCGCCTCACCGGCAAAATGAAGGAACTCCTCGCGCTCCTTGTTTACGCGGCGCCGCAGGTTTTCAAAATCGGCCCGCAGCCGCAAAAGCTGCTGGTAATACTCCGCCGCTTTCGCCTCGGCTGTACTTAAGGCCGCCTCGAGTGCGCGTACCCGGTCCTCGGGGGATAGCGTCTCCGGCGCCTCCCCCAGGTCCTGGGCGGCCTCTCGCTCCGGCAAGCTTTCCTCCACCGCCGGCGCTTCTGCGTCGGTTTCTGCGCCGGTCACCGCCGCAGGAGCGGCGGCTTCCCCGTTAACCCTTTTTTCTTCCCTTTCTTTATCCGGCATCTTTGACCTGATCCCCGCTTTCCTGCTTCTCATCCCGCTTCCGGATTATCGTATCGATCCGGAGGATCGCCTCCGCGATCTCCCCGGCAGCTTTCAGGGCGTGGATCTTGACCAGCGCCGGGTCAAGGATTCCCGCCTGGAGCATATCCTTTACCTCGCCCGTATCGCAATCAACCGCAAGGGAGTTTTTCCGCCGCGCCACCTGTGCCGCGACCACGTCGCCGACCTTTTCTAACGGATTAAAACCAGCATTAGCGACGATCTGCGCCAGGGGCCGTTTCAGGGCTTCGACCACGCAATCGACGCCGTAGGCAGCCATTCCCCGGACGCGGCCGCGCATCTTTTCCACTTCCCGGGCAACGGCAATCTCCAACGCCCCGCCCCCCGGGACAACACCCCCCTTGACCGCCGCCTGCACGGCCGCCGCCGCGTCCTTGGCGATCCGCTCCCGCTCGCCGACAACCTCCGCCGTCGCGGCGCCGACAACAATCGTAGCCATCGGTTTGCCGCCACCCGCCCGGATCCAGACCTGTTCCAGGCGCTCGTCATCGTAAACCTCGCCCGCAAAGCCTAAGTACCGGGCGAGCTCCCCAGGCTCCTTCTTCAGCCCCGTCCGCTTAATCATTCTGGCTCCGGTGTGTTCCGCCGCGCGGCGTAATTCTTTCTGTAACACCCGCTGAATGACCATCACACCCGCATCGGTGAGCATCTCCTCTGCCACATCCGCCACGCCACGGTCGACCAGAACCAACTTGACCCCCATCTCGATAAGCTTGCGGATATTCTGTTTAAACTCTTCCTGCAACGCCAGGTAGCGGGTAAACCCCGCTTCCGTCCCCAGGGCCTCCTCCTCCAACTCTTCCGGCTCCAGGGCATCGTCGACGACCAGCACCTTCGCTCCGGTGAGGTGCTCGGGCATCTGCCGGTTCAGCCGCTCTTTGCTGATGATTACCCCTTCAAAAACCTGGTTCTCCGCCCCTTCCTCGGCCACCACAAGGTCGGCCAGCCGGAAAGCCGGTTTTAGAAGCTCCTCCCTGCCGACGAGGCGGGCTGCTTTCACCACCAGGTCGGCGATGTCTTCGTTCCCCCTCCCAGCCACCAGGGCTACGGCGCGCAGGCGGGGGTCGTCAAGGTCCCTAAGCTCGCTGGCTTGCTGGCGCATCACGTCGACCGCAAAGCTGACGCCCTGCCGCAGCCCTTCGATCACCCGCGCCACGGGTACGCCTTTTAGCACTTTTTCGAGCCCGGCACCAACCATTGCCCCGGCCATCACCGTAGTCGTGGTGGTACCGTCGCCTACCTCCTCATCCTGAGCCTTGGCAACGTTAATCACCATTTTCGCCGCCGGGTGGGTCGCTTCCATGGTGGTGAGAATGGTCACCCCGTCGTTGGTGATAATTACCTCGCCGAAGCGGTCGACCAGCATCGTGTCGAGGCCCTTCGGCCCTAACGTCCCCTCCACCGCGGCGGCCACGGCCCGAATGGCGTTGGTGTTGGAAATGAGGGCCGCCAGGCGCTCGTTGACTTCTGAACCCGTCGTTGCCTGCTGCTTTAAGCTCACCTAACCGATCCTCCTGCCCTGCTAAGACTCTTACCGGAAAAACTTGACCAGCTCTGCCGAAAGACTCTCGGCCACGTACCGTAAGATTCCCGCTACCCGGCGGTAGCGCATCCGGGTGGGGCCGAGCACCGCCAGCACACCCCGCATCTTATCGTCTATCCGGTAGGTCACCGCGACCATGCTGAGTTCCCGGATATCCGGACGGTTAAACTCCTCACCGATCCGGATGCTCAGGCCCTGTTCCTCGCTCTGGGAGGTCAGCAGGTCGCAGAGAAAATCCTCCTGGTCTAAAAGCCCCAGTAGTGTCTGAAGCCGGCTCACATCCCTGAACTCGGGCTGGGTCAGGATGCCGTGGATGCCGCCCTGGTAAATCCGTTCCTCTTTAACCTGCAACGCCTCCTGAATGAGCTCGAAAGTCCAATCGAGAACGCTCTTATAGTGTGAAAGTTCCGCGTAAATCTCTTTCAACAGGGTGAGTTTAATGTCTCTAACCGTAAGCCCCCGCAACTTGGCGTTAAGTACCCGGGAAAGCGCCTCCAAATCGTAAGCGGTAATCCCTTCGGGAACCGGGATCAACCGGTGGAAAACATCTCCCGAAGCGAGAACCACCAAGACCATCGCCTGCCCGACGCCGAAGGGGACGAGCTGGATATGCCGGTACATACTCTTCCCGCACGGTGCCGTAGCAATCGCCGCGTAACTCGTAAGTTGCGAGAGAATTTGGCCGGTCTGGCGGATGACCCCGGCAATCTCCCTTGATTTGGTGCTGATGTAACTACGCAGAAGCTCCTTTTCCTCTTCCCCCGGCTCCTCCGGCTCCATCAGGTGGTCGACGTAATAGCGGTAGCCCCGCTCCGAAGGGATGCGCCCCGCCGACGTATGGGGCTGCTTCAAATAACCCATCTCCTCAAGATCCGCCATTTCGTTCCGGATGGTCGCCGGGCTGATCCCCAGCCCGTACTTCCGGGCAATGGTCCGCGAGCCTATCGGCTCGGCCGTATCGATGAAATCCTCCACAACAGCTGCTAAAATCCTTTCTTTCCTTTCGTCGAGCATCGGAACCGCCCCCTGTTAGCACTCAAATACAGCGAGTGCTAAAGGTTCTTTTTTAAAGATAGCACCGGGAAACATAATTGTCAAGGCTGTGGCCGATAGAACAACCATTAATTCCCAAATCAGCAGCACTCCGGCGCAAATTATACAAACGCCGCAAAAACAACATTGGCCACCGGCAAGGCCGTCCGGGTCAACCGCAAAAGATCCCCTTCCCGGCAAAGGAGCCCCTGCGCCACCAACCGGGAAATTTCCCGCCCGTAGACCGCTTCCGGCCGGCGCCCGAAACGCGCCGCAAAACCCGAAAGCGAGACGCCCGCCGTAAGGCGCAAGCCCAAAAAGAGCGCCTCCGACATCTCTTCCGCGGGTGTGAGCGCGTGCTCCTCCGCCACCGGCAGCTTTCCTCCCGCTACCAGATCGCAGTAGTCTTGAAGCGCCGCTACGTTTGCCCACCGGCGGTGTTCAAGGTAAGAGTGGGCCGCCGGTCCGAGCCCGAGGTACGGTTCCCCCACCCAGTAGAGGCGGTTGTGCCGGCATTCCTTGCCGGGCAGGGCGAAATTGGAAATCTCGTAGTGCCTGTAACCTGCTGCCGTCAGGCAGTCTATCGCCATCAGGTACATTTCCCGCGCCTCTTCCTCAGGGCAGCACGCGTACGCGCCGGCCGCTACCGCCCGGCCAAGTGGCGTTTCAGGGTGAATTTCCAAGTCGTAGGCCGAAATATGCTCGGGGCCGAGAGCAAGCGCCTCTTTAAGCGTCTTTTCCCAATCCTTAAGTCTTTGTCCGGGAAGACCGAAAATCAGGTCGAGGTTAAGGTTGGTAAACCCGGCCCTGCGCGCCCATTCGACCGCCTCCACCACCCTGCGGAACGTATGTCCCCGCCCCAAAAACCGCAGCTCCGTATCATTCGCCGCCTGCATCCCGATGCTCAGGCGGTTCACCCCGGCCAGGTGGAGCGCCCGCAAAAGCTCAGGGTTTAGGGTCTCCGGATTGGCCTCAACCGTAATCTCCGTCCCCGGCAGGACCGTGAAGTGGCGGGCAACAAACTCAAAGATGCTTTCTATCGCCGCCGCCCCCAGGCAAGTGGGGGTACCGCCGCCTAAATAGATGCTTCCGATAGCGGCTTTACCGCCCAGCCGCGCCGCCCGGAGGCGTATCTCTTGCGCCAGCGTTTGCAGGTAGCGGCTGGCAGCCGCGGCGTCGTAAGGGTAAGAGACGAAATCGCAGTAGTTACATTTTCGCCGGCAGAAGGGGACGTGGATGTAGAGCCCGAGGGCGCTCACTTATCATTCACCCGCAACACAGCCAGGAAGGCCTCCTGCGGAATCTCCACGTTACCCACCTGCTTCATCCGCTTCTTGCCTTCTTTCTGTTTCTCCAGCAGCTTTTTCTTCCTGGTAACGTCACCACCGTAACACTTAGCGAGCACATCCTTCCGAAGCGCCCTAATCGTCTCCCTGGCGATCACCCGGCCTCCTACCGCCGCCTGCACCGGAATCTCGAAAAGATGCCGCGGGATGAGCTCCCGTAGCCGCTCTACAAGCTGGCGCCCGCGCTGGTAGGCCCGCTCCCGGTGGACGATAAAAGATAAGGCGTCAACTAACTCGCCGCCAACCAGGATATCAACCCGCACCACATCGGCTGGCCGATAACCTAAAAATTCGTAGTCCAGCGAGGCGTACCCACGGCTCACCGATTTCAGACGGTCAAAGAAATCGTAAATGATTTCCGCCAAGGGAAGTTCGTAGGTCAGGATGACCCGGCTTTCCCCCACGTACTCCATATTCTTGAAGCTGCCGCGCCGACCGTTGCATAGCTCCATTACCGCACCGATGTAATCCTTCGGTAGCATGATGGTGGCGCGGACAAAAGGTTCCTCGATCGCTTCGATCTCCCCGGCCGGGGGCAGTTCCGCCGGGTTTTCCACCTCTACCACGCGGCCGTCTTTCCGGAGCACCCGGTAGATAACGTTCGGCGCCGTGGTGATGAGTTTCAGGTCGTACTCCCGCTCCAGACGCTCCTGCACGATCTCCATGTGCAGCAGTCCCAGAAACCCGCAGCGAAAGCCGAACCCCAGCGCAGCAGAGGTCTCCGGCTCGTAGAAGAGGGCCGCATCGTTGAGACGCAGCTTATCGAGCGCTTCCCGCAGCCGGCCGTAGTCCGCACTCTCCACCGGATAAAGGCCGCAAAAGACCATTGGTTTCACCGCGCGGTAGCCGGGGAGCGGCTCCTGCGCCGGGCGCTTCGCCTCCGTAATCGTATCGCCAACCCGGCAGTCCCGGACGTTTTTAATCTGCGCCGCCACAAAGCCGACTTCCCCCGTTTTGAGCGCTTCGACCGGAGCAAGCTGCGGCCGGAAGGTGCCCACCTCGGCCACCTCGTACTCTTTACCGGTGGCCATCATCCGGATCACCATCCCCGGGCGGATGCTCCCGTCCACCACCCGGACGTAGGCGATAACGCCTTTATACGGATCGTAATGGGAGTCGAAGACCAGCGCCCGCAGCGGTCCTTCTTCATTCCCCTCCGGCGGTGGTATCTCCCTTACAATCGCCTCTAGGACATCCTCAATGCCGGTCCCGTATTTAGCCGACACTAACAGCGCCCCGGACCCGTCCAGCCCGATCGCCGTCTCGATCTCGCGCCGGACCCGGTCCGGGTCGGCGCTCGGGAGGTCGATCTTGTTGATCACCGGCACCAGAACCAGGTCGTGCTCGAGCGCCTGGTAGGTGTTGGCCAGCGTCTGCGCCTCGATTCCCTGGGTCGCGTCAACAACAAGGAGAGCCCCCTCACAGGCGGCCAGGCTGCGGGAAACCTCGTAGGAAAAGTCCACGTGGCCGGGCGTGTCGATCAGGTTAAGCTGGTACTCCCGGCCGTCCCGGGCGCGGTAGTTGAGCCGGACAGCCTGGGCCTTAATGGTGATACCCCGCTCCCGCTCGATCTCCATCTGGTCGAGGACCTGCTCCACCATCTCCCGCGGCGCGATCGCCCCCGTATACTCTAACAGACGGTCGGCCAGGGTGGACTTCCCGTGGTCGATATGGGCAATAATGCAGAAGTTCCGGATCTGCTCCTTCGCCACCACATCTCCTCCAGCCTGTCGGAAATAACCGGCAACCGGCAAGGTCAAAATTTAGCCGCGCCCGGGAAGCCCCTTCCGCCCCCCGAGCGCTGCCTATTTATTATACCACAAGAGCGCAGCAACCGGCCGCGGTCAGGGCGCAGGAGACGGGTTTTCACGGCCGGAAACTGAAGTAGCGCTCCAGGCGGGAAAGGGCCGGAACGGCCCTCCGGGCACACGTTGCCGCAAGACGTTTGGGCGGCGCGGAAAGACGAAGGGTATAACGGACATTCATGAATTCTATGCGGTACGCGGTTTCAGACAGGACGGTAAAACCGAGCGCACGCACCGCCCTTTCCGGCCCGAGCGCCCTATTTAACGCCCCGAGGCAGTGATCAACCCCTAAAGTGACACCCATAAGCGCCACGATAACCAGCAAAAACCATCGCTTCCCCATATCCTATTTCCTCGAAAAGCCCAATTATTACCAACACCGGCGGCCGTCCGTGGCCGCAGACCCGCCTCCGCTGCTCGTCGTCGCCCGAGTTTAATAAACCGCACGGTTCAAGTGTTCGCTTGGAGCTGGAAACAGGCAACGCCGCCTATACTTATCGTTCCGTTGGTGCGGGCCCCGGTTCGGATATCCTCTCGGAAATATTATCCTCCGGAAGGAAGTCCCGCATACACCATCCGGGACTCAGGGGGACGCCGGCTTATCCTCGCCCGCATATTCCTCCCAAAGGACGTCCGCTAAGACGTCCGCAAAAAGCGCCGCCGCCGCTGCCGCTTCCGCAAAGGTGTTATTAACCCCGCCAATTTCTATCAGCAGCGCGTGCGGGTGAAGAAACTGGTTGTAGCGCCCTTCCTTCACCCGGACCCCCGCACACAGGCCCGGGTAAAGCTGTTGGGCGTGCGCCGCTATCCGGCGGGCGAAGGCCAGGTTTTCGCGCCAGGTCGGGAAAGGCTGCCGCTTATCGGACCCCACTACGATGAGGACCCGCGCCACTTCCTTCCCATTTATTTTGGCGGTGGCCACGCCCCGGGGCTGGCGCGAATCCCGGTGGATATCAAAAAGGGCGGCGATCTCCGGCGCCGCGTAAATCATCTCCCGTACCGTTTTCGCCGATTCAAGGTAAGAGGTCGCGTAACAAGCATCGTGAATCCTCTCTGACCGCAACACCCTGATGTCCCGCCGCCTAAGCCCTTCCGCCAGGATTCCCGCCACCTCTACCACCTTTCCCCGTCCCACTACCCGCTCCACCCCGTCGTCTGGCGCGTAAGTTTCACCGGTATGGGTGTTGTATATGCCTACCAGCGGCGCAGAACCATTTTTTTCCGGCGCGGCCTGGGAAAACGTATGGGGAGATGCCACCACCACAGATGCGGTTTCTTTTTTCCCGGGACACAGCACCGCAGGCAAGACCGACCGCAGGAAGCCGGCCTGCGTCGGCTCTACCCCGCTCAGCGCCTTCCCCGCTGTAAGCAGAAACCGGGGCCAAAGAAGGCCTTGCCCCCTAGATAACGGCGGCAAACAGGAGCCCACGATCTGCTCCGGCGACCACAGGCCCCGCACCAAACCCGCTCCTGCCCCCGCAATGCGGGGCCAGAGGAAGCAACCCCCAACCACCGCCACTACGAGCAGGAGAGACCAAAGCCCGCGCCGCAATAAAAGCCCCCCTCGCAAAAACGCGCCGTCATAGAGAATCCGCTAACCATAAGCCTATCATCACGGAAATAGAATGCGCTTGTCCGCGCCCCGCGTAGCGGCAGGATACTTTTTAGGGAAATGATATGCCCCCCGGAAGGAGACAAGACCGGCAGGAAGAAAACGGTGCGTGATTAACGTTGCGGGCGGCCGGATAGGCCGCCCCCGACAGTCGCCGTTCCCCGGCTAGCGCAGCATCGTGGGGACAAAAGCGTCGATAAGACCGATGATAAAGGCCGCGATCAAAGCCCCGATGATGCTAACGCTTAGGAGCCCAGGGATTATGAACTGCGCCAGGTAAATCACCACGGCAGCCGTAATGAAACCCACCAGACCGCGGCTTTGCGGTGAAATCCGGTCACCGAGTAAAGTTTCGGCGATGTAGCCTAGAATCGTGATCACCGCTGCGGCGATCAGGGCCCCGAGAAAACCGCCTTTTACTACAAAGCCCGGGGAGATCCAGCTCACGACCATCAGGACAATGGCCGAAACAACAAACCTGACAGCCGCACCGATCCACGTCTGACGTTCCACCTTCGTTCACCCCCTTTCACGCGTTTGAAGATATCATTGACCAGAAAAGGGAAAGTTATTCCTTAACCGCCGCAAAACTTCGGGCTTGCAAGCAGACCGGCAGCATGGTAAAATGCTGCTGCAAAGTCAAAACGCAGGCAAGGAGGTGCAAGGTTGGCCAAGAAGTCGTCGCTCAAGAGGCTGCGCCAGATTCAAAAACGGACCCTTAGGAACGCCAGTTTGCGGTCCTGGCTCCGCACCGCGATTAAGAAGTTCGAAAAGGCCCTGGCAGCCGGTGAGGCCGACGTGGAAGAGAAGCTCCGGTTTGCGCTGCGGGCAATAGACAAGGCCTGGAGCAAGGGGATCATCCATAAGAATACGGCCGCGCGGAAGAAATCGCGCCTGATGAAGAAGTTCAACAAAAACCGCCTTGCCGGATAGAAGATAAAGCGGCTGTCATCTTTTCCCGCCGTAAATATTTCTACCGCAAAAACGCCGCCTGGACTAATGGTGTCAGGTGGCTTTATACATTTACGGTACCTTTCGCCAGCCCCTCAGAAGCAAGCGACGCTCAAGGCCCGGCAGGAACTCCTCCCGTCCCGATTTCACCGCGGCGTCCAGTTCGAGCAGGGACCAGAAGAGTTCCTCTATCTCGACGCGCGGGAAACGCCGGGCCTGCGCCGCCACCTTCCGCGCTACGAAAGGATGGATGTTGAGCGCCTGCGCTAAGTTCTCCTGCCGGCCGGGAAAAGAGAGATCCTGCGCCAGCATTATCAGACGCAACTGGCGGGCGAGCAGGGAGAAGACGACCCCCTGAGCTTCGCGCTCCAAGAGCGCCCGGATCTTCTTCAGCGCTTCAGGGTAACGCCGCTCCCCGAAGGCATCGATGGCCGCAAAGACCGTTTCCTCGCTGGTCGGCACGAGCACCGCCTGCACGTCGGCGGCGGTCACCACCGGTCTGTCTCCCGTATAGGCGAGCACTTTTTCTATCTCGTTGTACAGAACCGTCAGGTCCCGCCCGGCCGCAAGCAGCATCTCCGCCGCGGCCGGTTCGAGGCTTTTCCCCGCCTGCCGCGCCTTTTTCTGAAACCATTTTTTCAGGTCTTCGGGCGCAAGGTAGCTAAACTCAACCGCTTTCCCCTGTTTCTGCACCAATTTGAAGGCACCCGCTTTCTGTACCGTGCCGGCGGTGCAGAAGATCAGGCAAGTGGCGGGATTCGGCTGCCGGAGGTAGGCGAGCAGGGCCGGGTCTTCCTTTCCGGTACCGAAGTAAGGGGCGTTCTTTACCACTACCAGCCGTCGGACAGCAAAGAGGGGAAGCGTGTTCGCCATGGCCGCCACTTCACGCGGCGGCACCTCCTCCCCGTCAACCACTTCGTAATTGAGCGCATTCTCTCCCACCAGGGCCGCGCGGAAGCGCCGCACCGCCTCGCGCTGCAGGTACACCTCCGGACCGTAAAAAAGGTATACCGGCAGGATTTCCCCTTTTTCTATCGCTGCAACCAGATCGAGGAAATATTGCATTCTCCTGGCCCCCCGGATAGGGGTTTTACTCCAACGCGTAGAGCACGAGACCGGTCGGAACCTTGGGGTAAAAGTAAGTTGACTTCTGGGGCATCCGCTCGCCAGCCTCTGCCACCGCCACCATTTCGGCCACCTCAGGGGCACGAAGAAAGAAAGCCATATCCCAGCTACCGCCGTCAACTAACCGGCAGGCCGCCGTGGCGTCGTGCGTGTAGCTTACCCTGGTGCCGGCACGACATTCCGCCGCATCAATACCGAGGAGCCGCTCGAGAATTAGGGCGTGCAGCACCGCAACCTCCAGGCGCTTCCAGGCAGGTGACCCGGGGCCCGGCAAGACCCCGGCCGGATCAAGCCCCTCCTTCAACCGCAGGTGGAAAGCCCGCCCCTCCCGGGTGTAAAGACCGAAAACGTACCGCCCTGCCGCCTGCGCCACCCGGTCCCTTCGTGTCTCCACCACAGTGAAGAATTCCGCCACCGCGGTGAGAAAAGCCTCCAGATCGAAGGCGGGCGTTACCCTGACCAGACGGTGCGTGGGCAGGATTACCAGGCCCGGGTCGTAGATGTTTACCAGCAAGGCCAGGATAAAATCATACGGCTGCACGCCGGTCGGGTTCGCCGCCGCCCGGCGCTCGCGGGCGTACTGGAGCGCTGTCTCAAACCGGTGGTGGCCGTCAGCGATGTAAACGCGCCGGCTGGCAAAAAAATCGGTAACGGCGGCAATGACCGGCTCGTCCTGGATCACCCAGAGCCGGTGACGCTGTCCGTCGCCGTCCGTGAAGTCATAGACAGGTTGCCCGCGCCGCGCGAAAATAGCCGCAAGAAGACCTTCAGGGTCCGCGTAGAGGCCAAAAATAGGTGAAAAGTTGGCCTTACAGGCGCGGAGAAGCTCCAGGCGGTCGGCCTTTGCCGCCGGTAGCGTCTCCTCGTGCGGAAAGATATTCTTCCCGTACGGCTCCAATTTAAGCCCGCAAAAAAACCCGCTGCGGGTCCGCGGCACGCCGGAGAGGTAAAAGGTCTGTTCGTAGAAGTAAAAGGCGGGGCGATCCTCATTGGTTAAGACTCCTTCCTCCCGCCACTTCCGGAAAGTCGCTGCAGCGCGGGTATAGCGGTTGTTGCCCGCGTCATCGTCAGGAAAGGTGAGCCCGTATTCCAGCCGGATGATGTTATAGGGGTGACGGGCGTAATACTCGCGCTGGGCCGCCGCGTCGATTACATCGTAAGGGGGCGTGATCACCGCCGCCAGATCGCCGCTGCGGGGGTCGTAACGCCAGCCCCTGATTGGTGTGAGAGTTGCCACGCAGCGCTATACCTCCGCTTTCCTTGTCCAGCGCTGGCTGTCGCGCTGGCGGTATTTGGCCATCGTCTTCCGAAAAGCATCCGCCAGGTCGATGCCCAGCGAGTTGGCGTAGCAGGCGAGAATGAAGAGGATGTCACCGATCTCCAAGGCGATATCGCCCGGCGGCTCATCCGGTTTCTTGGGCTTCTCGCCGTAGCGGTGGTTGAGCTCCCGGGCAAGTTCCCCGACCTCCTCGATAAGACGAGCGAGGATGCTCAGGGGATGCCAGTAACCCTCCGCAAACTGGCCGATCCAGGCGTCAACCTCAGCCTGTACCTCCCGGAGATCCATAGGCCTCAACCCCCGACAAAATATCAGCAAAATTTTAGCACAAATTACTGCCCCCGCAAAGAAAAAAGTGGGCCATATACTGGGCCGGGCAGGTTTGAAGCTTCCGAGACCAACATTGCCCGTTAACTTTTTCCGGGAAGGGGTTAAAAGTTTCGCCTTCGGTTCGATCTTATTAAAGAGTGCCTTTTACAGTCAGGTGTTGCGTATGAGCGAAACCGAGTTTACCCTCTTAGCCACCAAGCTCGCTACGACGGAAGACCCGCTCCGTGTCGGGCAACTGATCGCCGCGGCGGTCTGTGCCGCCACCGGCTCCCCGACGGCCGACGTTTACCTGGTAAACCGGAGCGAGGGCGTGCTCCTCTGCCTCACAGGAAAACACTTGCAGGAAAAGAACCTCCCGCTCGGCGATGCCGGCCTCCCCGGGCGGGCAATCAAGAAGGGAGAGCCAGTCGAAGCGGAAGGCCGGCTCGCGGTACCCATAACCTACGCCCACCAGGAAATCGGGGTGCTGGTAGTCGAAGCGGGAGAAAACCCTGAAGCCCGTGCGGCCGGGATCTCCGGTCTCGCAGGGGTCATCGGCCTGGCGCTGGCAAACCTTGCGGCGCGGCAGGAGATGCTGGCGCAGTGGCGTTTCCTCGAAGTCATCACCACCCTTAACTGGCTCATCACCTCCGGCCTCGAAAGCCGGGAATTCTATGACGCCCTCCACCACCTGATTAAGGGACTGATCGACTTCGATTGGATGAAGGTCCTAGTCAAGGAAGATAACCGGCTGAACGTCCTCGCCTTCATGCGGGACGGCACCCCAGTCGAAGCCAAGGAGGCGGAAGATCCCAGCGATCTTATCCTCCAGGCGCGACTCGAAGGGGGCCAGCCGGAAGTAATCGAGGACCTCACCTTGGTCCCGGAACTCAACGAGGCCCAGAGTCTCACCGCAGCAGGGCTGCGTTCCCTGCTCCTCGTGCCCCTGCTCACCAAACGGGGCGTTATCGGCGGGCTCTGCTTCTACAGCCGGGAGAAGGGTAAGTACGCGGAAAAAGACTTCCCCCTCGCCCAGCAACTCGCGGGCCAGTTAGCAATAACCATAGAGAACTCCCTGCTCATCAACGAAATGGCGCGCAAAAACCGCGAAATCGAGAAGAGCCACCAACGGCTTCTTACCCTCAACACGGTCGCGGAGGTCCTTACCCGCTCGCTCGAGATAGAGCTGGTCCTCCAGGAAGTTCTGGCCAAAGTTACGGAAGTAGCCAACTGGGATGCGGGGGCCGTTTACCTGCGCGAAGAGAACGAATCTTACTCGCTGGCAGCCCAAAGAGGCCTGCCCGATGACTGTGCCGCCCACGTGGCAAAAAGCTTAGGGACCAGAGATGACGCCGAAAACAACCCTCTCCGGTTAAGAGAAGAACTCGTGTTTTTCGACGCCCGGGAAATCTTCCGCCGCTCCGATCTCGAAACCTGCACCGTCGGAGGCTTTGCCTCCGGCGTGGTGGTTCCCCTGAAGCACCAGGACGAACTCCGCGGCGCGCTGGTGCTCTTTCACCGGAGCAAAATGGAACTCACCGAGCCGGAACGAAGCGTGCTCGAGGCGGTGGGCAACCAAATCGGCGTGGCGGTAGAAAACGCCCGGCTCTACCAGAAGGTTAAGAGCATGGCCGAACACGACGCTTTAACCGGACTTTACAACCGGCACAAGTTCTTTGCGGTCCTGGATACGGAACTTAAGCGGTGTAAGCGTTATAACGGGAAATGCGCGGTTTTGCTTTTTGACGTAGACCACTTTAAGGACTATAACGATACGTTTGGCCATCTCGCAGGCGACGAATGCCTCCGCAAGGTTAGCGCCCTCATCAGGCAGAGCATCCGGGAGACAGACACGCCGGCCCGCTACGGGGGCGAGGAATTCGTAGTGTTGGTGGTCGAAGCCGACGCTCGTGCCGCCATAACCGTAGCCGAAAGGCTGCGGAAGCGGCTTGAAGCCGCAGGGCAAAAAGAACCCTTACCCACCGTGAGCATCGGGGTTGCCGTCTATCCCGACGATGCGCAGACGGTGCAGGACCTGCTCCTGATAGCCGATAACAACCTTTACACGGCAAAGCGCCTCGGGAGAAACCGGACGGTTTGGCGGGGTCTGGTGCAGACAGCTTAAATCCCCGCCGCCTCGAGGATCTCAAGCACCAACTCTTCCCGGCCGATGGCCATGATGTGGACGCCGTCGCAGAGCCTCTCTTTCTTGATGGTAGCAATCATCCGCCCCGCGATCTCGATCCCTTTCCGGAGCGCCCCTCCCTTCCCCGCAGCAGCCAGTTCGTCGATCAGATACTGCGGCACGCAAATACCAGGAATGTTCGCGTTCATATATTTCGCCATGCCGACCGAAGTAAGCAGAATAATCCCGGCCAAAATTTTCACGGGGAACTGGCGGGCAAACTCCATAAACTTCGCGAACTTTTCGAGGTCGTAAACGCCCTGGGTCTGGAAGAATTCGGCGCCGGCTTCAACCTTCTTCTCGAACTTGATGAGCTGCGGTTCGATCGGGTCCGCTTCCGGGCAGACCACAGCGCCCGCGCAAAACTCAACCGCACCGTCGAGCTTGTTCCCGCCCAGGTCTTCGCCTGTCTCGAGCTGGCGGATGGCCCTAAGCAACTGGACCGAGTCGAGGTCGAAAACCCCTTTCGCCCCCTTGTGGTCGCCGATTACAACGGCGTCACCGGTTAGGCAGAGCACATTGCGAATGCCCCGCGTGTAAGCGAAAAGAAGGTCGGCCTGCAATGCCAGCCGGTTGCGGTCCCGGCAGGTCATCTGCAAAATCGGCTCCCCGCCCCGCTCTTTAATGGCTAAACAACCCCCAAGCGACGGAAAACGCATCACCGAGCTCTGGTGGTCGGTCACGTTGAGCGCATCCACCCGGTATTTTAGCAGGTCGATATGGTGCTGCATTTTATCGAGGTTGGTCCCTTTCGGCGGACCGATCTCGCAGGTAACCACAAACTTACCGGAATTTAGAACCTCTTGGAATTTCGATACGGCCATCTCCGATTCTCCTTACCTATCCGAGTTTTATGCTCTTCGGACGCGGTACCACCTGGTAATTCTTCGGCGGGTGGTACTGGCGCATGAGGTCCAGCCGTCCTTGAAGTTTAAGACGCCGGTAGATAAGGGTCCAGGCGCAGTCCTTCTCCTTATCCACCTCGCACTTGCCGTTATTGGTTCCGCCGCAGGGGCCGTTAAGGAGACCTTTGTGGCAGGCGGTGAGAGGACAGATGCCGGCCGTTTCCCCCAGCACACACTGGCCGCACTGGGCGCAGACCTCCCGGAACTGGCCGGGTTTCTCTTCTACACCAATAAAGAGGGTATCGAGAGCCGGGAGAACCGGTTTGTTGGTATAAAGGCTTAGCCGGTGGACACCGAGCGCGCAGGCCATCACCAGGATGCAGCCCGCTTTCCGGATGGCCCGCTCGTTCTCTTTCAGCAGCACGGCCGTCATTTCGTCGCAGGCAGTCGGGATGACCGTCGACCCGGTCACCACTTTATCGATCGCTTCAAGGCGCTCCTGCATCGCCGCTACCTGCTCGATCCCACCGGTTGCAGTCATGGTGGCGCAGGTACCGCACCCGGCAATGAAGACCGCATCAAACCTTCTCAGACTACGCTCGATCTCCTCGAAAGGCTTCTGTTTGGTGATCGACTTCATCTCCACATCCCCCTAAAGATTATCGCCTTTCGGCTCCTGTCCGGTTATCGCGGCGCTCTGACGCCCCGCCGGGATTTGAGCGGCAGGCGCTCCCAGTTGCTGGCAGGACACCTTTTCTCTTTTATGTGCGCTTCGTACTCATCCCTGAAGTAGTGGATCGTAGAAAGCACTGGGTTAGGACAGGTCTGCCCTAAACCGCAAAGAGAGGTTTCCTTGACCGTCCGCGCTATCTTGAGAAGCGTTTCTACGTCGCCTTCTTGCCCCTTACCTTCCGTGATTCTGGTAAGTATCTCCAGCATCTGCTTGGTTCCGAGGCGGCACGGCACACACTTGCCGCACGACTCTGCCTGGGTGAAGCTCAGGAAGTACCGGGCCACCTCGACCATACAGGTTTCTTCGTCCATCACCACCATGCCCCCAGAACCCATAATCGAACCGACCATGGCCAGGCTCTCAAAATCGACCGGGGTATCGGGAATCCGCGCGGGGATGCAGCCACCGGACGGGCCACCCGTCTGTACCGCCTTCAGGCGCTTACCGTCCGGAATACCCCCCCCGATATCGTAAATGATGGTGGAAAGAGACGTGCCCATCGGAACCTCCACCAGACCCGCGTTAACGATTTTACCGCTCAAGGCAAGCACGGTCGTTCCTTTGCTTTTCTCGCTGCCGATTCCCGCGAACCACGCGGCGCCGCGGTCGATAATAATAGGAACCGAAGCGAGAGTCTTCACGTTATTGATGGTGGTAGGTTTCCCGGCCAGGCCGGCCTGGGCCGGATAAGGGGGACGCGGGCGGGGCATGCCCCGCTGGCTTTCAATCGAAGCGATGAGCGCCGTTTCCTCACCGCAGACAAAGGCCCCCGCGCCTTCCTTCAGATAGATGTCGAAAGTAAAACCGGAGCCGAGGATGTTCTTCCCTAAGAAACCTTTCGCCCGCGCCTGGTCAAGGGCAATCCGCAAACGCTTTACCGCCAACGGATACTCGGCGCGAACGTAAATAAAACCGGTGGTGGCACCAATAGCGTAACCGCCGATGGTAAGCCCTTCAATCACCGCGTGCGGGTCGGCCTCCAACACGGAACGGTCCATGAAGGCCCCCGGATCGCCCTCGTCAGCGTTACAGATAATGAATTTCTCCGGGCTGCATACGTTACGGGCAAACTCCCACTTCCGCCCGGTGGGGAACCCGGCCCCGCCCCGCCCCCGCAACCCGGAACGCTTGATCTCTTCGATCACCTGCTCCGGCGTCATTTTGAGAAGCGCCTTCGCCAGCGCCCGGTAACCGCCGGCAGCGATATAATGGTCGATCTTTTCCGGGTTAATCCGGCCGCAGTTACGCAGGATGACCCGGCACTGCTTCCGGTAAAAGTCGACATCATGGTAGCGGGCAATGAGGCGGCCGCTCTTAGGGTCCCGGTAAAGGAGCCGCTCTACCGGCCGGCCGTCACGGAGGTGGGCGCTGACTATTTCCGGCACATCCTCGGGCCGCACCCCCAGGTAAAAAATCCCTTCTGGCTCAACAACGACGCTCGGCCCGTGGTTACACAACCCGTGCCCGTGGCACCCGCTGATCTCCACGGCTACGTTGCTCAGCCCCTGGCGTTTGACCTCCGCCTCAAAGGCGCGGTAGACATCCTCAGAACCCATCGAGAGGCAAGGCGTCTCCGCGCAGACAAAAACGGTGTAAGCCTCCCCCATTTACCCTTCACCCTTCGTGAGCAGTTTCGCCAGCTTCTCAGGATCCATATAACCGTGGACCGCATCATTCACGACGACGTTAGGCGCCAGAGTGCACACGCCGATACAGGCCACCGTTTCCAGGGTATACTCCATGTCCGGCGTGGTTTCGCCTTCTTGGATGCCAAGCCGCTCTTCAAGCATTTTTAACAGGGTTTCGGCCCCGCGCACGTGGCAGGCGGTACCCCGGCACACCCTGATCACCTGCCTGCCGCGCGGCTTGGTATAAAACTGGGCGTAAAAAGAGATGACGCCCTGAACCTGGCTAGGGAAGAGCTTCATGCTCTTCGCTACAATAGGAATCGCTTCGGGAGGAACGTAACCGAACTCGTTCTGGATGCGCTGAACCACCGGGATCAAGGCCCACCTTTCAACCTTGCACTCGGCAACGATTTCCTTGATCCTTTCTAGATTAACACCTGGCGACCGATCAACTTCTCTCATCGCCACCGATCCTTTCCACTCTCACCTTAACCATTTTAGTAAAGGGCGTTTTTCGCTCCGGGTCGAACTCCAGAAGGAATAATCGCCCTACGGTATCCTGCACCGGCGAAAACGGGGCGAAAAGCACTCCTTCCGGCAGCGTAGCGCTGATTTTAGCAGTTGCCACCGCCTCGCCCGCAGCAGCGACAAGCCGCACCTCCTCTCCGCCGTGGAGGCCAAGCCGCGCCGCGTCGGTTTCCCCGATGAAAACAGCCGCTTCCCGGTAAAACTTTCTGAGCCGCCTCGCCCGTGCGCTGCGCGCGCCGGTGCCAAAATGGAAGAGGGTGCTGCCTACGAGAAGGGTGAAGGGATAGGCCGGATCGTTATCCGGTAGTTGCGGCTCCTGCACCGGCCCAAAATGCGGTGTCACTTCCGGCTGTTTCCGGTAAACCGGTGCCGGTGCGCCTTCCCCTGTCGCCGCCACCTCGCCAACCGCTTCCGCTTCCGCAAAGCCAAGCCCTCTGTAAGCCGGCACGAGCTGCGCTATCTCTTCCCTGACCCCCCGCAAATCCTTATAAGGCAGCGGGCAACCCATCGCCGCGGCCAGGCGCAGGATAATCTCCCAGTCGGGGAGGCTCTCTCCCGGCGGCGCAACCGCCTGCCGCAACCAGTTAACCCGCCCGTCGAAGCTCGTGAAGGTTCCTTCCTTCTCCGCAAAGGCGGCCGCCGGCAGCACCACCTTCGCCAACTTAGCCGTTTCGGTGAGAAAGAGGTCCTGAACCACCAGAAAATCAAGACATCCGAGCGCTTCGCGGATGAACGCCGCGTCGGGGAAGCCGCCCAGCAGGTTTTCGCCAACGATGTACATTCCTTTGATTTGGCCTTCCTTTGCCCCCCGCAGCATCTCAACCACGGTGCGTCCCGGAGTGGCGGGCAGGCGACCCCAGTAATCCCGGAAGCTCCGCCGCACCTGCTGGTCGGCCACCGGGAGGAAGCCGGGCAAGAAATCGGGAAGGGTTCCCATATCGCAGGCACCCCGCGCGTTAGCGTCGCGCTGCAGGGCGTAAACAGCAGCCCGGCCGCCCGCAAGCTGCGCCAGGTTACCAAGCGCCCGCACGGCCTCGGTCCCTCCAACCTGCTGGTTAAGCCCGTTGCCGTAAAGGATTACCGGATGCTGGGCCCTGGCATATAGCTCCGCCGCTTGGCGGATTACCGTCGCCGAAACACCCGTGACCTCTTCCACCCGGCGCAAATCAAGGGCGGCAAGGAAGTCTTTGAACGCAGCGAAGCCCGTACCCGTCTTTTCAACCGCTTCCAAATCCACGAGGCCCTCTTCGATCAGCACCTTGGCGAGAGCGCTTAGCAACGCGGCATCGGTTCCGGGCCGGGGCCGCAGCCAGCACTCCGCAAAGAAGACGAGCCGCGTCTCCCGGGGATCAACCACGATAAGCTTGGCCTCCCGGCACCGCACGGCCCTTTTCACCGCGTAGCCGGCAAGAGGCGCGGACGTTGTGGGATCAGCGCCCACTACCAGAATGAGATCCGCTTCCTCAATATGCCGGAGCGCACCGGTGGGGGCAGCAAGACCGTAGGCTTCCGGCGCCCCCCCATAAAGGCGGCTGCCGTTATCGATATTGTTGGTGCCAAGAACAGTACGCGCAAAGCGCTGCAGCAGGTAGTTTTCCTCGTTGGTGCACCTGGCCGAGCCGTAAACGGCGAGGCTGTCGCTGCCGTATCTTTCCTTTATCCCCCCAAACGCCGCCGCAACAACCGCAATCGCCCTCTCCCAGGAAACAGGCTCAAACGAGCCGTTTACGTTGACCAAGGGCTTAGTCAGCCGTTCCGGACTGTGGACAAAATCGTAACCGAAGCTTCCCCGGACACAGAGCGTCCCTCTGGTAACCGGGTCGTCCCGGTCGGGCACGGCACGGACCAGCCGCCCGTCCTTTACCTCTAAATAGAGGCTGCACCCGCAACCGCAGTAAGGGCAAGTGGTCCGGACGGTGGTAGCCACGCTCCCCCTGTAATCCGGCTCCGCTTCGACCAGCGCTCCGGTCGGGCACAGCGCAACGCAGGTCCCGCAGAAGGTGCATTCCGACGCCTCGAGCGGCCCTTCGCCGAAAGTTGCCGGTTTCGCCGCAAACCCGCGCCGGAAGTAGTCGATCGCTCCTTCCACAACCAACTCCTGACACGCCCGGATACACTTGGCGCAAAGGATACATTTACTCAGGTCCCTCTTAATAAAAGGGTTCGCATCCTTTAAAAGGGCAGTTTGCGGAATCCGCTGCAGGCCGATTAAGTCCACCCCTAACTCCGCCGCAATCTGCCGCAGCTGACACCGATTCCCTTTGTCGCAAACCAGGCAGGCATCGGGATGGCTCGCTAACATCAGTTCGATAATGGTCCGGCGCCGCTCGATCACCCGGGGCGAATGGGTGCTGATCGCCATGCCCGGGGTGATAAAGGTAGTGCAGGCCGTCATGAGGGCCCCCGTCTGCTCATTTTCCACAATGCAGATGCGACAGGCGCCAATGGAAGGGCAGGCTGCCCCCGGCGCGGTAAGGTGGCGTTCGTAACAAAGCGTCGGGATACGGATACCTTCCTGCTCGGCAAGTTCGAGAATGGTCATCCCCGGCCGGCCCTGTACTTCGCGTCCGTTGAGGGTAACGGTTATCGACTGCAACTCCGGATTCCCCTTTTACGGTTTCCTAAAAATTTGCAGTGCCCAGGTGTAACGTAATTTACCACCCGGCATTTTAAGGGTCAATATTTTCCGGCCGAATGGAAGGTAAGAGGGATGGAGTGTCGTATACAAAGGTTTAAACGTCGTGTTGTTTAAGGATTGCCACTACGAGGAGAGAATAGTTAAAAATCGCCTTAAGAAGCAAGGCGCATAAAGAAAGGGCGGGAGTGCAAAAACCGTGCGGATCAGCAAAATCTACGCTGCGTACAAGCCCGTGATCTCTTTTGAAATCTTCCCCCCGCGGACCGAAGACCGGGCGGATATCGTCTCGCGGCTCGCAGCCGACTTTCGGAAATTGGGGCCGGCGTTTATCAGCGTCACTTACGGGGCAGGCGGCACCACCCGCGATACAACGGTTGAAATCGCCTCCCTCCTCAGCGGCTTCGGCTTCACCGTGATGTCCCACCTGACCGGTGTAGGGCACACCGTAAAGGAGGTCGACGAAGTCTTAGCCCGGCTGCACGCTGCCGGCGTTGAAAACATCCTCGCCCTTCGGGGCGACCCGCCACGGGAAACAGCAAACGTCTACACCGCCGGCGATTTCGCCTACGCGGTGGACCTTATCCGCCACCTCCGCAGCAAAGGCGTTTTCGGTATCGCCGCCGCCGCCTACCCGGAAGGACATATCGAATCGCCCCGGATCGATCTCGACTGGCGCCACCTGAAGGAAAAGGTGGACGCGGGGGCGGAATTCCTGGTTACCCAGCTCTTTTTCGATAACCGCGTTTTCTATCATTTCTTAGAGAGCATCCGCCGGATGGGCATCTTCTGCCCCGTTACCGCCGGCATCCTGCCGGTTCTCAATGCGGGGCTGCTAAAACGCATCGTCAGCCTCTGCGGTGCCTCCGTCCCGGCGAAGGTGCTCGGCCTGCTTGACCGGTACGCGGACGACCCGGTAAGCCTGGAGAAAGCCGGCATCGAATACGCTACGGCCCAGGTCGCAGACCTCATCGCTAATGACGTGGACGGGGTGCACCTTTATACCCTGAACAGGCCCGAGTGGGTCACGCAACTCTTAAACAACATCGGCTACAAGCGCCGCGAGTATCTCCCGGCGTCGCAGGCGGGCCTAGCGCGGTAAGATTGAGCCCTGCAACCGCCAGGGCCTTCGTCCCGGACAAGCGGCCCGCCCCGCCAACAGTCCGCTCCTGACCGCACCCCAGGCCAAATCAGCGGTACCGGAGTTCCTCTAAGCGGATGGCTCTTTCCCCTGCGCCTGCAAGTTACCGGCCGATAGCAGCCCGCCCGGCGGCCCTCACCATTACCGCACCGGTCCGCTCGGCCCGAAAGACTTGACACCGCCCGATGGAAACCGATACAATACAATAAACCTGGGAGAAAATAGAACGCGTGTACCGCTTGAAAGGCAGTTTAAACAGGCTGTAGCGGCTCTGCCGTGATGGCTGTTAAGATAGACGCTTTCCGGAAAAGTTCCTCTGTTAAGGGGTGGATTCTTCCTTATAATCAATAATAGCGCCTTCGCCCTAGAGTGAGCCGCGAGTCCCCGCAAGAGGTGCACGCTTCTTTTTCTGCCGAGGTTAGACTCGGCTTTTTATTTATTAATAACGGGGGTGAAGTCTTTGCCGGATGCGGTGTGGGTCATATTTGCGGCCGGGACCGCTATCGCCTTCGCTGGCGGTTATTTCGTCCGTCGCTACGTCTCTGAGGCCAAGGTTACCGCGGCGGAAGAGCGCGCCCGCCAGATCTTAGAAGCGGCAGCCAAAGAGGCAGAGAGCAAGAAGCGGGAAGCGGTCCTGGAAGCCAAAGAAGAAATCCTTAAACTGAAAAACGAAACGGAACGGGAAAACCGGGAGCGGCGTCAGGAACTCCAGCGGCTGGAAAAACGCCTCGTCCAAAAGACAGAGGCACTCGAGGCGAAATTCGAGGCGGTTCAAAAGCGGGAGGAAAGGCTAAGCCAAAAGGAAGCCGAAATCACCAGTCTCAAAAACGAACTAGAAAAGCTTCACGCAGCGCAGGTTGCCGAACTCGAGCGGATTTCGGGTCTGACAACCGAGGAGGCCCGGCAACTGCTTCTGGCGGAGGTGGAAAAGGAGGCCCAGCAAGAAGCGGCCCGCATCATCCGGGAGGTCGAAGCGAAAGCCAAGGAGGAAGGAGAGCGCCGCGCGAAAGAGATCATCGCCTTGGCAATCCAGCGCACTGCCGTGGATCAGGTAAACGAAACAACAGTATCCGTCATCCCCCTGCCCAGCGACGAGATGAAGGGGCGGATCATCGGCCGTGAGGGGCGTAACATCAGGGCCTTCGAAAACCTTACCGGCGTGGACCTGATCATTGACGATACACCGGAGGCCGTGATCCTTTCGAGTTTCGACCCGGTAAGGCGGGAAATTGCCCGTATCGCCCTCGAAAGGCTGATCGCTGACGGGCGCATCCATCCCTCCCGGATCGAAGAAATGGTTGAAAAAGCACAGAAGGAAGTGGAACGCCAGATATGGGAAGCCGGTGAGCAGGCCGCCTTTGAGGCGGGAATTCCGGGGCTCCACGAAGAACTTATCAGGCTTCTCGGACGCCTGAAATTCCGGACCAGCTACGGTCAAAACGTCCTCCGCCACTCGCTCGAGGTCACCTACTTAGCCGGCTTTATGGCGGCAGAACTCGGCGCCAACGTCCAGCTTGCCAAGCGGGCTGGTTTGCTCCACGACATCGGCAAAGCGGTGGACCGGGAAATGGAAGGTCCCCACGTCGCGATCGGCGTGGAACTGGCACGGAAGTACGGTGAGGATCCCGAGGTTCTCCACGCCATTGCCGCCCACCACGGGGACGAGGAACCGCAAACCCTCGAAGCGATGATTGTTCAGGCCGCCGATGCCATTTCGGCCGCCCGCCCCGGCGCACGCCGGGAGACGCTGGAGGCTTACATCAAGCGCCTCACCAAGCTTGAGGAGATCGCCAACTCCTTCCCGGGCGTAGAGAAGGCCTACGCCGTGCAGGCCGGGCGCGAGATCCGGGTGGCGGTGAAGCCGGAGCGGGTCGACGATGCAGCGATGGTTCGGCTGGCCCGGGACGTCGCGAAAAAGATCGAAGGCGAGCTTGAGTACCCGGGTCAGGTCAAGGTAGTTATAATTCGCGAGACGAGAGCGGTAGACTATGCAAAATAAGCCACCGGTACCGGAAATGAAAGTCCTGATGATCGGCGATGTGGTCGGCCGTCCCGGGCGGCGGGCGGTAAAAGAGTTCCTGCCCGCCCTCCGCGAGGCCCGGCAAATCGACCTCGTGATCGCCAACGCCGAAAACCTGGCCGGCGGCAACGGTATCACGCGCGAGACAGCCGACGAGATTTTCAGCTACGGGGTGGATTTCCTCACGGGCGGAAACCACATCTGGGATAAAAAAGAAAGCTACAGCTACATTGACGAGGAAACGCGGCTTGTTCGTCCCGCCAACTATCCTCCCGGCGCGCCCGGCGCAGGCTACCGGGTATTTACGGTCGGCAACCATAAAGTCGGGCTGGTCAACCTTTGCGGCCGGGCCTTTATGCCCGATCTCGACTGCCCCTTCCGGAAGGCTGAGGAGATTACCGCCGCTCTGGCAGCGGCGACACCGATAATCATCGTTGATTTTCATGCCGAAGCCACGTCGGAGAAGATTGCGCTCGGCTGGTTTCTCGACGGCAGGGTGACCGCCCTTTTCGGCACCCATACCCACGTCCAGACGGCAGACGAACGCATCCTTCCCGGCGGAACCGCCTACATTACGGACGTCGGCATGACCGGGCCGCGGGACGGCGTCATCGGTGTACGCAAGGAGGCCATCATTTCTAAATACCTCACTCAGCTGCCGAAGCGCTTCGAGGTGGCAAGCGGCCCTTACCAGTTCAATGCCTGCTTGGTGACGCTCGACCCGGCTACCGGAAAGGCGCTATCCATCGAACGGGTTCAGGAATTCGAAAGATAAAAAGTCCGGAGATGAAATTCTTCCAAGCCGAAGCGGTCGTCCTCAAATCCCGCCCGCACAAAGAGGCAGACCGGATCATTACTTTTTTCTCCCGCGAGTACGGTAAGCTCCGGGCGGTAAGTTACGGAAGCGCCCGGCCCACCAGCCGGAAGCGCGGTGCCGTCCAGCCTTTTTGCCGGTCGCGTTTTTACTTGGTCCGCGGGCAAGAGGTACACCGCATCGATCAGGTAGAGCTCTTAGAGCGTTTCCCCGCCATCGAGCAGGATCTGGCGCTCTTCGGCGTCGCCGCCTACCTCGCCGAGTTGGTGGATGCCTTCACCGGCGAAGAAGCGCCCAACCCTAAGCTTTACGACATTTTTCTACGCTCCCTGCGTCTTTTAGGGAAGGCCGGGGCCGCGCTCCTCACCCGTGCCTTTGAACTCCGCCTCCTGATCCTGACGGGCTTCGGGCCCGAGCTCGGGGTCTGCACGTTGTGCCGGCAAACCCTTCCGCCCGGAGAAAGAATCGCCTTTAGCCCCCAAACCGGCGGCGTGCTCTGTCCGTCCTGCAAAGGAGAAGGTCCCACCATCGAAGTCGGTCCCGGAACACTTAAAGCCCTGCGCCACCTCGCCGCCGGCCCTTTCGAACAAGTTCTCACCGTGAAAGTGGCGCCGGTCATCGAACGGGAGCTCTACGCCATCCTCGCGGAAACGGTGGCTTTCCACCTCGGTTACCGGCCACAGGCGCTCTCTTTTCTCGACCGGCTCGGCAGTTAAGACACCGCTGCCGGCAAAAGCAGCGTTTTTTTGCAAAGGCTTGACTTTTAGGCCTCTCTTTGCTAAGGTTTTTGCCAGACGCAGAAGTTGCCCGCCGCTGCACCCGAAGCGGGGGCTTTTATCTTTGAGGGGGACAGGGCGTGAATTTTCAGGAGCTCATCTTAACGCTTGACCACTTCTGGGCAAAGCAGGGCTGTGTCATCCAGCAGCCCTACGATATTGAAAAAGGGGCGGGGACAATGAACCCGGCTACCTTCTTCCGAGTCCTCGGCCCCGAACCGTGGCGGGTCGCCTACGTTGAGCCTTCACGGCGGCCAACCGACGGCCGGTACGGGGAAAATCCCAACCGTCTCCAGCACTACTATCAATACCAAGTGATCCTCAAACCTTCGCCCGACGACGTGATCGAGGTTTACCTCGCCAGCCTCCGCTCTTTAGGCATAGACCCGCTGCAGCACGACATCCGCTTCGTCGAAGACAACTGGGAATCACCTACCCTCGGTGCCTGGGGACTTGGCTGGGAGGTGTGGCTTGACGGGATGGAGATAACGCAGTTCACCTATTTCCAGCAGTGCGGCGGCTACGACCTCCACCCCGTTTCGGCAGAGATAACGTACGGGCTCGAACGCATCGCCATCTTCCTGCAAGGTGTGGAGAGCGTCTTCGACATCGTCTGGACCGACGGAATCACCTATGGCGACATCCACCACCGGGGCGAGGTGGAGCACTCCCGGTACAACTTCGAGGTCGCGGATACCGACTTTCTCTTCGCCAGCTTTGAAGCCTTTGAAAAAGAAGCGCGGCGCGTTCTGGAGGCGCAACTCGTGCTTCCGGCTTACGATTACGTGCTGAAGTGTTCCCACACCTTCAACCTGCTCGACGCGCGGGGGGCGATCAGCGTGACCGAACGTACCGCGTTCATCCACCGGATCCGCGCCCTGGCCAGGGCCTGCGCGCGAGCCTACCTTACCCAGCGGGAAGCCATGGGCTACCCGCTTTTAAAGAGGGGGAAATCCTGATGGTGCAGGACTTTTTACTCGAAATCGGCACCGAAGAAATACCGGCCCGCTTTCTGCCCGGCACGCTGGTCGAGTTGCGGGAAAAAGCGGTTTCTCTGCTGAACGAGGCGCGTCTGCCTCACGGCCCCGTCCGCAGCTACGGCACGCCCAGGCGCCTCGTTCTTCTCGTAGAGCAAGTCGCCAGCAAACAGGAAACAGCGGTGGAAGAAATCAAGGGCCCGCCTTTAAGCGCCGCCTACGACGCTTCCGGCCAGCCGACGAAAGCCGCCCTCGGCTTCGCCCGCAGCCAGGGTGTTCCGGTGGAAAAGCTCGTGGTGCGACAGGTCGGCAAGACCGCGTACCTCTTCGCCGTCAAGGAAAAACCGGGACGCGAAGCAACAGTAGTCCTGGCGGAGCTATGCCCCCGCCTGATCAGGAGCCTCAGCTTCCAGAAACCGATGCGCTGGGGCGACAAGGAACTCCGCTTCGTGCGCCCAATCAGGTGGCTGGTGGCCCTTTACGGCGACACGGTGGTGGCGTTTTCCCTCGACGGTCTGGAGTCCGGGCGCGTCTCCCAGGGGCACCGTTTCTTAAGCGCCGGCCCGGTCTGCATAGCCAATCCTGCTGAATATTTCACGCGGATGGAAGCCGCCCGCGTGATCGTCGATTCCGCCGTGCGGCAGCGGCTGATCAGCGAGCAGATAGAGCGGCTGGCCGCAGCCGAAGGAGGCGTGGTGCCGCCCGACGCCGAACTCCTCGAAGAGGTCGTCAACCTGGTGGAGCACCCCACCGCCTTCTGCGGCACCTTCCCGGAAAAGTATCTGGAACTGCCGCGGGCAGTGCTCGTAACGGTAATGCGGGAGCACCAGCGCTTCTTCCCCGTCTGTGACCGGGACGGGCGTCTTCTCCCCCGTTTCATCGCCGTGCATAACAGCGCGCCCGAACACACGGCGACTATCAGGCGCGGCAACGAACAGGTGCTCCGAGCGCGTCTCGCCGACGCCGCTTTTTTCTACCGCGAGGACCTCGCCACCCCGCTCGCCGACCGGATCGAAGGGCTGAAAAAGGTCGTCTACCAGGAGGAGTTGGGCACCCTCTACGACAAAACGGAACGGCTCTGCGCCCTGGTTGCCCACCTTGCCGGTGCGGCCGGGCTCGGGCATGATGACCGGGCCGCCCTCTTCCGGGCCGCTTACCTTGCCAAGGCCGACCTTCTCACGAACATGGTTTACGAGTTCCCCGAGCTCCAGGGGGTTATGGGGCAGGAATATGCCCGCAAAAACGGCGAGCCCGAAGCGGTAGCGGTAGCGCTTTACGAACAGTACCTCCCGCGCTTCGCCGGTGATTCCTTGCCGCAGACCGCCGCCGGGCGTCTCCTCAGTATCGCGGACAAGCTGGATAACCTGGTAGGCTGCTTCGGCCTCGGCCTTATCCCTACCGGATCCCAGGACCCCTACGCCCTGCGGCGGCAGGCGCTCGGCATCTGCCAGATCATCATTGCGGGAAAGCTGCACCTCTCCTTCCGCGCCATGGTCGACCTCGCCTACCGGGAATACGGCGGGAAGCTCAAAAACGAACCCGCTCAAGTTTTCGCGGAACTCGCCGACTTCTTTAAACAGCGACTCCGCGGCATCTTTGGCGAGCGGGGCATCGCCCCCGAGGTTACCGAGGCGGTCCTGGCTGCCGGCATAGACGACCTCTACGCCGCCTACCTTAGAGCGGCAGCCCTGCATGAGTTCCGCCGTGACCGCCGCTTCGGCGATCTCTATACGGCCTATACGCGCGCGGCCAATCTATCCCGGACGGCGCCCGCGCGCGAGCCTGATCCCGCCCACTTCACCGATCCGGCAGAAAGAGAGCTTTACGCGGCGGTCCAGGCCCTCCGGGAAAAGATCAAACCCAAGCTCGCAACCCATAATTACCGTTCCGCTCTTGAAGAGCTCTGCGCGCTGCGGCCACCCGTAGATATCTTTTTCGATGCCGTGCTGGTGATGGATGAAAACCCCGTGCTCCGGGAGAACCGGCTCGCTTTGCTGCGCGCCGCAGCGGATCTCGTTCGGGGGATAGCCGACCTGGCAAAGATTTCTATCTAAGAAAGTGCCGGCCGCCGGCAGGAAAAAAACAGTATGGCAGAGTATTAGAAATAGTGTGTGTTTTTTCCGTCTCGGACAGAATTAATGTGTCATAAAAGGGCGGACCGGCACGTATATTTGGGCTGACCCCGCAGTGTTGCTGGTTTGCTGTTTAGGAAAAGGGGGGGTCTTCCTGGAGCTGACCCAGCGGCAGCAAACCATCCTGGGAATTGTAAAGTCCGAAGGACCGATAACCAGCGAACAGATTGCCGACCGTTTAAAGCTCACCCGGGCCACCCTACGCTCCGACCTCGCCATTCTTACCATGGCGGGGCTCATTGAGGCACGGCCGCGGGTGGGTTATTATTACAGCGGCAAGTCGCCGCACGAAGTAGTAGCGGCCAAAATTCGCCGCTTCAAGGTCGGTGAACTGCAGTCCCGGCCGGTGGTAGTTGGCGAAGCAACCTCGATTCACGACGCGATCATCACCCTTTTCCTGGAGGACGTAGGTACCCTCTTTGTTGCCCGCGAAGGAGGAATCCTGGAGGGAGTGGTTTCGCGGAAGGACCTTCTTAAAATAGCTTTCGGCACCGGAGACATCCGCAACCTACCGGTAGGCGTCATCATGACCCGCATGCCGAACATCATCACCACTTCACCTGAGGAGCCCGCGTGGGAAGCCGCCCGGAAATTGGTGCTCCACGAGGTGGACGCCCTTCCGGTGGTCGAGCCCGTCGCCGACAACAAAAACGAACTGCGCGTAGTGGGCCGGTTTAGCAAAACAACAGTGGCCCGGCTCTTTGTAGAAATAGGAGAAAGGCGGTAGAGAAGCCTTGTCACCTTTGGAAACCGGCAGGCACCCGGTAATCTACATCATCTCCGACTCCATCGGGGAAACAGCCGAGCTTGTAGGCCGGGCGGCAGCCAGTCAGTTCGACTCCGGAAACGCCGAGATTCGCAGAGTACCCTACGTTACTCACCCGGAAGAGATTCCCGAAATCGTGGCGCAGGCTGCGCGCGACGCAGGAATCATCATCTTCACCCTGGTAATGCCCCACCTGCGCGAGATGCTCTTGAAAGAGGCGCACCGCCACGGCCTGCCAGCAGTGGACATCCTGGGGCCGGTGCTCGAAGCGCTGGAGGGAGTTACGGGACGCAAGCCGCGCTTCGAACCGGGGCTCATGCGGAAGGTCGACGAGGAGTACTTTCGCCGGGTAGAAGCGATCGAATTCGCCGTCAAGTACGACGACGGCAAAGACCCGCGCGGCATAACCGAAGCCGATATCGTTGTGCTGGGGGTTTCCCGCACGGGCAAAACGCCGCTCTGCATGTATCTCGCCCACAAGCGCATCAAAGCGGCGAACATCCCGCTCGTTCCGGAGGTCCCGGTCCCGCCAGAAGTTTTCTCGCTCCCGCTCAACCAGGTCGTGGGGTTGACCATCCAACACGACTACCTTGTTACCATCCGGCGGGAAAGATTAAAAACCCTCGGGTTACCCGCTGAAGCGGAATACGCGAGTAAAGAGCGCGTAGAAAAAGAGCTGGCCTACGCCGAGGAGGTGATGCGCCGGATTGGTTGCGCCGTCATCGACGTGACGGGCAAAGCGGTTGAAGAAACGGCAAGCAAGGTGCTGGAAATCTATTACCGGGGGCGACGGTAACGTGATGCGCCCGGTCCTAATCGGCTGATACAAGGAGAGTGAAAAAATGGCCCTAAGATTTATCAGATGGTTCAGGGAACTCGGTAAAGGGGATGTGGGGCTTGTCGGCGGCAAGGGTGCCAACTTGGGGGAATTGACGCAGGCCGGCATTCCGGTACCACCTGGTTTTTGCGTAACCGCGGAGGCCTACAAGTACTTTATCGAAAAGACCGGCCTGGCACCCAAAATTATGGAAATCATCAGGCAGACCGACGCGAACAATTTAGAGCAGCTCATGGAGAACACCGCCCGGATCCGGGATCTCATCCGCAACACCCCGGTCCCGCCGGAGATTGCGGCAGAAATAACGGCCGCCTACGAAGAACTCGCTGCTGGCGGCACGCCGCCCAAAGTGGCCGTCCGCAGCTCCGCTACCGCCGAGGACCTTCCCGAAGCCTCCTTCGCCGGGCAGCAGGATACCTACCTCAACGTGGTAGGCACGGAGGACGTAATTGAGCACGTCCGGCGCTGCTGGGCTTCGCTCTGGACGGCCCGCGCGACTGCCTACCGGCAGGCGCAGGGTTTTGACCACACCACCGTTTACCTGAGCGCGGTGGTTCAGAAGATGATTCAGTCCGAACGGTCGGGTGTCGCCTTCACCGCCAACCCGGTTAGCGGCAACAGACAGGAGATGATGATCAACGCCAGCTGGGGGCTCGGGGAAGCGATCGTCGCCGGAAAAGTGACCCCCGACGAGTACATCGTAGAAAAATCGCCGCGCCGGATCACCAACAAGGTGGTGGCAGCCAAGACCGTGATGATCGTCGCCGACCCGAACGCCGCCGGCGGGACGATCGAGGTTGAAGTAGCCAAGCATCTGGGTCGCGAGTACGTCGAAAAGCAGTGCCTGACCGACGAGGAGATCCTCACCCTTGCTGACCTACTGGTTAAAGTGGAGACCCATTACGGCTCCCCGCAGGATATCGAATGGGGCTACGAAAACGGGGCCTTTTACATCTTGCAGTCCCGGCCCATTACCACCCTGGACAAGGAAAAACCGCAACCGGCACCCAGGGAAACAACCAAGGTGACCGAAGCGAAGGTTCTCGTCAAGGGAATGGCCGCCTCTCCCGGGATGGCCACCGGGAAAGTCGTCCTGGTGAAAAACTTCAACGACATTACCCGCGTCCAAGAAGGAACGGTTCTGGTAACGGTTATGACCAACCCGGATATGGTCCCCGCAATGAAACGCGCAGCGGCGATCGTAACCGACGAGGGAGGCCGGACCTGCCACGCCGCTATCGTTTCCCGGGAATTAGGCATCCCCTGCATCGTCGGTACCAAGAACGCCACCGAGTTACTCGCCGAGGGCATGGAGGTGACGGTTGACGCCTCCCGGGGCGTCGTTTACGAGGGACGGGTGGCTATGGAAGATAAAGCACCGGCCGCACCCCAGGCCGGAGGCACGGTGGTGCAGGGTGCCCTCTGGCGGGAGATCGCCCCGGTCACCGGCACCAAGATCTACATGAACTTAGGAGAACCGGAAGCCATCGCCCGCTACAAGGACCTGCCTTTCGACGGCATCGGGCTCATGCGGACCGAATTCATTTTTACCGACCACATCGGCGCCCACCCGATCTACCTCCTGCGCACGGGACAGGCCGACTTCTTTATCGAGCGTCTGGCGGAGGGCATTGCTAAGGTTGCCCAGGCGATCTACCCCCGGCCGGTGGTGGTCCGCTTTAGCGACTTCCGGACCAACGAGTTTCGGGGCCTCAAAGGAGGAGAAGAGGTCGAGCCGGTGGAAAACAACCCGATGATCGGCTGGCGGGGCGTTTCCCGGTACATTTCGCCAGAGTACGAAGCGGGTTTTAGGCTCGAGTGCCGCGCCATGCGTAAAGTGCGGGAGGAATTTGGCCTGCACAATGTGTGGGCGATGCTGCCCTTCGTACGGACAACCTGGGAGGTCAGGCGGGTCCTCGGTATTATGGCCGACGAAGGCCTCTCCCCCAACTTAAATTTCAAGGTCTGGATCATGGCGGAGGTCCCGGCAGTTATCTTCCTTGCCGACGAGTTCAGCCCTCTGGTTGACGGCTTCAGCATCGGGTCCAACGACCTCACGCAGCTGATCCTCGGCGCCGACCGGGATTCCGGCGTCCTCGACAACATGGGCTACTTCGACGAACGGAACCCGGCGGTCACCCGGGCGATCAGCCACCTAATTGAAGTCGCGCACCGGCACGGAAAGACCGTTTCCATTTGCGGCCAGGGGCCTTCGGTTTATCCCGAACTAACCGAATTCCTTGTCCGCAACGGCATTGACAGCATCAGCGTGAACCCGGATACCGTAGCCAACACGCGGCGGCTGGTAGCCTGCGTCGAGCAGAAAATCATCCTCGAGGCGCTGCGGCAACGGAAATAATGCCACGATACGGCGCAAAAGCGGGGGTTGCCAGCGGGCAACCCCCTATTTATTCTATTAGGGGGGTAAAAATTAATCATGGATACGCTGCGTCTTTTCTGGGCCGTCACCTTCCCGGAGGAAATCCGGGATAAAATCGCCGGCGTGCAGGCGGCCTTCCGGAAACTGCCGCTCAACGTCAAGTGGGTCGAAACCGAGAACCTGCACCTCACCATTCGCTTTATCGGGGCGACGGATAAGGCCCTGGTCGAGCCGCTTCTATCAACCACAAAAGGACGCCTTGCCGAAATTAACGCCTTCCCCCTCTTCCTGCGGCGGGTCGGCGTTTTCCCTTCCTTGAAAGCGCCGCGCGTCCTCTGGGTAGGGGTCGAGGAAACCGCCTCCCTGCTCCATCTGTACCGCCTCGTGGAGGAAGCGGTCCGCTCCTTCGGCTTTCCGCCTGACGCGAAGCGGTTTTCGCCCCACGTAACGCTCGGACGCTTCCGCACCGGCGCGAACGGCGCGCTGCTACGGCAGGCGATGGGCGAGATGGGGGACGTGGAACTCGGTAAATTTGAGGTTGGCGGCATTGAGTTGATCGCCAGCGAGCTCAAGCTGAGCGGGCCGGTTTATTCACCGGTCGGACGCATTGATTTTGGCTGCGCTTCTGGTTAAACCCGGAAGCCCGGCAACGTATAATTTTCAAAAGGAGGTAGACGAAAATCAGTGTTGATTATCGGCCTGAACGGCAGTCCCCGCCCCGACGGGGGCACCGCCCGGCTTTTGCAAACAGCGCTCGCCGCAGCCGCAGCGGCAGGCGCCCAAACACTCCTGCTGCACGCGGTTGAGGGGCTAAAGGGGCAAAAGGTTCCCTTTTGCCTCCACTGCTCCTCTCCCTGTTCGGGTGAGTGTTACAAAGACACCCGCCTTGCAGAGTTTTTCAACCTCCTGTGCCGGGCGGACGGGCTCCTTCTCGGAAGCCCGGTCTATTTCGGCACGGTATCCGCTCCCCTTAAAGCATTCTGGGATAAAACCCGCAAGCTCAGGAAAGAAAAAATGCTCCTCAACGTGGTAGGCGCCGGCGTAGTTTGCGGCGGCTCCCGGTTCGGCGGCCAGGAACCAACGCTTGAAACCCTGGCCGCAATGATGCTCTGCCACGGCATGACCGTCGTGGGCGACGGCCACTACGATGCTGACCCCGGACACCTCGGGGCCTGCATCCGGTACGGAGAGGAAGATGACGGCTTCGAGCGGGCGAAAATCTTAGGGCAGCGTGTTGCGGAGGTGGCCTGGGCCACACAGCACCTTCGCAAGCGGTGAGGCACCTTCACCGTCTTAGTTTGCGCAGCCCGGCAAGCCCTTGACCGGGCTTTTTTATCCAGTTAAACTAAAGTAATTCGGTTTAAAGAAAAAAGAAAGGCGTCCAGGAGGAGTACCCCGTGCGGGCTTTCCGGTCCGTACCAGCGGCGGAATGAAAATGGGCGGCGCTGCCTGTTTTCAGCTTCAAGTGAACGTACGAACAGGCGGTAACAGCCGCCGGTATTAGCAATAACTGGTCATCTTCACGGAGGTTGAGAGCGTGCGGTTACGCGAATATACGGAAGAGCTCGAGGAGCGTCTCCTTTCGCCCTACGCGTGCCGGAGCCGCTTCACGAAGGGGAGACAAAAGCCCGAAGAGCCGTGTACCATCCGCACCGCCTTCCAGCGGGACCGGGACCGGATCATTCACAGCAAGAGCTTCCGGCGCCTCAAACACAAGACGCAGGTTTTCATCATTCCTGAAGGAGACCATTACCGGACGCGCCTCACCCACACCCTGGAGGTCGCCCAGATCGCGCGAACCATCGCCCGGGCCCTGCGGTTAAACGAGGATCTGACCGAAGCCATCGCCCTTGGGCACGACCTCGGCCACACCCCCTTCGGCCACACCGGGGAAGATGCTCTGGCTGAAGTATTTCCGGGATTCAAGCATAATGAACAGAGCCTCCGCGTGGTGGATATCCTCGAGGGGGGCTGCGGGCTTAACCTAACTTTCGAGGTGCGGGACGGAATCTTAAACCACACCGGCCCCAAGACACCGGCCACCCTGGAGGGCCAGGTGGTAAAAATAGCCGACCGTATCGCCTATATAAACCACGACATCGACGACGCGCTTCGCGGCGGCATCCTTACAGAAACCGACCTGCCGCGCGATTGTCTGACGATTTTAGGTTTTCGGCACCGCGAGCGAATCAACACGATGGTTCTTGACCTGATCAAGGCAAGCTGGAACCAGCCGGAGATAAAAATGGGGCCGGAGGTACAGCACGCCATGGATAAGTTGCGCGCTTTTCTCTTCGAGCGGGTCTACACCGGTTCGGAAGCCAAGCGGGAGGAAGCCAAGGCGCGGCACGTCGTCCAGTATCTTTTTCAGTACCTGGTGGCCAATCCGGATGCCCTTCCCCCGGAATACCGCGAGCGCATCGAGGAATTTGGACGCGAGCGGGTAGTCTGCGATTACATTGCGGGGATGACGGATCGTTACGCAGTGGCACAGTTCGAGCGACTTTTTATCCCGCGCGGCTTTCCTGCATTTTAAAAGGCTTTCCTGCATTTTAAAAATTGTCGCTTTAGGGGAGGAAAATCTGACCGGGTAACGAATATATACTTCGGGTGGCCGCTCTGCCCCGCATTTGGTGGTGGTAAGATTGCGCGGCTCCGTTCCGGGTGAATTTATCGAAGAGGTCCTGAGCCGGACGGATATCGTAGCCTTGATCGGGGAGTACGTCCGTCTGGTGAAAAAAGGTCAGCGCTACGTCGGGCTTTGTCCGTTCCACCAGGAGCGGACCCCCTCGTTTACCGTATCACCCGACAAACAATTTTTCTACTGTTTTGGTTGCGGTACCGGGGGAGACGCCCTGAAATTTCTCATCTTGCGGGAAAACCTCTCTTTTCCCGAAGCGCTCCGCCGGCTGGCCGACCGCGCGGGGCTGAAACTTCCCGTGACGGCGCTCGACCCGGAAGCCGAAAGGCGACGCCGCGAACAGGAAACCGTCTGGGAAATAAACAGGCTCGTTGCCGGCTACTATGCCCGCCAGCTCCAAGATAAAAGCGGGGCGCCGGCGCGGCAGTACCTTGAAAAAAGAGGCGTACCTTTGACGGTAGCCTCCAAATTCGAACTCGGTTTCGCTCCTGCTTCCGGAGACGCCCTCCTGGATTTCTTGCGACGTCAGGGGGTGAGCGGCGAAGAGGCCGTCCGTTGCGGGGTAGCGATCCGCAAAGAGACTGGCGCAGTTGTTGACCGTTTCCGGGGCCGGCTAATTTTCCCTATCCACGACGCTCGCGGCAGGGTGGCGGGTTTTGGCGGGCGCGCGCTTGACGACGCGACCGAGCCAAAGTATCTTAATTCACCGCAGACCCCTTTTTTCAACAAGCGGGAGCTACTGTACGCCCTCTACCAGGCTCGGGACACCATCCGCGAAAAGGGTTTTGCGGTCATTGTCGAGGGTTACCTTGACGCGATCACCGCCCATCAGTTTGGCTTTACCAACGTGGTGGCCAGTTTGGGGACGAGCCTCACCCGGGAACAGGCACGGTTACTTCTTCGGTATACGGCAACGGCGCTCATCGCCTATGACAGCGATACGGCGGGAACGGCAGCCACCCTGCGGGGTCTTGATCTCCTCCAGGAAGCGGGCTTTGAGGTAAAAGTAGTCCGGGTACCCCAGGGCAAAGATCCGGACGAATTCATAAGGCAAGCGGGAAAGTCAGCCTGGGAGAAGCTTGTAACCCAGGCTCTCCCTCTTCTCGAGTACAAGGGAATCCATTTAGCCCGCGAGAAAGGGATAGAGACAGCCGCAGCCAAGATGGCCGTGCTGCGCGAACTCCTCCCGAACCTCGCTTGGCTTAAGACGGCGCCTGAGATTGAGGAAGGCGTCCGGGCGGTGGCCCAGCTTACCGGCCTTAGCTGGGAAACTGTGCGGGGTGAACTTGACCGGTTTTTAGAAAAAGGGCAAAAAGACTGGCTAAATCCGCGAAAAAGTGTAAAAAATAAACATAAAATAGAGTACACGGCGGATGCGCGCAAGCGGGCCGAGGCCTCGCTCCTGCGGCTCCTGCTCGAAAAACCCAGCTTCGCCCAGCAAGTAGAAGCAGCCGGAGGTCGTGAGATCTTCGCGGACGAAAGATACCGGCGGATTTACCTGACCATAGCTAGGGAAGTTGCTCCTAGCGGTGAGCTACCGACGCCCTTACTCTTCAGCCGTCTGGCAGAAGATGATAAGGCAACCGTAGCTGCCCTTTTAGCCGCAGAGCTTCCCGAAGCTTCGGAAGCTCTGGTGGAAGACCTGATTGGTATCCTGCGCGAGAAGAAGCAGCGCGAAAAACGGCAGGAGCTCCTGCTTTCCTTGCAGATGGCGGAAAAAGCAGGAGACGAAGGCCGGGTGCAGGAGCTTTTACGTCAGCTTGCTGAACTACTCAGGAATAGAAAGGAGGGTTGTGGAAATGGAAGATGAGCTTCAGTACGGAGAAATCGAAGGGCTGATCGAAAAGGGTAAAAAGCGCGGCAGTCTTACCTACAGCGAGATTATGGATAGCCTTCAGGGGGTAGATCTTACTTCCGAGCAGATCGAGGATATTTACGAGCGTCTCGCCACCATGGGTATAGATGTCGTTCCTGAGGCCCAGGATCTCGAGCCTGCCGAGGGGACGCCCGAACCTTCGCCGATAGACACCGACCTCACCATACCTGAAGGCGTGGAAATTGACGACCCGGTGCGGATGTACCTGAAAGAAATCGGGCGCATTCCCCTACTTTCGCCGGAGGAAGAGGTAGAGCTCGCCAAGAGGATGGAGCAGGGCGACGAGGCCGCCAAGCGCCGGCTGATTGAAGCCAACCTGCGGCTGGTCGTCAGCATTGCTAAGCGGTATGTCGGCCGGGGGATGCTTTTCCTCGACCTGATCCAGGAAGGAAACCTGGGCTTGATCAAGGCGGTTGAAAAATTTGATTACCGCAAAGGTTATAAGTTTAGCACCTACGCTACCTGGTGGATCCGGCAGGCAATTACCCGGGCGATTGCGGACCAGGCACGGACCATCCGCATCCCCGTTCACATGGTAGAAACCATAAACAAGCTCATCCGGGTATCGCGCCACCTGCTGCAGGAGCTTGGTCGCGAGCCCACGCCTGAAGAGATCGCTAAAGAGATGGACATTTCTGAAGAGAAAGTGCGCGAAATCATGAAGATTGCCCAGGAACCGGTGAGCCTTGAAACACCGATCGGTGAAGAAGAAGATTCGCACCTGGGTGACTTTATCGAAGATCAGGACGCTCAGGCACCGGCGGAGGAAGCTTCCTACCGGCTGTTGCGGGAGCAACTCAACGAGGTCCTGCAAACGCTGACCGAAAGAGAACAACGGGTCCTGCGGCTGCGCTTCGGGCTTGATGACGGTCGCGCGCGGACCCTGGAGGAAGTCGGCCAGAAGTTTGGCGTGACGCGGGAGCGAATCCGGCAAATAGAAGCTAAAACCCTTCGCAAGCTGCGTCACCCAAGCCGCTCAAAGAAACTTAAAGATTACCTTGAATGACCCTATCCGGCGTCTTCTTGACGACCGGATTATTTTTTTATACAATATCTTCGGGCCCATAGCTCAGCGGTCAGAGCCGCCGGCTCATAACCGGATGGTCCCAGGTTCGAATCCTGGTGGGCCCACCAGTTTAGAGGTTGGAAGTTGGAGGTTAGAGGTTGGAAATTGGGAGTTGGAGGTTGGGTTGTCTCCAACCTCCGAAGTGGGCGATTAGCTCAGGGGGAGAGCACTTGCCTTACAAGCAAGGGGTCGCAAGTTCGAATCTTGCATCGCCCACCACTCAGAAAATTAAGTTCTCAAGCAATAGGAGTCCGGGGAAAACCCGGTTCTTCTTTTACCGGAGAAGCTTAAGTAACCTAGTTTGGTACCGCCGGGAGCGGCGGCCCGGAGGTAGCGGACGATTAAGCTTTCACCGCGACTTCAGGCAGTAGCAGACCTCGTACCGCCCAGCCGGTGTGTGGCGGATATCGGTACCGACCATGCCCTTCTGCCTCTTTACCTGGTTGAACAGGGGATCGTGGCCCGGGTGATCGCGGTAGAAAAAGAAGCGGGGCCAGCGATAGTTGCTCGGAGAACCGTAGCCGCCCGGGGGCTCATGGACCGCATTGAAGTGCGCGTTGGTGACGGCCTCGCCCCCCTCCGCCCTGGTGAAGCAGAGATTATCGTTCTGGCTGGGCTCGGCGGTGAAAAAATCGCCACTATCCTGGCCCACGGCATAGAGACGGCCCGCACGGCCCGGCAGCTTGTCTTACAGCCGATGAACCGGGCGGCAATCCTGAGACGCTGGCTGGCCGAGAACGCGTGGCGCATCGCAGCAGAAACTCTCGTCGCGGAGAAAAAATGGCTGTACCAGATAATTACGGCGGCGCCCGGAAAAGAAGGGCAACTCAGCTGGCTCGAAGCGGAGCTTGGCCCCTGCCTTCTCGCCTCCCACCACCCCCTGCTCCCGGAACTGATCCGGCGGCTTATCATCCGCTACGAACAGGAACTCGCTGGTCTCGCGCAGGCTTCCGGGGAACAGATTACCGCCCGGCGTGCAGAACTCCGGTACCGCCTGAGCCAGTTACGTGCCTTACGGTAAACCGTTACCCGAGCGAGCGACTGATAGGCTGAGCACTATAGCCCCCCTCCTAAAGCACGCGCCAACTCCTGGCCCGTTGCTTTCGACCGCAAAAACCGCTATACTCATATTAGGTGAGTAAACCAGGTGGTCGCGGGTGCAAGACGCGTAAAGTCGCACCTGAGGAAAGTCCGAGCTCCACAGGGCAGGGTGCCGGGTAATACCCGGCGGGGGCGACCCCAGGGAAAGTGCCACAGAAATGTAGACCGCCCCGTGAGTGCGGGGTAAGGGTGCAACGGTGCGGTAAGAGCGCACCAGCGGCCGGGCAACCGGCCGGCTAGGTAAACCCCACCCGGAGCAAGGCCGCGTAGGGGGACAATGGAGTGGCCCGCTCCGTCCCCGGGTAGGCCGCAGGAGGCGCCAGGGCAACCGGCGTCCCAGATAAATGACCACCCTCGACAGAACTCGGCTTACAGGTTTACTCACCCACGCCAAACGGCGGTTTTACCGCAGTTTGGCTTTTATTTTTTGTGTACAGGGGAAAAACCGTAACCAAAATTTAATTTTTCTCTTGTGTTTGTGTTGTGGCAGCCCGGACCCGGCTCCTCTCTAATTTTCGACAATATTTCGGAAATTTGGCTGCTAAAGAGATAAATTTTTGTGGAGACCTGCAGGAATTTGACGGAGAATGCAGAAAAATAACGAAAACCAGATCCTCTGCTCAAAGTGCCGGAGTTAAGGTTAGTAAACTGATCACGGTTTATTTCTCGGCGTTTATTCCCCAGAAAAAGCAACTACCTTCAGGAAGCTGCTTCCAACCAGTACCAATTCGCTCACGCGTCTCTGGCACCTAGGAGGATAAGGGGGGGTGAAAAAACAGAGTAATAGCACAGAGACGAGAGCTCTTCGCGAACGTCAGCCTGCTTTGGTCAAGTTTATCACTCTTTGCTGTCCCTTTGTTTGTAGGAAGGGAGGAAGATTGAATGGCAAAAGGGCGAAGGATTGTTTCTATCTCCGAAACCGCCGGCGCGGATGGAATGCTCGCGATGCTGAAGCATAAAGGGGTTTCCCGCCGGGAGTTCCTCAGGTTCTGTGCAGTCATTGGCGCTACGCTGGCCGTTCCTGTAGAGATGGTCGGTAAGATCGCCGATGCGCTGGCATCAGTCCGCCGCCCCCCTGTTATTTGGCTGGAATTTCAGGATTGTGCCGGGTGCACCGAGTCCTTCCTGCGGGCCTCCCGCCCGACAGTGGCCGAGATCGTGCTGGACCTACTTTCGGTAGATTACCACGAGACGATTATGGCGGCGGCTGGCCGACAGGCGGAGGAAGCAAGAGAAGCAACGATCAAGACCGGTGGTCACCTCGTTATCGTGGAAGGCTCTATTCCCATCAAGGATGGCGGCCTCTACTGCTGTGTAGGCGGGCGCACAGCAATGGAAATCCTTTCGGAAGCCACCCGCGGGGCGGCCGCTGTGATTGCCGTGGGCAACTGCGCGGCCTTCGGCGGCTTGGCGGCGGCTGAGCCCAATCCTACGGGAGCGGTAGGCGTGCGCGACTTGGTAAAGGGCGTGCCCGTAATCAACCTTCCCGGCTGTCCCGTGAACGCAATCAATATAACGGCTACGGTTGTTCACTACCTTACTTTTAAATCCCTGCCGGAACTGGATGCCTGGGGCCGGCCTCTCTTTGCTTACGGCAAACGGATTCACGATAACTGTGAGCGCCGCGCCCATTTCGACGCCGGCCAGTTCGTCGAAGCCTGGGGGGACGAAGGCCACCGGAAGGGCTGGTGTCTTTACAAAATGGGTTGTAAAGGACCCGAAACTTACAGCAACTGTCCCACCGTCCGTTGGAATGAGGGGATTAATTGGCCGGTCGGTGCCGGCCACGGCTGCGTTGGCTGCACGCAGCCAGGTTTCTGGGATACGATGACGCCCTTCTACCGGCGGTTGCCGACGGTACCGGGCTTCTCGGTTGAGTCCACCGCGGACAAGATTGGCCTTGGCCTCGCGGCGGCGGCCGCCGTCGGGGTTGCCGCGCACGCGGTGGCCAGCTCTGTGCGGCGCAAGACAAAAGGAACGGAGGAGTCATAGGAGACTCTTTAAGGAGGGGTAATCTATGCCCAGGGTTGTTATTGACCCTGTAACCCGAATTGAGGGCCATTTGCGAATTGAGGCGGAGGTTTCAGGTAGAAACGTAGCCAGTGCATGGAGCAGTGGCACCATGTTTCGGGGTCTCGAAACCATTTTAAAAGGTCGCGATCCCCGGGATGCTTGGCTTTTTACCCAGCGGATATGCGGCGTCTGTACGACGGTCCACGCCATTTGTTCCGTGCGGGCGGTAGAAGATGCCCTTGGCATTCAGATTCCGCCGAACGCGCGGATGATCCGCAACATCATTGAAGGTATCCAGTATGTCCAGGACCATGTGATTCACTTCTATCACCTCCACGCTTTAGACTGGGTGGATATTGTTAAAGCGTTGGACGCAGATCCGGCGAAAACATCTCAATTAGCGCAGTCTATTTCCGACTGGCCTAAGTCCAGCGCGGCTTATTTCAAAGGCGTCAAGGAACGCGTCCAGGCTTTCGTAAAAAGCGGCCAACTGGGGCCCTTTGCTAACGCTTACTGGGGGCACCCGGCGTACAAGCTGCCACCGGAGGCTAACCTGATGGCTGTAGCGCACTATCTGGAGGCGCTGGAGTGGCAGCGGGAGGTGATTAAGGCCCACGCGATTTTAGGCGGCAAGAACCCTCACCTCCAGACTTATCTAGTGGGCGGAATGTCGTGCCCGGTAGACCCGAACAGTCAGGCGGGTCTGAACGCCGATAGTATCGCCTACCTCAAAGAGCTTTTCGCCAAGGCGAAGGAGTTTGTGGAAAAGGTTTACCTCCCGGATGTGCTGGCGGTAGCGCCCTTCTATTTAGACTGGGCCAAAGTGGGCGAGGGACTAGGCAACTTCCTTAGCTTCGGGGACTTTCCCCTCACCGACACCAAGAGTAGCGACGATCCCGGTGACCTCTTCCTGCCCCGCGGGGTTATCCTGAACCGGGATCTGAAGACCGTCCATCCGGTTGACCAGAAAAAGGTGGCCGAGTATGTAACCCATTCGTGGTATTCCTACGAAGATGATAAGAAATCCAAACACCCGTGGGAGGGAGAAACCCGGCCCAACTACACCGGTCCCAAGCCGCCTTATAAGTACCTGAACGTAGACGGGAAGTATTCCTGGCTTAAAGCCCCGCGTTACGACGACAAAGCGGTGGAAGTGGGACCGCTGGCGAGGATGCTTGTGGCTTACGCCGCCGGGCACCCACGGGTGAAGCATTGGATAGACGCTGTGCTGGCGAAGTTACGCGTCGGGCCGGAGGCCCTCTTTTCCACCCTGGGCCGGACCGCTGCCCGCTGCATCGAAACGGTCGTCATCGCCGAGCAGTTAATCCCGTGGACCGACGAACTGGCGGCCAATATCAGCAAAGGCGACTTGCGCATCCACGAGCAGAAGCACTGGGAGCCGTCCACCTGGCCTAAGGAAGCGGAAGGTTGGGGCTGGACGGAGGCGCCGCGGGGAGCATTGGGTCACTGGGTGAGGATCAAGGACGGCAAGATCGAAAATTACCAGTGTATTGTGCCCACCACCTGGAACGCTTCACCGCGGGATGCAAGTGGCCAGCCCGGCGCTTACGAGGCGGCCCTTGTCGGTACTCCTGTTGCGGATCCGGAAAAGCCGTTGGAGATTTTACGTACCATCCACTCCTTCGATCCGTGTATAGCCTGCGCAGTTCACATGGTAGAGCCACGCGGTCGTAAAACCTTCTATATAAGTGGCTGCTAAGGGGGTGACGCTTATGAGACGAGTGCTGGTATGGGAACTTCCGGTACGCGTCTTCCACTGGGCCACGGCGCTCAGCATCTTCGCCCTGGCGCTTACGGGTTATTATATCGGTAACCCCTTCGTGATCGTGTCTGGTGATGCCGCGCAGGCTTACCTGATGGGGTGGATGCGCGCTGTCCATTTTGTGGCTGCCTTTGTTTTAGGGATAGCCCTGCTGGTACGCATTTACTGGTTCTTCCGCGGGAACCGCTACGCCAGTTGGCGCGAGTGGATCCCCACCAGCCGGGAGCGCTGGAGCTTTTTCTGGCGGCAACTCAAGTACTATCTCTTCCTGCAGCGGGAACGCCCTCTCTACGTAGGGCATAACCCGGTGGCCGGGCTAAGCTATCTGGTTGTGGGGCTGTTAATCCTGGTGCAAGGCCTCACCGGGTTCGCGCTTTACGCCGAAGCTTTTCAGGATGGTTTCTGGCGGTTTTTCTTCGGGTGGCTCCTGGTCCTCTTTGCCAACCAGGACCTCCGCCTCATCCACCACGTTACTATGTGGCTCATTCTCGCCTTCTTTGTCGTACATCTTTATATGGGTATCCTGGCGGAGATTGAGGAGCGTAACGGGACCCTTGGCAGTATCGTTAGCGGTGTCAAGTTTGAGGAGCCAAGGGGTGCTGAATAGCTACCCCGCAAATACAAATTCTAAAAGGGCCATGGCCTTGGGAGGGGGAAAACGCCCCAAGGTCCGTTAGATCTGGACTTACATTACTTACCGACGCCAAATCGCGCTTAAGAGTGCGGTTTGGCTTTTGTTTTTTGCCGTTTCTTCTGCCTAGCAAGAGGAGTTTCGGCACCTACCCGAGAAAATTTACCGGGGTAAAAAAGAGGTGGCAAAAAGAGGTGGTGGATCGCCTGCCGCCGCAGGTCCGGGAGAGCTTTCAAGAATTTCAGAGGCTGGTAGGTTCGACGTGGGCATGACACTGGCCGTAGCCTTGAATGCTACTTTAAAAATCAAAATCCTTGGAAAAGGTCCGCACAGAAAACGAGGATTTATGCTTTAAACCGGGAGGCGCCAGAAGATGCGAAATAACGAAGGAACACGGGGCCGGATCATAGCTGTGTGTCTGAGCAAGAACAAGGGCGAACGAAAAGAAAACATAGGGAAAGGTAGGCTGGTGGCCGGCCACGGTCTCGAAGGTGACGCCCACGCAGGTAACTGGCACCGCCAGGTAAGCCTCCTTGCCCTCGAAAGCATCGAAAAGATGCGGGCGCGAGGTTTGGAAGTTGGCCCCGGAGACTTCGCGGAAAACATCACTACCCAAGGGCTGAACCTTACCCGCCTACCCGTGGGGACCCTCCTGCGGATCGGCACCGCGCTCGGAGAGGTGACTCAGATCGGGAAGGCGTGCCACACCGCCTGCGCCATCAGGCGCCAGGCGGGGGACTGCATTATGCCCCGCGAGGGGATCTTCGTCCGGATAATCGAAAGCGGCGCGGTCGAGGTAGGAGACACTGTGGAAGTGGTCGCTATAGGCTGCCCACCCGAGCGACGATAAGCTTCTACTGCCGAACTACCTACTTTTGACAACAACTACCCAGGATTCAACTCTTCCCAAAGCAAAATATAGTCTTCCAGGCTATAAGCGAAACCACCCTCCTCTGTTCTGTGCTACAAAGGGAGCTACCCTCCTCTGCCCTTGCGTTACCCTCTTGACAAGAAAGCTTTCCTGCTTTATCATGACTAAAATGATAATATTAATAGGCAATAATACGACAGAAAGGACAAAAAGATAAAGGAAAGGTGGTGGCTACCTGATGGGGATGTTCTCCTTCAGCTCTGTCCCGGATGTAAAGAAGAGGTACTCTTCCTCTCCCAACCGGAGGCGGCGACCTGTCCCCGCTGCGGGCAGTTTGTCTTTCCCGTCTCAACTAACAGCCCGGAATTATACCGAAAAAAGAGTTTTCCAAAGGAACCTTTACAAGGTCAGAAAACAGACTGACCACGACCAGAAACGCCCAAGTTACCTCGCCGGCGGTTAAAAGGCCGGGGGAACTAACGCTTACCCGTACTCGGAGGGAAGCTGGGGATGAAACTCTCAACAAGGATTCGCTACGGCGTCAGGGCGCTAATGGATATTGCCGAACATAGCACGGCAGGGCCGGTAAGCCTGAAGGACGTTGCCCGCCGCCAAGGGGTCTCGGAACAATATTTAGAACAACTGGTACTGCTACTGAAGGGAGCGGGGTTTGTTAGGAGCGTCCGGGGCGCTCACGGAGGCTTCGTGCTGAGCAGGCAGGCCACGGAGATCCGCCTGAGTGAAATCGTGGAAATCCTAGGCGGGACCATCATGTTGGTAGACTGCCTTTACGACCAGGAGGTATGTACGCGGGCCGACTGCTGCGCCATCCGGGACGTATGGCGCGAAGCCAACGAAGCCTTCCGCAACGTGTTGGCCGCGGTAACCCTGGCTGACCTCGTGGAGCGGCAGCGAAGAAAACTAGAGCATCCGCGTCAGAAAAGAGGGACCAGAAGTGGAAAGCAACGGGCTTAAAGAGCGGATCGCGGCCCTGAAAGCCGAAAAGAAGGCCGTCATCCTCGCCCATAACTACCAGCGGGCCGAGGTTCAGGACGTGGCCGACTTTGTCGGCGACAGCCTGGAGCTGAGCCAGCAAGCGGCGAAAACGGACGCGGAAGTGATCGTCTTTTGCGGCGTCCACTTTATGGCCGAAACCGCGGCGATCATCTGCCCCGGAAAACGGGTCCTCTTACCCGATCTCACAGCCGGATGCCGGATGGCAGATATGGTCACGCCCGCGAATCTGGAAGCGATCAAACGGCAGTTTCCCCAGGCGCTCGTGGTCTGTTACGTGAACTCCAGCGCTGCGGTCAAGGCAGCGAGCGACGTCTGCTGCACCTCGGCCAACGCCGTTCGCGTCGTGGAAGCGCTTGGGGATCAGGAGATTTTGTTCATCCCCGACCAACACCTAGGCGAGTATGTCCGCGAGGTTACGGGTAAGCAGGTGATCCTGTGGCCCGGGTTCTGCCCCACCCACGTCGCCATCAGACGGGAAGAGATCCTAAAGCTGAAGGCACTCTACCCAGATGCCCCCGTCGTGGTTCACCCCGAGTGCCGACGTGAGGTAAGGGAACTCGCGGACGCAGTGCTGAGCACGGGGGGCATCTGCCGCTACGCCAGGGAAAAGGATTTCGAAACCCTCATTGTGGGCACCGAGGTGGGCATCCTTCACCGGCTACGCAAGGAAAACCCGGGGAAGAGGTTCATCCCGGCTTCAAAAAGAGCGGTCTGCCCCAACATGAAGCGGATTACTTTAGAAAAAATTGTCCGGGCGCTGGAAACTTTGCAGCCAGAGGTGACCGTGCCGGAAGAAATCCGGCTAACGGCCCACCGCGCGCTGGAGCGGATGTTTGCGCTCACCGGTCAGGATACGTCCAAGGCACCGGACGCGCTGCCATCGTCTTTAAATGCGCCCGTTTCCGGAGCTTAAAACCGAAGAAGGAATTTCAACCAAAGAGGGGGTTGTTTTCTTGGTCTATCTTGATTATATCGCCGCGGCCCCGGTACTCCCGGAGGTTTACGAGGCGATGCTTCCCTACTTTACAGAGCACTGGGGTAATCCCTCCAGCATCCACGAACTGGGGGAAAAAGCCCGGGAAGCGCTGGAGAAGGCGCGGGCTCAGGTGGCCGACTTGATCGGAGCAGCACCGGAGGAAATAATCTTCACCTCCTGCGGAACCGAGGCCAACAACTTTGCGCTCAAAGGCATCGCTTGGGCCCACCAGAACCGGGGTAAACACATCGTCATCAGTTCGGTAGAGCACTTTTCCATTATGCACTGCGCCAAAACGCTGGAACGTTGGGGGTTCGAAGTAACCCGCCTACCGGTTGATTCATACGGCATGGTAAATCCGGCGGATGTGGAAAAGGCGCTCCGGCCCGACACCATCCTCGTTTCGGTAATGCACGCCAACAACGAAGTAGGTACGATCCAGCCCATCGCTGAAATCGGGCGCCTCTGCCGCGAAAGAAACGTCCTTTTCCATACCGACGCCGTGGCCACGGTGGGACTGATCCCGGTCAACGTAGAGGAGTTGAACGTGGATCTTTTAACCCTTTCCGCCAACACCTTTTACGGTCCCAAGGGTGCAGCCGCCCTCTACCTCCGGAAGGGAGTCCGGATCCAACCGCTGCTTGACGGCGGAATTCAAGAGCGAGGGCTTCGGGCAGGCACGGAAAACGTACCCGCAATTGTTGGGATGGGTGTAGCTGCTGCGATCGCCAAAAAAGAGACGAACTCCCGCATCCGGCACCTGCAGGCTTTGCGCGACCGCCTGATCGAGGAGCTGCCTAAACGCATTCCCGACACCATCCTCCTCGGGCATCCCCACCAGCGCCTGCCCAACAACGTCAGCGTGGCCATCGAATACGTCGAGGGCGAGTCAATGCTCCTCTTTATGGATATGGCAGGCATCAGGATCTCCAGCGGCTCGGCCTGTGTTTCCCGCAGCTTAAAGGTCTCCCACGTAATGCTGGCTATGGGGATAAGCGCAGCCACCGCCCAGGGCTCGCTGGTATTCACCCTGGGCATCCACAACACCGAAAAGGACGTGGACCGGGTGCTCGCGGCCCTGCCGCCAGTGGTGCAGCGGCTGCGGGAAATGTCGCCCCTCTACCATAAGGCGAAGCGCGCGCAGGCAAGCAAACAACTTTCGGGAGGTGGCCACAGTGTACAGCGCTAAGGTGATGGAGCACTTTTTGCACCCGCGCAACGTGGGCGTCATTGAGGACGCCGACGGCGTCGGCGAGGTGGGCAACCCTGCCTGCGGGGATGTGATGACCTTTTACGTCAAGGTCAAGGAAGACCGGATCGCGGAGGTCAAGTTTCAGACCTTCGGTTGCGCCGCAGCGATCGCCGTTGCCAGCATGGTCAGCGAGATGGCCAAGGGCAAACACATTTCGGAGGCACTCAAAATCACGAACAGGGACGTTGCGGAAGCCCTGGAGGGTTTACCGAAACAAAAACTCCACTGCTCCAACCTTGGAGCCGACGCCCTGCACAAAGCGATCGAGGATTACCTGGCGCGCAAAAAAGAAAAGGAGGCTGGAGATGATGGAAACCAATCTTCCTGCGCTCGATGAGCGACTGATCACCCGGGCGATAATAACCCGGTATACCGAACTGCTTCTTTCCCTCAGTGAGGTCGAAGTGGCGGTGGTCGGTGCCGGGCCTTCGGGGCTTTCGGCCGCGTATTATCTGGCCGGCAGCGGCATCAAAACAGCAGTCTTTGAGCGCCGCGCAAGCGTCGGCGGGGGAATGTGGGGCGGCGGGATGATGTTCAACCAGATCGTCTTCCAGGAGCCCGCCCGGGAAATATTTCAAAATCTTAGAAAACACCGGCGAGGTCTACCCGGGCCTCTACGTTACTGGGATGGCCGCTAACGCGGTGGCCGGCGGCTACCGGATGGGCCCCATCTTTGGAGGGATGCTCCTTTCCGGAAAGAAGGTGGCAAGCCTGATCAACGAAAAGCTCCGCGGCAGCAAAGGAGTGTAATCTTTAAGCAGGCAAAGTACTGTGAACAACACTCTGGCTCATCTGCAGAAGTGCCATGGCCTTGGGAGGGAAAAAGCGCCCCGAGGTCCGTTAATCTGGACTTACAGGTTTACTCACCGACGCCAAATCGCGCTCAAAAGTGTGGTTTGGCTTTTGTTTTTAGTGCAGGGATTCCGCCACCGCTGGCGAATTGTTTCGAAAACAGGACGGAAACGACTACAGGAGGGCTAATGAAGCGCAGGAGCCGGGGCATCCATTACGGTTGGGTCATCCTTGCAATGGGAATGATAGCCGCACTCGGGGCGCACGGGTTTGGCCGTATGGCCTATACGCTCATCCTGCCGGCCATGAAAGAGGGCCTGGCCTTGAGCTACACCCAAGCAGGGCTTCTCGGCACCGCAAACTTCCTTGGTTACCTCATCTCGGCTTTCTGCGGCGGCTTCCTCGCCACGCGTTTCAACAGCCGCTTCGTTATCGGTTTCTCCCTTCTCCTGATGGGCTGCACCATGTTTCTCACGGGGCTGGCGCAGTCCTTCAGCTGGGCCTTCGCCATGCGGTTCCTCACCGGCTTGGGACATGGCAGTGCTTACGTCCCGTCCATGGCACTCGGCTCAGTTTGGTTTGCAAGGCGCTACCGGGGGTTCGCTACAGGCGTCGTCTCAAGCGGCACCGGCATCGGCATCGTGCTCGGCGCGCTCCTGGTGCCTCGCATCCTGGCAGTCGTTGGGCCGTCCGGCTGGCGTTACGCCTGGTTCTGCCTCGGGGCCGCGCTGGCGGCCATCAGTTTCGTCTGCCTCACCTTTCTACGTCCCCGGCCGGAGTCCCTGGGTCTCTCCCCCATTGGAGGAGACCGTGCCGGCGACACAGAGCCACGCGGTACCGGCGATAACCCTCCGGATTGGCGTTCGGTTTACCGTATAAGAACAATCTGGCATTTCGGGGCGGTCTATTTTACTTTCGGCCTCTCGTACGTAATCTATCTTACCTTCTTCGCCGCCTACTTGCGGAACGAGATCGGCTGGAGCACTGCACAGGCGAGCGATCTCTGGGGATTGGTCGGCATGCTCACCATCTTCTGCGGCCTCATCTGGGGCACCCTCTCCGACCACGTAGGGCGGAATCGCGGCCTCGCCCTCGCCTTTTTCATCCTCACGCTCTCATACTTGCTTTTTGCTTTCGTTAAGACCGCGCCGGCCCTTTATCTTTCGGCAGTACTTTTCGGCCTCACCTACGCCGGCATCCCGACAATCATGGCCGCAGCCGCGGGAGACTACCTCGGGCGCCGCCTGGCGCCGGCGGGGCTCGGCTTTCTTACGCTTTTCTTCGGTATCGGCCAGGCTCTCGGGCCGGCAGCCGGTGGCTACCTGGCCGAAATCTGCCATACCTTCACCTGGAGCTATACCCTGGCAGCCGCAGCCGCAGCGATAGGCATGATGGGTTCTCTTCTTTTGCCTTCTGCCGCCACAGCAGGAACGGAGCCCCTTCCCCTTGCTTCGCGTAGCACCTGACCCGACCCCCATAACTCGACAAAAATTTTCGTAAAATCAGGCGCAAGGCATCCATTTGTTGCAGGAATTTGCCATTCGGTGTCGAAGTTTTCGGGTGTAAGGGAGGGCAAACGGGTGCTCCAGACCTTCGCTCAGTGGAGCTATAACACTAAGGTTCTCTTTGTTTCCCACGTGCTCCTGGAAGGAGCGCTGCTCGTTTGGGTTGTCGTGTCTATTTACATGGCTACCCGTTTTTTCCGGGACCGGATAATGGTCACCCTGCTCGTGCTCGGTTTGGTTTCCTTCATCGTCGGGGCCACAGCGCATATTTACGATTATATTCGACCCTTGAGCCTCTGGCAACATGTTTTCTTGGCCGACTTGGCCCATTGCGGTGGTTATATTTTCCTCTCTTCCAGCATCGGCTACCTGGTTTACCGTTATCTAAAGCTCCACGAGGCGCTCAAGCGCGAAGCCACGACCGACTTCTTAACCAGTCTTTGCAACCGGCGTTATTTCTACCGGCGGCTCGCCGAAGCGATCGAACGGTACCAGAAACATGGGGAGCCCTTCGGGGTCGCGGTCTTAGATGTTGACGAACTGAAGGAAATCAACGATAAATACGGCCATCTGCGGGGCGATGAGATCCTGAAAGAGATAGCCCAGGCGCTGCGGCGGGCGGTCCGCGCTTCCGACTGCGTCGCCCGCTTCGGCGGTGACGAATTCGTTATCCTCTTCGTCGGTGCGCCGAACGAAGAGGGGTTGATAGAACGTTTACAGCGCGAGATCGAAAGCTGCGCGACAACCTTAAGCATCGGTATGGCCTTTTGCCCCAAAGACGGCACCACCGCCGACGAGCTTATCACCACGGCGGATAACCGGATGTACAAAGCGAAAATGGATAAGGCGGGCAAAAAAAAACCCCTTCCGGCAGAGGTGCTGCAGTAGAAATTTTTCTCCCTTCTACCCCGTAGAATTTTTGGAACAGGTGTAAAGATGCTGCGATATATGTCGAATAAAGAGGTAGAGGGGGTGAGGCCGATGCCGGACCTGCTCTTAAGCTCCGCAGGTACGCTTGCCCAGACGGCACCGGTGGTGAGCGAGATCGCTTGGTTTGCCGTAATCGCTTGCGCCTGCCGCTATTTAAAAAACCGCCGCGCGGCTACGCTGCTCGCGGTTGGGGTTCTGAGCTTCGTTACCGGCTGGGCCATTCGCCTTCTATCGGATTGCGCAAAGCTACCGGGGGAGCTTATTGCAGGCAGCGACCTCGCGATCGCCCTGAGCTTTATCCTGATGCTGGTAAGCATCGTCTATCTGGCCCGCATCGGGTGGCGGACGGCTCACCTGCTGAAGTACGAAGCAGAATCTGACCCGCTGACCGGAGCTTACAACCGGCGGTACTTCTTGCGCGCGCTCCAGGCAGCGCTTGCGGAAGCCGAAGCGGGATTTGCGGTAGCGATTATCGACATCGACAATATGAAGGAAATTAACGATAACTTCGGCCACCATAAAGGAGACGAGGTGCTCCAGCGAGTGGCCCGGACACTCCGGGAAGGGGTGCGCCAGACCGACGTGGTCGCCCGCCTCGGTGGCGACGAGTTCGGCGTTATTTTCAGGAAGGCTAATGGCGACACGGGCGTGTTACTGGAACGCCTCCGGAAACAGCTTGACGCCAGCGGGGTGGCGGCGAGCTTCGGCCTCGCCTCCTGCCCGCAGGACGGAAAAGAAATCGAGAGGTTATTAGCGGTGGCGGACGCGCGGATGTACCGGCAGAAGAAAGCACGCAAGAACCGTGCCGCCAGGGGAGGCGCGGGAGAGCTTAAAAATCCTGTCCTCCTAACCGCGGCGCGTTAAATCACGGAAAACAACCCACCTCCGGCTGACCCCGGTCACAACCGGGGTATTTTTTTGTTAGAACTTCGCCACCAGCAACTTCTCTTCGACGGTAAAATCTTGCCCCTCCTTAAAAACACGCACCATCTTGCCCGGCACGGCATAAAGTGGTCCGCCCAAATGGTTGACCGGGAAGCTCTCGTCCCCGCGGGATAGCAGCCAGTGGTTCTCGAAATGCTCTGCCGCCACTACCGCGGCCACCACTTCGCCGACAAAGATGTAGTGGTCTCCCCCGTCGTAAGCATTCCAGAGGCGGCATTCGATTCCCGCCAGGCACTCCGCGATGAGCGGTGCCGCAACCTTCTCGCCCCGCACCGGCGTCAGGCCCGTCGCCGCAAACTTATCCGCCTCTCTCCCGGAGACGGTGCCGCAATAATGGACCTGGGGCAGGAGGTTCCGCCCGGGAACGTTAACGGTAAAGTTTTTGCCCGCCAGGATATACTCCGCCGTCAGGTGCTTTTTGGCGACGGAAACAGCGATAAGCGGCGGACTGACGCTTACAGGCATCTGCCAGGAGGCGGTCATCACGTTGTACCGGCCCCCCTTTTCGGTGGCTATCAAAACCACCCAGCCGGGCGTCAACAGGCGGTAGGCCGTCGCCACCGGGACTTTTTGCTGCATTTGTCTTTCCCTCCCTCACTTTGGTATCTCTGGAAGATTCGCCGTCAGGTACTGAACTCCTTCCCCAACTTACGCCGGTTTTTAAAAAAGATAAAAGCGGGCACTGCAACGCCCGCCGCAATAAGCGCCACCGCTGCTTAAAACTCTGTGGCTGGCCTACCGCACCAGATCGGCTAATTTGACCATCTTTCTTACCACCCGCTGCGCCCGCTCGATCCGGGGGATCCTTTCGCGCAGCCGGCCGACCCGGTTTTCCTCCCCCTCATCCGTGAGCCACAGAGCCCCGACAATCATGCCTAAGATGCTACCTGCCACCAGGCCCCGCCAGAAAGTCACCGCTCCGTCACCCCCGTCGGTTTTAGTAAAGCGCCTCGTTCCCGGGATCAAAGGAAACGAGGCTCCCCTCCTCATCGATATCGAAAACCTGGACGCCTTCCTTGTCGATCCGGTATTCGACACAACAATCCCAGCAGTAATAGTGACTGGCGCCCACCTTGCCGGTGGCCCTGCCGCCACAAACCGGGCAGTTCACATTCTTTCCTCCTCGCCCAAACTATCGCCCCAACCGAACTCGAAATTCCGGGCTCCGTCAGAGTGCCTGTCTCTATTATGCCCCGCCGGGCAAAGAAAAATGCCGCCCGCCAGCCCCGGTTTCGTTATTTCCGCCGCCGTGCCTTCCAGCCGTGGTAGGCCGAAGGTCCTAAAAAGGGTAGGTGGCGGTCCCAACGCAAAACCGATCCCGCCGCCCCCGTAAAACAGACCTGTCGCCTCATGCAGCCTCTCCCGCGCCCAAGCGATAATGATGTCGAATACGGAAGCATTTTGTCGTAAACAAGGGGCGGAAGCTATGTTTAAGGGGGAACGTACAACAAAGAAGGTTATCTGGACGATCCTCTTTTTAACGGTAATAACCGCCCTGTCGAGCGGCACTTTCGCCACCGCGCGGGTCAGCCTCAGCGAACTCGAGCGGGTGCCCGCCGCGATCAGCGGGGTCAGGGGTGAGCGTGCCGCGTTTGGGCAGGCTGAGTTTCCGCCCCAGGAAGCGGTGGTCACAGAAGTGCGCCACCTCGAAGCCGCCTTGCCTTTTCTGTCGGACCAGGAAATCCCAGTTTACGTCGTTCGGGAACGCTGCTTTCTTCCCGGTTTCGGCTGGCTCGCCGGCTGTACCCTCCCCGGCCAGAAAGCGGTCTACCTCTTCGCTTCGCCCCAGTACCGGAGCTACACTTACCGGGTGAAAAATGGGGTGGCCAGGCCGGAACGCTACGCCCCCTACCTGGCGGCGTACACCGTGGCCCACGAGTTTGGCCACATCCTTCGGTACGAACTGGTTAGCGAAAAGGCGCTGCAGCAATACCTATCGCTGCGCGGCGTGACCCAGACGAAGGAAGATGAATGGACCAGTAACGCCGAGGAGATTTTCGCCGAGGATTTCCGCTGGCTCTTTGGCAGCGAGAAGGCGCACCAGGTCCCCTACCTCTGCAGTGCCAGGCCGCCCGGCGAGAGAGAAAAAGAGCTTCTCCTTAAGCTGCTAAGCGGAGCGGAATCCCTGTGAAACGCGCAGGAGCCCGAGAATCCCGGGCCCCCGCTGGTTTTGATAGCGTAAAGCCTTTATCTTTACTGGCCGAAAGACCCGTTTCCTTGACCGCGCATCTCCTTCTACCCGCTGCGCTCGATAGTGTAGTTGGGCGCTTCCTTAGTGATGATAACGTTGTGCGGGTGACTTTCCCGCAACCCGGCGACGGTAATCCGCACAAAACGTGCCTTTTCTTTTAACTCCTCAATGGTCCGGCAACCGCAGTAACCCATGCCGGCCCGCAGGCCCCCGATAAGCTGAAAAACCGTTTCCGCCAGCGGTCCCTTGTAGGGCACCCGGCCCTCAACACCTTCCGGCACCAACTTTGGGCCGTGGTCCTGGAAGTAACGCTCCGCGCCGCCTTCCCGCATTGCACCAAGCGAGCCCATGCCGCGGTAAACCTTGTAACTGCGCCCCTGGTAGATTTCGATTTCCCCGGGGCTCTCCTCGGTACCGGCAAGGAGGCTGCCCAGCATAACCGTATCTGCTCCAGCCGCAATCGCTTTGGTAATGTCGCCCGAATACTTGATACCGCCGTCCGCGATGATGCGCCGGCCGAACCTTTTGGCCTCCTGGGCGCACTCGTAAACCGCGGTTATCTGGGGCACGCCCACGCCAGCGATAACCCGTGTAGTGCAAATTGACCCGGGGCCGATGCCGACCTTCACGGCGTCGGCCCCCGCCTCGAAAAGCGCCCGCGCACCCTCCGCCGTAGCCACGTTCCCGGCTACTAACTGAAGGTCGGGGTAGACCCGCCGGATTTCGCGCACCGCCTCGATTACCTTCTGCGAATGGCCGTGGGCGGTATCGACCACGATCGCATCCACTTTCGCCGCCACTAAGGCTTCCACCCGCTCCAGATAGGACGTCACGCCGACCGCCGCCGCTACGAGGAGCCGCCCCTGGGCGTCCTTCGCCGCGTGCGGGTACTTGTGCGCCTTCTCGATGTCCTTGATGGTAATTAAGCCGCACAGGTGAAAGTTCTCGTCCACCAAAGGGAGCTTCTCAATCTTATGCCGGCGCAGGATCTCCTTTGCCTTCTCAAGGGTAGTGCCGACCGGCGCCGTGATCAGGTTTTCTTTAGTCATTACGTTCTTTATCGGCTGGTCAAAATTAGTTTCGAACCGGATGTCCCGGTTGGTGATGATGCCGACAAGCTTCTTTCCCTCGGTGATGGGCACACCCGAAATCCGGTAGCGTTCCATCAGGGCCATCGCTTCCCGGATGCTGTTCTCCGGTGCGAGAAAGATCGGGTCGGTGATGACGCCGTGCTCGGACCGCTTTACCCGGTCCACCTCCAGGGCCTGGCGCTCCACCGTCATATTTTTATGGATAACGCCGATGCCACCCTCCCGCGCAATCGCAATCGCCAGGCGTGATTCCGTCACCGTATCCATCGCAGCGCTCACCAGCGGGATGTTCAGCCTGATCTGATTTGTAAAGTAAGTGGTCGTTTCGACATCACGCGGCAAAACGGCCGACGCGGCAGGAACCAGCAGCACGTCATCGAATGTGAGCCCCTCGCGGCCAAACTTCTCCGCGAACATCCGTCTCCCCCCTCGGTATTTAGGACCTAATTATAGCACAGGCCCCCCACAAAAGAAAGGTTACCGCGCAAAAACTTTCAGCGGCCAAAAAGCCGTGGCTGCCAGTAACGGCAGAAGCGGCAGCGCATACCGGCAGTGAGCGTAAGTAGCAAGATGAACCAGGGTGAAAAGGAGCAGGACCGCAAAAATTCTCCCGCTACCCGGAAAACAGCGCCACAGACCGTAGAGCAGGCCAAACCCGCCTGCCGCAACCAGCACGTAATGGTAAGGAAGGGTGACTCCCCGCGGCAGCTTGTCTTCGCCCCCCCAGACGAAGGCCCGCCCCCAGAGAAGCCGGAATTTCCCCCGCGTGTACCAGTCAAGGTAGCGCCAGAAATCGTTCTGGAAGCCATCCCGCAGGCGTTTTATGGCGAGGGCGGTATGGAGCTCACCCGTCTCCATCGGGTCTTTCCCCACCGGCCAGGAAGGATGCCAGCCGTACTTTATCCCCTCGAGATTAACGTAGGTCCCTAACAACAGGGGGTTGCCGCCGCTCGCCGTCAGGGGGATGAAGCGGTGAAAGACAAGGGCATTGCGCACCCACCAGGGAGAAAGAACGAGACAAAAGGTGAGCAGAAGGGCACCCAAAGCAGGCCAGAGAGCGCGGACCCCAATTTTTCTGCGCATAAGGCACAACGCCAGGCGGCCGGCAGCAGCAAAGAGCAGGAGAACTCCCGTGGGGCGCACAAGCGTGGCCAGCCCGCTTACCACACCGAGCACCGCGTGCCTCCGGGCGTCAGCGGGCTTCGTCTGCACCCAGAGGCCCACGAAGGATATAAGGAGAAAGGTGAAGAGGGTTTCGGTCAAGAGTAACCCGTTGATCAGAATGAGCGGGGGGTAAAAGGCGACTAAAGCCGCCGCCCCGAGCCCCGCCCACCTTCCGGCCAACTCCCGGCCAAGACGGTAGGTAAGATAGACCGAACCCACCATAAGGAAGGCCTGCGCGTACCGTGCGGCCGCCAGAGCGTGAGCGTTATCGCCCCAAAGATAGATAAAAAACGAGAGGAAAAGCGGGTAGCCGGGTGGCATGTAGGCACTCGGTCCTAAAGCCGGCTCCGGGGAAAGGCGCGGTCGCCAGTAAGAAAAGACGTGGTTCGATACGAGGCGCCGGGCACTCTCGGTGTAGCCGACGTCGTCACTCCCTAAAGCGAGGCTGCTCCCCCAGTGATGGATAAATACAACCCGGACCACCAGCGCGCCTAACAGCACCGCCGCTAATATAAGATACGTGAGCAATTCTTTCCGTGTGTCCCTCACCATAGATAGAAGTTTTTCGCCTTTAATTGCGCTCTTCCTCCTTCCCCGCACGCAAAACTCCGCTTTCTGCTGCCGAAAAGCAGGAATAGCGCGTAGCGCGGCGAAAAATTAAGCGGTACGGCGCCGCTTGCAGGCAGCGCAAAACACACCTGTCGTTCAAGGAGCAAAACGTGCCCCAAGTTTCGGTTATCGTTCCGGCTTTTAACGAAGAGCAGGGCATCGCCGCAACGCTCAAAGAGATCGCCGCTGCGGTCACGGAGCTAGACGCCGAAGTCATCGTGGTTGACGACGGCTCCACCGATAAGACGGCGGAACTGGCCCGGGCCTGCAACGCCAAAGTCATCTGCCATCCGGTCAACCGGGGCAAGGGCGCGGCAATGCGCTCGGGTTTTGAGGCCTCCCGCGGCGATTTCATCATTTTTATCGACGCCGACGGCACCTATCCGGCAAAATATATCCCGGAAATAGTGCAAGAGCTCAAAAAGACGGACGTAGTCTTCACCTGTCGCACAAACCGGGAAAATATTCCCTACTTCAACCGTGGCGGTAACTGGCTGATTACCCGGCTCATCAAAAACCTGGCCGGCTTTCCGGGAAACGACCCGCTTTCGGGATTATACGGTATGCGGCGGGGCGTGCTCGCCGCAGTGGGGATAGAATCGTCTACCTTTGCCATCGAAACCGAGTTGGTGGTAAAAGTCAGCCGGAGCCGCTTCCGGGCTACGGAGATTCCTATCGCCTACCGCCCGCGCCTCGGCGCATCCAAATTGCGCCCCTTCCGGGACGGCCTCCGAATCGCACGGGTCCTGCTCGACCTCCTTTTTATTTTTCAGCCTTACCTTACCTTCGTCCTTCCCGGTCTCCTGATCTTCCTGGCCGGGGCCATCCTCGCCGGTCTTCTAGCCGTTAGAGGCACGGTGCACCTCGACGGGATCAACTTGGGACTCCACTCCTTTCTCGCCGGACTTGCGTTTATGCTTCTCGGCATCAACACCGCTGCTTACGGAGGAATTATCGACCTTTATGCCGTGCGCCACCGCTTTAAAAAACCTTCCCGGGCCACCAAGCTCCTGACCAACCTCGCGCTTTACAAGCAGCTCCGGAACCTGAGTCTGCTGCTTTTGAGTGTTAGCGTCCCCGCGCTCATCTACCACTTCGCCTCCTGGGTAGGGAGCGGTTTCGGCCCCTTCACCGCTACCAGAAGCTGGATGCTCGCGCTTACGGGGCTACTCCTGGGGCTGCAAGGCATCTTTACCAGCATCATTTACCGCATCTTCGCCAAAGAATGCCTCATGCCCGAAACAACCGCTACGAATCCTCTCGTGAGCGCCATAGCAGAGCGCCGGCCGCGCAACATGCACGGTTAAAATGCGCGCCACCGGGAAATTTTCCCCCGCTTGCCGGAATCAGCCCCCGATGATAGACTTGAGGTGTAGCGCAACCCCCGGAAAGCGAAAGACAGCAGCGACTTTAATTTTAAGAAATCCTCCCGCGCAAATTTTGGTGACCCCAGGGAACTTTTCGGCATAATTTGGGGTCTAATAAGTGTCCGGGAAATTTGCCGGACCCAGAGGAGGACGCTCCTTTGGTCGACGTGAAAACTCTGGTCGCGCAGGCCCAGCAGGGCGACGTGCAGGCCTTTGAGAGGCTGGTTCTTGCATACCAGGATCGCCTTTACGGTCTCTGCTACCGCCTGGCAGGAAACCACGCCGACGCCCAGGATCTGGCGCAGGAAACCTTCGTACGGGCCTACCGGGCGCTTGATAGGTTTCGCCAGGAGGCCGATTTCGGGACCTACCTGCACCGGATAGCGGTCAACCTCTGGCTGAACCACCGCAAAAGAAACCAGGCCGTGTTGTCGCTTGACGACCCGGTGCTGACCGGCGAAGGGGAGTTACCCCGCCAGGTGGCGGACAACAACCGGCAGCCGGAACAAGCGGTCGAAGACGGTGAGCTGAAGGACCTGGTCTGGCAGGCGCTAGGCACTCTCGGGCGGGAGCACCGGGCAGTGCTGGTATTACGGGAAATGGAAACCCTCAGCTACGAAGAGATCGCCGCCGCGCTTGGCGTGGCCCCGGGTACGGTGAAGTCCAGGTTGAGCCGGGCACGAAACGTCCTCAAGAAGGCGCTTTACCACCTGGCGAAGCAAAGGGGACTCGAACTGCCCGGGATGGAATAGGTGAAACCGATGCGGTGCAAACGTTTACGGAAAAAGCTTTTGTTGCTCGTGGACCATCCGGAGCGAGACTTGCCGCCCGCGGTGGCCGCCCATCTCGCCGGGTGCCCGGCCTGTCAACGCGAGTTTGCCCTCCTGCGCCAGATGAGGGCCTTGTTGCAGGCGGCAGAGGCGCCGCCAGCGCCTGCGGGTTTCGCCGCCGGCGTCATGGCCCGCATCGCGGCGGCGGACAGGGAGCCGGCGCACGGCTGGCGTGTTCTGCTCACAGGATGGAAGCGCGTGGCCGCGGCAACGGCAGCGCTGCTCCTGGTGGCGGGCAGCGCCTTTGCCCTGGTGCGCTTCGGGACCTTCCAGCCGCCGCTGATCGCCTCTAAAGAGCAACGGACCGTGGTTTCCCCGGCAGCACCAGCAACACCGGTAGCGCCGGCCAAAACGGAACAGGTTGACAAGACCGCTGTCCCGGCGCCCCGACCGCAGCAGACGCCCGCCCCGGCTCCGAGCACCGGCAAGACCGAGCCTAAACCCGCCCCGCCGGCGGCCAAGGAAAAAACCAAGCCCGCAGATAGGCAGCCGGTGGCCGTTGCTGTGGAGCGCCCGGCGCGTGTCTTTCTCGACCGGCAACGGGTTGTTTTCAGCACCTTCCTTCGCGTGAAAGTGGTGGATCTCAACGCGGCAAAAGCGAGAGCAGCGGCGATCGCGTCTGCCTGGGGCGCAACGCAAAGCTACGCCACCAGCACCACCGATCGAAACCAGCAGGTCCAGATCTGCCAGTTTATCGTCGCGAAGGAGAAGAGCGCCGCTTTTGTTAACGAGCTGGCGGGCCTCGGATCGGTGGTCCTCCGGCAGGACGAGAAAAACGACGTTACGCAGGAGTTCAACAGCATTAAGGCTGAATACGAAAGGCTGACGGCGTTACGCAAAGCGGCCCCTGAAGATGAGCGGGCAGCACTCGACGCTACGCTGAACACCCTCGAGGGGCGGCTTAGCCAGCTAGAAACGGCCGCCAGCAGGTACACCGTAACCCTTTGTCTTAGCGAACAGGGCTAACGGTCCGTCGGCGCACTTCCAGTGGACTTCGAAAATAGCAAAAAGGAGCAGGGCAAGCACCTGGCTCCTTATTTTGTTTGGCAGTTTAGCTGAATATATTTATTTCAGTAACGCCTTCCCGGGCTCATTCCGGTAAGTAGCGGAGCCGGTAAAATAAAGCTGCCGCCTCCGCCCGCGTCAGAGGGGCGAAGGGGTCGAACCGGCCGTCCGGCCGTCCCCGCAGGATACCGCGGGCGTAAAGTTCGGCTACCGCCTCTCTTGCCTGCACCGGCACCTTTACCCAGTCGCGGAACGGCGGGACCGTGCCGCCGGGCGCTTCGCCCGGGAGGAGCGAAGCCAGCGCCGCCGCAACGGCCACCCGGTCCAACACCGCCGCCGGGCGGAAAAGCCCTGCTGGGGAAAGCGCCAAGGTACCGCGGTAAACCGCTAACCGAACGGCATCCCGCGCCCAGGCTGGCGCATCTGCGGGAACGGGGCCGCACGGCACACCGGGCCACAAACGCGCCGCTAGAACGGCTAACTCCACCCGGGTAACTGGCGCGTCGGGGCGAAAGGTTCCGTCCGGATAACCGCAGAGGAACCCTTCAGCGGCAAGCGCTGTAATCTCCTGGGCCGCCCATGAATCCGCAACATCGCTGAAAGTCCGCGGGCCGGACAGCTCCACCCAGCTCCCGTTAACGCCGCCCGTGCGCTCATCCACACTTACCACCCGCACCGCCCCCGCCGTCCTGACTCCGACAGCATAGGCAAACTCCCCGCCGTAAACCGCAACCGTAAGCCGCCGCCCGTCACCCGGATAGACGTAGAGGCGCGTCCCGCTCGTCCGACCCTGCAGGGGTTTCCCGTAAAGATGAGGCGCAATTTCCAGGATTGGGCGCGGTGCGTTGGTCTCGGCCTTCACCGCCAGGGCCACCGGTAAGCTCCCGGACCCCTCCCAGAAGGTCACCGTTACGCGCTCCCCCGCCCGAAAGTCGTCTACCGTCACCGGCCAGCCGTTTTTCAAGAGCAAACTCCGGGAGCTTAGCCGGTACGCCGTACCGTCCACGGAAATGATCAGGTGCGCGCTATCAAAACCTTCGATCACCCCCGCAGTCTGGTGTACTCCCCCTGATAGATCGGCCCGCACCACCCGCCCGTCAGGTCCGGTTTGCAAACGGACCCACTCTCCCGGAAAGAGCGCCGCAGCGCTGAGACTGACCGTACCGCAGAAAAAGCCAGCGCCCGGGGCAAGCTCGAGGACCCGGTAGTCGCCGTTCACGTCCTGAAGGTGGACTGTTTTTTTCGCCGCATCCAGAAAGAGAATCTCCCCGTAAACAAAACCACTGTCCGCCCAGGCGTGCAGTAACTCGGTCTTTCCGGGCAAAACCACGCCGGTGATATGTTCACCTGGTTCAAGCGCCGCCGCCGAAGCAAGCAGCCTTTCGCTACGGCTTACCCCCGCACCCGGGAAAAAGGAACAGGAGCGCCCGTCCTCGAAAGTAAGGGCAGCGCCGGAAACTTCTCCTACAAACCCGGAAACGAGTTCCTGCTGCACCGCAATGTGAAGCACCGCGCCGCTCCCGGGGTCCAGACGCAACGTCACCGGGAGGCCCGGCGGTAGCTCGCCTGCGGGCTCGGGCGGCCCGAAGGGCCTGTCTAACGGGTCAAGGCCGGCAATTCCCGTTTCCCGGCTTACCCGGCATCCCGGAGCAAGCGGGTAGCTTTCACCGTTGATCAGGGCAACCTTCGTTGTTTCCACTGCCGCGAGGAACCCTTTCTTCTCCACCCAGGCGGCACGCGCCGTCCAGACCGTCTGGGTCGCCGGATTAATCCCGAGCTCGGCCCGTACCCCGGAAGGGACCGCGGCCGGTGCAACTGCGGCATCGCCCACGCGCACTTGCGCCGGACGCAACAGATAACCGCCGTCTGGCAACGACCCGCTTTCCGACACCACAACCGCGCCCTTCTCCGTTCCGAGAAAATTTGCCGGTGCCACCACGCGCTTCTCCCCGACGGCGTAAGCCTTATCCTTTCCCGGAATTAAGTAGATATCCGTCCCGGGGTCCAAAGCCTCCTCTGGAGCCACCCGCCGGCCGTTGACAAGTGCCACCACCTCCCGGGGCAACACCAGCTCTCCTCCGTCGCCCGATAGCCGCACCCGGCCATTCGCGAAGTCTTCCACTATCTCCCGGCGCGGCACCTGACCGTAGGCCAAAGCGAAAGCTTGGCCGGACGCCGCCCCGCCGCCCACCCTGACCGCGGTAACAGTTACCAGGTAGCGACCCGGCACCGGCCGCGGGATGGTAACCTGCTCTACGTTGTTCAGCCTGTCCGGTGCGCCGCCGGTCACAAAATCGTTTCCGAGGTAGCGGCGCCCGTCCGGCCCTACCACCACCAGGTCCAGGTCACAGACCAGGGCTGGACCCGCTCCCGGCAGTGCCGGCGGGTCGGTCCAGCAGAGGGTAACCTTGAGGGGTGCGGTTCCATCCGTTACCGCCACTTCGTACGCGGCGCTCTCCTTCTCCTTCAAACCCGGCTCCACGACATAGCGGAAAGTCCTTTCCCGGAGCGCCAACACCGTAGCCGCCAGGTCGAGCTCCCCGAAGCCTCCCGCACCGGCCGGCGCGAAGTCTTTGCGCGCCCCGTTGATCAAAAGCGCCTTCAAAAGGGCTGCTGGCGGCGTCGTTAAACCTTCCGCCCGCTGCAGGTACTCGCGCAGCAGAACCGCCGCGCCGCCGGCGACGGCTGCCGCCATGCTCGTCCCGTCGAGCTGCCGGTAATAGCCCTGCCCGGGCGGGGAGGGAGCCAGCCGCGAGCTCGGCGCGATTACCCCCGCGCCCGGAGCCACCAGGTCGGGCTTGAGCCGCCCGTCACCCGCCGGGCCACGGCTCGAGAAGCCCGCTACTTTTCCCCCAGCATAACCGAAAAGGGGCCGGGGATTCTCCGCCGCGCCTACTACCAGAGCGTTCTTGCTGTTGGCCTCCGCGGTAATGCTCCCGGCGGTCGGTCCGCTGTTACCCGCGCCGAAAACCGGCAGAAAATCAGGGTTATAGTAGCAAAAACGATCGATCTGGGCCGCCGCAGCTGTATAACCATTCTTGCCACCGCCCCAGCCGTCGACGTGGACCCGCACGCCAGCGCTGTAGGCCGGTCGGAAAAGCGAAATTAGGTCCGCCGGTGGGTCCGGTTCTCCTTGCGCGTTGGCGATCGCCTGGAAATAAATGCTGCTCCCCGGCGCGATGCCCCGGTAACGCCCGCCGGAGGCGGCCCCTGTCCCGGCGATGGTCCCAGCAACGTGCGTCCCGTGCCCTGTTCGGTCCCCGAGCGGCCCCCCCACCCAAGAGCGCAGCATAACCACCTTGGGCATCTGTCCCGGCGTGCTCCCAAAATCAGGATGAAGGTCGTCAAGGCTGCCCTTATCCAGCCCGTTATCGGCCACCCCCACCATCTGACCGCTCCCGGAAAGTCCCGCCGCAGTAACAAACCCCGGCGACAAAAGCGGCGCCGTTCCGGTCACCGCTGCCGCCCGGTCTACCAGAAAACGCCGCGGCGCGTACGGTTCAATCCATACCACACCTTTTTCCGCCGCAAGCTCCCGGACGGCCGCCCGTGGCACTTTTACCCGCAACGTCGCCGCGTCTTCCTCGTCAAGCCCGCGCAAAACGGCGCCGCCGGCAGCCGCCACCGCCGCGGCCACCTTTTTCTTCTCGTCCGGCGAAAAGAGGGTGACGTTAACCACGAGGGGATCTGGGCGCTTATCCCCGTCCGTCTTAAGTTCCGGGGCAAGGCGCGCCTCTTTTGGGTAAGGCTGGACTTTGATTGGGGAAGGCAGGGAAACAGAAGAGGTGATCCGGACCAATCGCTTTCCGGCAACCCCTTCTCCTACCGCCACGCCGGGAAGGCCCTCCAACCGGGATACATTTCGGGAGTCGACAAGATAAAGCCCGGGCGCAACCCTGACGCTGCCGGACAGCCCAAATCGCTCCCGGCGTACCCCTGGACCTACCAGAAGCACCACCACGCCGAGCAGGGCAAAGAGGATGAAAAAACGCCGTATTTTGTCTCTATTTACCATTCTCACCGGAAAGTCCCAAGAGGTACCGGCTTATCAACGTGATTATAAATTTGCCGGTTTTACTGGTGCAACAGGTTTTAAGTGGCTGACGCAGCTAAAAATCCCTTGGTTTACAGATTATCTCGCGGATCTTCGTTTCGAAAAAGTGCTGGGAATGAGCCGGGCGAATAACAACCGCGGTATCTGCGCCGCTTGCGGTGCCGCCCACCGCTACAACATCCACCCCTGCCGGAATGAACCCGGCGTCAAGAGCCATTACGCTGATCTCGACGCAGACCTTGAGTCCGTGGCCGAAAAGCCGGAGGGTAGCGGCAATGAGCTCTGCCGGGTAGAGCCCGCCAAACTTAAACCGCAACGCCCGGTCCAGCCCCGCCATCAGATGGGTGGTAGTAAGCAGTTTCACGCCCGCCCGGGAGAGCCGCTCCCTCATCTCGGGGCTCATCTCGTCAACGCCGGGGGCCTCGAAGCCCACCTGGTGGGTTACGCAGACCACGCTGAGGCCCGTCCCTATGAAACGGGAGGCCGTCTCTCCGGAACAGGAGGCTACCACAAGATGCTGGATACCTAATTCTCTAGCGCGCGCGATTGCAGCCTCCACCGTAGCAACGGTATTGGCGCTCCCCTTAACCGGCCAGTAAAGCGTCACCCAAAATCCCCTCCGTGTAAATCAGTTCCGGGAGCGGGCGAGAACGTGGAGCATCCCCAAGGCACGACCGGTGCCCAAGGCCACACAGGAAACCGGATCCTCGGCCACGTACACGGGCAAGCCGGTTTCGCGCGCAATAAGCTTATCTATTCCTTCAAGAAGCGAACCCCCGCCCGTCATGACGATACCCTTGTCCACGATATCGGCCGCCAATTCCGGCGGCGTCCGCTCCAGCACCCCTTTAACCGCCGCCACGATGGCCTCGAGCGGCTCCTGAATCGCTTCCCAGACCTGGCGGCTGGTCACCATCACCGAGCGGGGCAGGCCGCTTACCAGGTCCCTTCCCCGAATGGCCGCCGCACGTTCCGAATTATTAGCCGGATAGGCCGTGCCGATTTCGATCTTCAGCTCCTCCGCCGATCGTTCACCAATGATCAGGTTGAACTCCCGCCGCACGTACCGGACGATGGCCTCGTCAAACTTATCCCCGCCGATGCGCGTCGAGGTCGAACAAACAATGCCGCCGAGCGAAAGCACCGCGATATCGGTCGTTCCGCCGCCGATATCGATAACCATCGACCCGCTGGCCTCACTCACGTCTATTCCCGCCCCAAGGGCCGCCGCCATTGGTTCTTCGATCAGGAAGGCCTGCCGGGCTCCGGCCTGGATGGCCGCCTGTCGCACGGCCCGCTCCTCCACGCTCGTTACCCCGGTCGGGATGCAAACCATCACCCGCGGCCGCAGTACAAAGCGCCTGCACCCGCACTTCTCTAAGAAATAGCGCAACATTCTTTCGGTGACATCGTAATCTGCGATGACCCCCTCCCGGAGTGGGCGCACCGCAATGATGTTTCCGGGTGTGCGCCCGAGCATCCGGCGGGCCTCCTCCCCCACCGCGATCACCTTGTTATCATCCCGGTTAACGGCCACTACAGAAGGCTCCTTCAAAACAATTCCCTTGCCTTTAACGTAAACCAGGACGGTCGCCGTCCCTAAGTCAATGCCGATATCCGGTGCCAAACCGAACATTGATTTCCCTCCACCATTTTGTAAGCCTGTCCCTATCTTTAGCCCAAAGGACCCCGCTGAGCTTGGCCTAACGTATATTCTACATTTTCCAGGGAAATTCCTCTACCGCCAGCAAATTTTTACCCGTTCGGTTTGTATTTCCGCCGCGTGGCCTCACCGCCACGCAGGTGCCTTTCCGCCTTGTTAAGATTCAAAACCGCGCGAACTTTCTGGGCCAGCTTTTTGTTGAGAGAGGGTAAGCGTTCCGTCATGTCTTTATGAACCGTGCTCTTGGAGACATTGAAAACCTGGGCCGCCTGCCGAACGGTGGCTTTGGTTTCAAGGATATAAGCGCAGATTTCGAGGACCCGCCGCTGGATATAATCCTGCATCACCCTACCTCCCGCTCCCATCCTGCTATTTGAATCTATATGAGCGAAAATCGGGAAAGATGCTTGTTCATGCTTGTTCAAAGGCGCCTTTCGCCATCTTTCGCCCTGAATAGCGGCGGGTTCAACAAGGGGGACCCCCCGAACGCTATAAAAAAGCAGGGCGTCCTTTTATCAAGGTCCGGTTACGCTACTGCCAACTATACTCCCGGATACTTGGTTACCTTTACGCCCGAATAGTAATGCGTAAGAATCTGGCGGAAGTTGTACCCGTGTTCCGCCATCCCTTTGGCGCCGTACTGGCAGAGTCCCACACCGTGACCGTAACCGATAGTAGTAAAGCAAAGGCGGTCACCCTCTATCCGCCACGTAAACCGGCTCGACTTAAGTCCCAGCCGCTCGCGTACTTCCGTCGCCCGGAAGGCCACCCCGTTTACCACTACCTTCTTCGGTCGGCCGGCAGCGGTAACCCGGGTCAGCTCCATCGTAAACGGCTTTCCCCCGCCAGCAGCAGCAGGCATGACCCCCCCGTTGGGGGAAAGGGCCCGCTCTACTGCGGCAATCGTAAACGAACGCTTTTCTACAGGTTCGGGATAGGCGTCATATGGGCAGGGAACGCTCCGGAGATACGGTAGATCGACCTGCCAGATCTCCCCCGCGCTTTCCGTCCGGCCGCCGCACGAAGCATGGTACACAGGTTCGATAAGTTGGCCTTGGTAGGTGAGGACCAGACCCTCCGTTTCCTCCACCGCACGCCGCACCCTATAGTAGTACCGGTAGTAGCCCAGCGGCCCCCAGCGCCGCTTCAGTTCCTCCCGGTCGAGGTAGGCCTGGCCGTGTTGCGGGTCGTCGCAAAGATCCGCCTCCGGGTGCAGCCTATTTGCCACCCCGCCGCCCAGGATACGCCGCAGGGCGTATGTACGAGCGGCAACCGCCTGGGCCTTGAGCGCCTCGAGCGGAAACGCGGCCGGCATTTCTGCCGCTACTACCCCCACCACATATTCTTCGAGCGGCAAAATTTCCACCCTGCCGGTAGCGTGCCGGTACAACCGGATCTGCTCCCCCACCGGCCGGATTTCAACCTGGTGGCGCCAACTCGGAGCGTAGAAGCGGCAGACAAATGCCGCCACTGCCACCGCCAGAAGAAAAAGGCCGCAGCGCAGCCGCAAGGTTTATCCCCCCGGTAAAAAGAACTTTGGCGTCTCGTCCGGCCTTACGGACAAGCTCGCTATAAAGATACGCCGCTTACCACGCATTATTACCCCAAATAAAACAAAAAGGCCGCCCGTGGCGGCAACAAAAACGAAGCAAAAATGAGTCCTCGTGGGAATCAAGGTTAGCGCGGCACCGCGGTAACGGCCAAGGTTACCGCAATTGAGCCACCTCTTTAACCCCGTGGCGTTCGGCCCAGATCTTATCGGCCACCCGGCCCCACTCCTCGGCCCGCCGGTCAAGGGCGGCGGCTATCGTGCCCGTCAGAATGCTTTCGGCTCCCGGATGGGTAGGCCGCGCACCCGACTCGGCCACAATCTCCCGCAAGGCCTGGGGCACGTCAATAATCGGGCAGGGCCGCAGGAAGTTGTCGTGGAAAGGCTGGCGTTTCTGGTAAGCCGCGAAGAGCGGGTTCTTCAACACCTCTAAGAGACTCTTACCCTTGATGTTGTCCACAGCGAAGTGGGCGAAGGCGCACGGCTCCACATTCCCGCTCGCGGCAATGTGGAAATACATCCGCCCGCCCGCAATGCAGCCGTGGGTAAGTTCGCCGTCGTTCCAGAAATCAGCGATCTGGATTGGCTTATGCGTGCGGATGTACGGGATGCGCTCGGCCAAATAAGCCCGCTGCTCCGGCGTTACCATCAGGTCCAGGTTCGGGTTGCGCCCTACCGGAATGTAGTGGAAGGTCCAGCCGTACGTTACTCCTTTCTCGATGAGGAAATCGATAAACGCGTCGCTGGTGACCTCCTCCACGTTATACTTGGTAATCGTAATCGAAACGCCAAAAATCGCGCCCCGTTCACGGAGCAGGTCCATCGCTTTCATGACCCGGTCGAAGACCCCCTTGCCCCGCCGGGCATCGGTCCGTTCGCGCCACCCTTCAAGGCTTATCGCCGGCGTCAGGTTGCCAATTTCAACAATCGCATCCGCAACCTTTTCGGTGATTAAAGTGCCATTGGTGTATAGCATAAAGGCCATCTCTGGATGTTTTGCCGCCAGACGTAAGAGGTCCGGGTACTTGAAGGGCTCACCGCCCGACATCACCACCCAGTAGATGCCGAGTTCCTTCGCCTCGGTCAGCAACCGGTCCAGCGTTTCAAAGTCTAAGGTATCGTGTTCCGCGTACATCCCGGCCCAGCACCCCTCACACCGGAGGTTGCAATCGCTGGTCGGGTCGATTAGGAAGAAATTAGGAATATGCACCCCCAACCGCTCCGAGAGCTCCTGCTGCCGGGGAATGCCGAGAAGCATCGCGTTGACAAACCAGTTGTACAGGAGCCGCCGCTTCACGTTTGGGTGGGTCCGCGTGAAAAGACGGTTAATATATTCCCGCACCGCCGGATTTTCATCGTACCACCGCGCGATCTTGACGATGTGCTGCTGGTGATGTTCTTTCTTGGCTAACTTCTGCGCCACCTTCAGGACCTTAGGGAAGTTTTCTGCAGGATTCTGATCAATATACCCAAGCATTTGCCGCAGCACCTGTTCCTCAACAAAGCGCTTAGCAAAATCAAAGCTTGGCAACACAGACATAAAATCCCCTCCTCACCTTATTGTTTCCATCCTTGGGTCACTTGCAGGACTTCCCCACGCCCCGGCTCTTTCTCACCCCCTACCAACACACAGGATTTCAAACATAAAGATTTAAAGCGGCCGCTCAAGCCCTTCCTTCACAAACTTCGCTAAAAAGAAGGCTTCCCGCGGTTCAAGCTCGGCAAGCTGGCTTTGCAGCCGCCGGACGCATTCCCCTACCGGTCCCGAAACAACCCCGCGCACGCGGAGCAGGCTCCCCATAACTGCACCCGCAAAAAGACTCAGCCCCTCCTCAGGCTTCCGCGCCCGGGCGACAGCCGCCGCAAGGGCGCGCCGCCCCCGGCCGCCGATTTCCTCAAGCTGCGCCAGTAAGACCGCTATATTGCAGGCCGCCCGCGCCAACCGCTCCTGGATCTCGGGCAATTCCTGGAGGATTTCCGCCACCGCCTCCTGAGCCGCTTTTTTCTTATCCTCAAGGAGCCGCAACAGGCGCTGCCGCAGCGCCGACCAGTCATCCGCTGCGCTTTTTTCCAGCTCCTCTAACGCCTGCGGCGTGGGCCGGTAGTAAATTAGGGTGCGGCCGGGCCCCTTTTCATCTCTCCCCGTCTCGTAAAGGGCTTCGAGGTAGCCGCCTCGCTCCAGATGCCGCAACAGATCGTAGGCCGTCCAGCGGCTTACCCCTAAAGCCTCGGCGACGCGCGTGTAATGGACAGGCTGCTCTGAGTCCTGGTAAAGCCGCACTACAACGGCAAGAAAATCCCTGCGCCGTCTCGTTAAAGCCAAACTCCATTCCCCCCCTAAAATCCCAAATGACCCAAAAAACCAATTTACTTTAGATTATATGTTACCCGGGAAAGAATAGACCAATGCAAAAACTGCGCAATTTTCGTTAAAAATGCAGTTCCACGAGGGTTTTGCTCATTCGGGTAGCGCGGAGGTCAATTATCCGCTGGTTTTTAGAGCCACGGAAAGGAAGGGTAAGGTCCCGCTCGGCCAGGATAAAGGGGCCGTCGATGAGGATGTCGGTCACCGCTAACAGATCCTGGACTCCTTTTTCCGCTATCGTCTGGAGCTCTTCGTAAGTGTAGCCCGTGTAAGTGACGATATTATAGCCTTTTTCGCGCAGCGCCTGCCCTAAAGCCGCAAAAGCCGCCGCCTGCGCAAAAGGTTCCCCGCCGGAGAAGGTTACCCCTGCTATCAGCGGGTTGCGGCTGATATCGGCTAACAACTCCGCCGCCGTGATCTCGTAGCCGCCCGCCGGGTCCCAGGTTTCCGGGTTGTGGCACCCGGGGCAGCGGTGCGGGCACCCCTGCGCGAAGATAACGTAGCGCAGGCCCGGCCCGTCCACCACGCTCTCCCGAACCACGCCGGCAATGCGCAAATATAACTTCCAGGCTAAACTACCCATTTAAGCCCCCAGCGCGTAGTCCTTATTTCGCCCGGTCCCAAAGAATCTTTCAGCCTCCATCATCAGCATCAATGAGGATGATTTTTACCGGCACGGCAGGGAAATGACGTTTTAACCGCTCAATATCGTAGACTAACTGTTCTCCGTAAGATACCCCTGTCGACATCTCCTTGTGAAGTGCATGACAAGGAACGATCTCCACACCAACATCTGCCTTGTTCTCGTTGAAAAAGTACTGGAACTTCGCCATATCATAAAACATGAAGGCGTACTTTCCGAACTGAACCTCGACCAGTACTTTACCTTTAACAAAATCAATCTGTTTGAATGCACCGGGAATACTCACATTGCTGTTAGGTACCGTAATAGTATAAGTATCACGCAGCTCGGTATAACCCCTAGCGGTAAATGCTTTACGAAACTCCCGGTTCATATCCCGGGGAGAATATAACTTCCTTCCCCGCATCGTCTTCTCTTTACTAACTTTGGATTTTTGAGCTTTGACGCCAGCTATGATCTCGTAGATCTCCCGCTCGTAATCGGGATACCGTAGGCATAAAATTTCCGATCCACCTAAATGTGAATACTCATAAACGATTTTCATTGCCTTGCTCCTCGGTAACGTAATTAACACGGCTCTCGAACAACCGGGGCTGCGTCAGAACAGATTTTAAATGGACAAACTTCGGTGGGAGGTTTGCCTTTGGCACATCTGGGTCATAAACCGATCTTTCCATCGGTCGAATACGCAGTTGGCCTTTCTCTGCAAGGTAAACACGTTCCCGGGCAATTTTTACATAGTCACTCACAATTTCTGCACCGATGGCCTTCCGGTTGTGCATGAGGGCAGCAATTGCAGTCGTTCCCACGCCGATAAATGGATCCAATACCCAGTCACCTTCATCCGTCATAGCAAGCACAAGGCGCTCTATCAACTCTACCGGAAATTGACACGGGTGAGAAGTCTTCTCTACGTGATTTGCCTTCACGTTGGGAATTTCCCAAACATCTCCAGGGTTTTTACCCAATGGGTTGCCGCTGAATTGCCCTTTTTTAGGGCCCTTATAGTACTTTTTCTCCGGATACTTCTGGGGAACGCGAACAGCATCCAGATTGAAGGTATAATCATTTCCTTTAGTTTTAGTAAACCACAAGATCACCTCGTACCGGCCAGAAAAGCGCCTTGACGCGTGCAAACCATGTCCGAAATGCCATACAATTCGGTTCCGCAAGTGGAGGCCAAGCGAAGTAAAGATCGGATATAGCACGATATCAAGCGGAATAATTTCACCCTTATCGACATAATTGCCTACCTGCCAGCAGATACTCCCCTGGTCATGTAAAACCCGGACACACTCTTCAATAACCCTACGTTGCTGCGATAGGTACTCATCCAGATCCAGGCGCCTTTCGTAAGGCTTGCCCAGGTTGTACGGTGGCGAAGTAACGACTAACTTAACGAAACCACTGGGAATATGCGGTAACAAATCAAGACAATCACCCTCGTAAAGAACCAGATCCGCGTCCGGGTTAAACTGAGAAGCAGTTCGCACAATCGACATTGGATACCTCCTTACGCGCACCATAACAACGATCATCTTAGCCAGACAGAGCCGACTCAGATAATCAGCTTATCCAAGCCCGACAGCTTTTCGGAAGGGGGACCGCTCATCCTGAGGCCCTCTTGGATTACTAATGCACCACTTCCGGCCGGCCTAAGTGCACCACCCTGCTCTTCAGTTCCGCCACTTTCGCGTCGTTGAAGCGGTCCACCGTCGAGAGGTAGCCGGTGATGCGGCGCACCCTTCTGATGGCGCTCGAGCCGCACTTGGGGCAGTTGTCCCCTAAAACGCCGCTGAAGCTGCACTCCTGACAGAAGTCCACGGGGAAATTCACCCCTACGTAGCCCATGTCGCACTTGGCCATATGCCGGATGATCGCCTCCACCGCCTCGGGGTTGTGCACCGGCGGCGAGGGAAGCTCCACGTAGCTGATGTGCCCGGCGTTGCAGAACTTGTGGTAGGGGCCCTCAAGTTCGATCTTTTTGAAGGCCTCGATGGGGAAGTGAACTGGAACGTGGAAAGAGTTGGTGTAGTACTCCCGGTCGTTAACCCCGGGCACGATCCCGAACTCCTTGCGGTCGAGCTTCACGAACCGGCCGGCAAGACCCTCGGCAGGCGTCGCCAGCAACGTGTAGTTGAGGTTGTAATCCTCACAGGCGGCATCGATCTTTTCGCGGAGAAAGCGGACAATCTCCAGACCCAGCTGCTGCGCCTCCTCATCCTGGCCGTGGTGCTTCCCCGTGAGCGCCACGAGCGCCTCGGCCAGCCCGATGAAGCCGAGCGCCAGGGTCCCGTGCTTCACCGCCTCGGCGATCGGATCCTCTGGTTTTAAATCCGCGGCACCCAGGTAAAGGCCTTGCCCCATTACGAAAGGCAGGTCCTTCACTTTCAGGCGCGCCTGAACGGTGTAGCGGTGGTAGAGCTGCCGGATGCCAAGCTCCGCCACCTCGCCAAGGAGAGCGAAGAACTTCTTGAGGTCCCGCTCGGCCTTGAGCGCCACTCGCGGCAGGTTGATGGTGGTGAAGGAGAGGTTTCCGCGCCCCTCAGTCACCTCCGGGCCGCGCCGGTTGGCCATCACCCGGCTCCGGCAGCCCATATAGGAGACTTGGTTCCCGTACGGGGCGTTAAAGCTGGAATCCATAAAACTGAAGGTAGGGTTGAGCCGCTTGGCGGCCACCCGGATCGCCAACTGGAAAAGGTCGTAGTTGGGGTCGCCCGGCGCAAAATTAACCCCCTTCTTAACCCGGAAGATGATGTTCGGGAAAATAGGGGCTTCGTTGCGCCCTAAACCAGCTTCATAAGCTAAAAGCAGGTTGCGCGTCACCTTCCGGGCGGCCTCGCTGGTTTCCGTCCCGAGGTTGATCGAAGAGAAGGGCACCTGCGCGCCGGCCCGGGAGTGCATCGAATTCAGGTTATAGACCAGCGCCTCCATCGCCTGGTAAACCTCATCGTCCGTAGCGTTTTCCACGTACGGCGCCATGTCCCGGTCGAAGAAGGCAAAAGACTGCCCGCCGAACATGTCGTTCTGCGAGCTTTGAAGGATGATGCAGGCCAGGGCGGTTGCGGAACCCGGACGCTTTGGGGGCCGGATGTAGCCGTGGCCGGTATTGAACCCCTCGGATAGGAGCCGGCCGAGCGGAATCTGAATGCAGTTGAGCGTTTTAGCGTAGAAACCGAGGTCGTGGATGTGGATATCGCCCCGCACGTGCGCCTGCGCGAAATCCTCGGGGATGAGCCGGGTGAGGTAATACTTTTTGCTCGCCGCCTCGGCGATCTGGAGCATCTTGGCCGAAGGAGAGTTGGAAACGTTGGCGTTTTCCCGGCTCGTCTCCTCGAGGATTTCCTCCACCGCATCCATCAGCTCGCTCTTCGCCTCGCGGATGCGGGTCCGCCAGTCACGGTAGAGGATGTAGGCCTTCGCCGTCCGGGCATGTCCCGCCTCGATGAGCACCTTCTCCACCACGTCCTGCACATCTTCCACGCCGAAGACGGTGCCGTTGTACTTGGCCTTCAGCAGCCGCAGCACCTCGAGCGTCAGGCGCATGGCCGTTTCCCGGTCCTCACCCCCTACCGCCCGGGCCGCCTTAAAGATGGCCTCCGTGATCTTCGTCTCGTCGAAGGGAACCTCCCGCCCGTCACGTTTCCTGATGACCTGGAACACTTACCCTCTCCCCTTTCTCAGTCCTGAAACATTTTTTCCAACTCCGCCTTGAAGTCGCGCCCGTCGCGGAACTCCCGGTAAACGCTCGCAAACCGGACGTAGGCCACCTCGTCGAGGCGCCGCAGTTTCTCCACCACCAACTCCCCGATGACGTGGCTCGCAACCTCAGATTCCAGGCGGTTACGCAGTTCGCGCTCGACCTCGTCCACAATCCGCTCCAGGTCTTCCCTTTTCACCGGCCGCTTGTGGCAGGCCTTGAGCAGACCACCGAGAACCTTGGTCCGGTTAAAAAGTTCCCGCCGCCCATCCTTTTTCACGACCATCAGGGGAAGCTCGTCCACCCGCTCAAAAGTCGTAAAGCGCCGGTTGCACTGGGGACACTCGCGGCGCCGCTTAATGGTGGCACCCTCATCCGCAGTCCGGGTATCGACGACCCGGGTATCGGCAAAAGCACAAAAGGGGCAACGCATCGCTTCACCCAAGATGTAGTATTGGTAGTTATTTTATATCCCTATATTTTGGGATGGCAAACAGGAAAATGGCGGGAAATGGGGGCAAGTAACGCCGTCTTTCTCTCCGGACAGCCCCGGGCTCGTCCGGACGCAGAATTCAAAACTTGTCCTTTTATGTCGAATAAGGCCTCAGCGCCGGCAGGAGTAGCGGGCATAGGAGTCGGGAACCTCTACTAAGATCACGTCAAGCCCGATCCGGACTATCTTTTCCCAGGGCACGACAATCTCGTCTTCCCGGCCGAAGAAACCGAATACCCGTGCCGGCCCGGGAAGGACCAGGGCGTTGATTTTCCCGTTTTCTACGTCGATGTCGATATCTTTTATCAGGCCGAGCCGCCGCCCGTCAAGAACGTTGATTACCTCCCGCATCCGGAGGTCCGAAATCTTGAGCATCCGGCCGCCCTCCCAGCTAAAAACTTCTTGGGCCACACGCTACGGTTATTTTTAGCCTATGCTTTTCCTCCCGGCCTTAGAAGACTGAACGGCGGTAATGATGAATATCGCCCGCGCCCGTAAAATAAAAAGACCCGCGCTTAAAACGGGCCTTTCCCTTACAAACTCCCGGCGCGTGATCCTTCTATTTTTCACCCGTCCCGCGCAACCGGACAACCTGCTTCCACGGGGTCGTAAAGTGTTCGCGGGCCACCTCCCAAAGCCGCGACCGGAACTTTACCCGCAGTCCGCCTGCTCCCGCAGCGGCCGGAACGGCCGTCTCCTGTGCCGTGACATTCACCATGCACAAAGGAGGAAAGAGGACGCACCACCAGTTCTGCCCGCGACCGGCGCCGAGAACGATCCGCACCGCCTCGTATTCCCCGGCCGGCAGCGTTAGCCGGCCGTAGGTCCGTTCCGGAAAGAGGAACCGGCCGTGATAGACCGCCACGCCGTAATTCTGACCGGCAAGCGCCACCTGCCGCGCTGCCACCGCCCTGATTCGGTCCATATTAGCGTCAACCAACCGGCGAGCCTCGTTAACGTTCCTGAGATCTTTAAACTGGGGCGCCATGGCCTGGATGACCGCCCGGCGGACCTGGTGTTTGAGCGCCTGGTCCACCGGGGCGTCACTGTTAGGGATAATGTGGAGCCTGATGAGGTTGTCCGGGTTGTACGCCTCAACCGCCCGGTCAGACAGGAAGCCAAAAACCAGGCCGGCACACAGCAAACTGCACCCCACCAGTACGGCAACTACCTTTTGCTTCATCCTGAACCCCTTCTCTCTCAGATGTATTTACGCATGTGGTTAAGCGCTGCCTTCTCCAAGCGCGAAACCTGCGCCTGAGAAATCCCGATCTCTTCGGCTACCTCCATCTGGGTTTTCCCTTCAAAGAAACGCATGGTAAGGATCAATTTTTCCCGCTCACTTAAGCGCCGTAGCGCGTCCCGGATAGCGATCACCTCGAGCCAGTTGCTATCCTGGTTCTTTTCGTCCCCGATCTGGTCCATCACGTAGATCGGGTCGCCGCCATCATGATAGATCGGCTCGAAGAGTGAAACCGGTTCCTGAATGGCGTCAAGCGCCAAAACAACCTCTTCCTCCGGCAGTTTTAGCTCCGCCGCAATTTCGTTCACCGAAGGCTCCCGCGCGTTCTTGCTCGCCAGCGCGTCCCGCACCTGCAGGGCCTTATAGGCCACATCCCGCAGCGAGCGCGATACCCGGATCGCGTTGTTATCCCGCAGGTAGCGGCGGATCTCCCCGATAATCATCGGCACCGCGTAGGTCGAAAACTTTACGTTTTGTTTGAGGTCGAAGTTATCAATCGCCTTGATCAGGCCGATACACCCAACTTGAAAGAGGTCGTCCACATATTCCCCCCGGTTGGTGAAACGCTGGATCACGCTCAAAACCAACCGCAGGTTTCCGTTGATAAGCTCGGTGCGGGCACTGGGGTCACCGTTATGCATCGCTTCAAAAAGCTCCCGCATCTTGGCCGCAGTTAGCACCGGAAGCTTTGCCGTATTGACACCGCAGATCTCGACCTTGTTGAGCATGTGGCTTGGCTCCTTGCTCCGATTTTGCGACCATGCTTCGATTCTCATTATTACCGGACTCTTTTGGCTTTATACGGTTTGAAATTAATCAAAAAATAAGAAAAACACCTATCTTTGGGGTCATGCAAAAGCAGGAAGGTAAAGGAGACCCTGAAGAAGAAATAAAGTTATAACTATCATCCCGGTACCGAAGAGGGGAAGTTATGCGCACCACGCATAAGATAATCATCGGCGACGCCAGGTGGATGAAAGAGGTGGCTGACGAGTCGGTGCACCTGATCATCACCTCGCCGCCCTACTGGCAGCTCAAGGACTACGGCAACGGAAAGCAGATCGGTTTTAACGATACCTATGAGGACTACATCAACAACCTCAACTTAGTTTGGAACGAATGCCACCGGGTGTTATACCCCGGCTGCCGCCTTTGCATCAATATCGGTGACCAGTTTGCCCGGTCGGTCTATTACGGCCGGTACAAAGTCATTCCCATCCGGACGGAAATCATTAAGTTTTGCGAAAGCGCCGGCTTTGACTATATGGGCGCAATCATCTGGCAGAAGGTTACCACCTGCAACACCACCGGCGGGGCCACGGTGATGGGCTCGTTCCCCTACCCGCGCAACGGCATTCTCAAGTTAGACTACGAATTCATCTTAATCTTTAAAAAATACGGCACCCCGCCGAAGGTAAGCAAAGAGCTCAAGGAAGCGTCAAAGCTAACGTTAGAGGAGTGGAACCAGTACTTTTCCGGGCACTGGAACTTCCCCGGCGAGAGGCAGGACAGGCACCTGGCGATGTTTCCGGAAGAGCTGCCCCGGCGGCTGATCAAAATGTTCAGTTTCGTGGGTGATACGGTGCTCGACCCGTTCCTCGGCAGCGGCACCACTTCTCTGGCCGCTAAAAACCTGGGCCGGAACTCCATCGGCTACGAGATAAACGCCGCCTTCCTCCCGGTGATAAAAGAGAAGTTAGGGCTTGGGCAGATAACCACCTTCGCGGATGCAACCTTCGAGATAATCAAGCAAGAAGAGCCGGAGGCAGATTTTAAAGCGGCGATTTCCAAGCTGCCTTACATCTTCCGCGACCCGGTAAAATTCGACAGGAAGGTTAACCCGAAGAAGCTGCGTTTCGGCTCAAAGATAGACAACGCGCACCACGAAAGAGAAACTTACTATACGGTGGAAGAGATTATCTCCCCCGAAATACTGGTCTTGAACGGGGACTTAAAGATCAGGCTGTTAGGCGTTAAAGAGAAGATAGAGAAAACCGGCGAAGCCCTAGCGTACCTACGGCAGAAAACCCGGGGGCAGAAGGTCTTCCTACGCTTTGACGAGATCAAGTACGACGATGATAACAACCTGCTCTGTTATCTTTATTTACGGAATAAAACCTTTATCAACGCGCACCTGATTAAGAACGGGTTGGTTGCTGTAGATGCTTCGCTTGATTACAAACACAAGGAGAAATTTTTATCTCTTGCCAACCACCGGAAGCCTACAATCCATGAAGCACAAGCTTAGACGAAAAGAAATCCGTGGGCGTCTTGATATATAGAAACACCTGAATTCCCAAAATATGTTGCTCCCTTGATTAACCTTGTCAACCGGTTTGCCAGGGTACCCGGCCGAAAGGTGAGTGATTAGGCCAGCCGGCACATCTCCTTCTGTAAACGCTTGATGATCCTTTTCTCTAAGCGGGAGATGTAAGACTGCGAGATCCCGAGGAGGTCAGCCACCTCCTTCTGGGTCTTCTCCTCCCCGTGGAGGCCGAACCGGAGCTCCATGATGATCCGCTCCCGCCCCGTCAGGCGATCGAGCGCCAAGCGCAGGATCTTGCGGTCAACCTCCTCCTCCAACCGCCGGGAAGTAACGTCCGCCTCGGTGCCCAAAACATCGGAAAGCAGCAGCTCGTTGCCGTCCCAGTCCGTGTTGAGCGGCTCGTCGAAGGAGACCTCCTGCCGGAGTCGCGCCTGGCGGCGCAGGTGCATCAGAATCTCGTTCTCAATGCAGCGGGAGGCGTACGTGGCAAGTTTCACCTTGCGCTGCGGGTTGAAGGTGTTAACCGCCTTGATAAGACCGATACTCCCGATCGAGACGAGGTCTTCAATGTTGACGCCGGTGCTTTCGTATTTGCGCGCGATATAAACCACCAGGCGCAGGTTCCGTTCGATCAACGTATTCCGTACAGAGTAATCGCCGGCTTCCAGCCGCGCCAGCAAGCTCATCTCTTCATCGGCGCTCAAGGGCGGCGGTAGCGTTTCCGGCCCGCCCACATAGTACCCGGAGCGCCGCCAGCCGAAACGAAGGAAAGACCTGAGGCACAGGAGCCGCAACTGCAAGACTATCTTCCGGAAAAGGTTCACCGCCATCCCTCCCGAAAAGCTGCCGGTGCCGGAGATTGGAAACGCAACCCGGCCCAGGGCCATCTCCTACAGAAAAGCCTTAATGAGCTGCGGGTGGAGCAGCGCGTTATAGCTATCTTCCGGACTCAAGCGGTGGCGGTAAACCGCCACCACCACCCGCGACGTTTTAACCACCCGCTCGCCGTAGATAACCTCTACCAGATCAGGTTTGAAACCCACCAGGAGCCCGCCGCTCTTTCCGAGCGACCGGTAAGGTATAAGCCGGAGCCGCGTCGCCCAGTTGCCTTCCAGCGCAGCCACCAGGGCGCTAAAATCAGGCTCCCGGTCCCTGGCCAGCGCCTCCCTCATCACATCCGGGATAAAGTCCTTGATCGCTTCGAATTCCACAACCACGACCGGGTCACGCGTCACCGGGTCGCTCAGCTGATTCCCGGTATCAACCAAACCTTCCAACTCTACTCTGGCCGTGCCGAGATGAATGATTACCGGTACCCGGAAAAAGCCTGCGGTGACCCTCCGGCGCAAAATGGCGCCTTTCCGGCCCACAACCGCCACCAGGAAAAGCGCCGATAGGATCCCGGGCCAAAGGGTCCGGGATTCGCCGCCAAGGGCGCCCGTTCCCGCCACGAGGCTGTTGATGCCCATAACCACCCCGCCGGCCAGAAAAGAGACGCCGAAAAAGAGTATCCAAACGACTAAAAAACGCCGCCAAGGCAGTAAACCGAAGGCAATCAGGAGCACCACCACGGAGAGCAGGAGCTTCCCGGCCAGATTATAAAAGGAGGCGGCCCCGGGTAAAAACAGGACGAAAATGTACAGGGAACCCGTTAGTGCCGCCGTGACCACCCGTAAAACACGGCAGGGCACGCCGGCGAGCCGCGCCGTCAGGTAGAGAATGGCGCAGTTCATCAACAGGTTGTTGGCGATGATCTCGTCGGCATAGACGGTGTACTCTACCATAACGTATACCCGTCCATAACCCAAAAATTTCTATAAGACTATGCGGGGCAAGGTCCGCATATGCCCTGAAAAAACTAAAAACCCGGCTTCAATTATACTGAGCCGGGGCAGTAAAATCTGTCAAAATATGGGTTTAGTGCAATTCTTTCACGGCAAACCGGGGCGCTTACCGGTTTGAGCGGCGCAAGAGAAATTCCGGAATGTCGATATCCTCGTGCTGGTTAAAGAGCTTTATCCCGGGGTCCACGCTCGCTTTAGCCGGCCTGCTTTCGAATCCGGTAGCAATCACCGTCACCCGCACCTCGTCGTTGAGGCTCTCGTCGATCACTGCGCCGAAAATAATGTTGGCCTCCGGATCAACTACCTGAGCAATAATCTGCGCCGATTCGTTGACCTCGAGAAGCCGCATCGAAGGATCGCCCGTCATATTAAGGAGGACCCCGCGCGCCCCCTCGATACTCGTCTCTAAGAGAGGGCTAGAGATTGCTGCTTTGGCCGCCTCAACCGCCCGGTTTTCGCCCCGCGCCACGCCGATGCCCATCAATGCGGAGCCCGCATCCTTCATAATGGTGCGCACATCGGCAAAATCCAGGTTGATGAGCCCGGGAACAGCGATTAAGTCCGAGATGCCCTGTACCCCCTGGCGCAGCACGTCATCGGCAATCCGGAAGGCCTCCACCATCGAGGTATTTTTATCGATCACCTGCAGAAGCCGGTCGTTCGGGATCGTGATCAGGGTATCAACCCGCTCCCGCAACCGGTTGACTCCGGTCTCCGCCTGGAGCTGCCGCTTTCGTCCCTCGAAAGTGAAGGGCCTGGTTACCACACCTACCGTCAGGGCGCCGAGTTCTTTAGCTAATTCGGCTACGATGGGCGCCGCCCCCGTGCCGGTGCCGCCGCCCATGCCGGCAGTTACGAAAACCATATCGGCACCTTTGAGGCTCGCCGCTATCTCGTCCCTGCTTTCCTCTGCCGCCTTTTCACCGATTTCGGGATTTCCCCCCGCCCCCAGCCCCTTGGTCAGCTTGGCCCCGATCTGGATCTTGTTCGGACTTTGAGACATTGCCAGCGCCTGAGCATCGGTATTGATGGCGATAAACTCGACTCCCTTTACTCCCGCGGTAATCATCCTGTTTACGGCGTTACTGCCGCCGCCGCCAACGCCAATTACCTTAATGTTCGCAAACCTGTCCAGATCGAGTTCGATGTCGATCACCTTTTATGTCCTCCCCTCTCCAAATCGCAGAAAAACCTTGGCCAGGCCGACAAAAGCCAACCTGAGGGAGCTGAACCCCAATAAAAATTCCACGTGGGGTCTAGCAAATCCTTTTTCCTAAAACGACAAATTTTACTTTTTCAAGAGGTGGCGCCTGATAACCCCTAAGTTTTGGAAAAGCCGCACGCCGAAAGCCACTATCGCGGCCGTGTAGAGCTCCACCCCGAGGCGGTCGCCGAGAAAAACCAGTCCGGCAGCCAGGAGGGCATTCGCAAAAAAGCCGCTGAGGAAGATAACGTCGTCAAAACGGTCTTCCATCGAGGCCCTAATACCGCCGAAGACCGAATCAAGCGCCGCCAGCACCGCCAGCCCGATATATTTTCCGTAGGCCTGCGGAAACACCAGGGGGACGTTAAGACCGATAGCTGTGCCGAGAATCAGGCCGACCAGGGCAAAGAAGATCCCGAGCCACATTCAAGCCTACCTCCTCGCAGGCAAATTTCGCTACTTACCTTGCTACTGCATCTTATTTCGACCCAAAGCGGACCCGGCCGCGCCCGGCTTTACGCGGGCCCGCGCACCGGCCGCGCGTACTGGTAGCGGAAAGGCCCCTGGTAAGCAGGGACGATGACCCGGTCCTTCGTCTCCACCGTAACGTCGATACCCCAGTCACGCAGTGTTTCCACCAGCCCGCCTTTGATCTCCAAGCTGCTCCGGAGCGCAACTGGGTCACCGATGGCGATGATTTCGTAGGGCGGCGTAATCCGCCGGAGGTTCACGTTAATGTACGCTCCCGCCAGGCGGATCTCGGAAGTCGAAAGGAGCCGCTGCCCGTTGATGCTCAAAACCTCCGCCCCTGCAGCACGTAACTCGTTCACGATTTTTAGCAGATCCTCGTCGCGCACGGCAAAGATGGCCCCCTGCGGGGTGGTTGTCCCCCGGTTGCTTAGCAAAACCCGCACCCCGGGTCCCACCATAGGGGTCACACCTGCTAAAATACTAGCATCTTTAACCTCGGCTTTGATCGCTTCCTCGGCCTGGGCGTAACCAAGACGCGCGCGGGAGAGTTTTTCTTCCAGGTCCCTTACCTCCGCCTCCAGCCCGGCCCGCTCTTTAGCCAGCGCCTTGAGCTCGACCGTTAGCTCGTGGGCCCGGTCATAAGGGACGGATTGCTCGACCTGGTTGGTGGTGCGGAACTGAAAAACCACTAACAAACCAAGCACGAGCGAAACAAAAACCACGGCAAGATAGCGTCTGAGCATTCACTCTTCCTCCTGGTAGGGATGCGCGTAAAGGAACTTCTGGCTCCCGGAGTACGCAGGGATGGTCACCTCGGCAAGCTTTCGGATGGAAACCTGAATGCCCCAGAACTCCTGGAGGGTATCAACTACCCCGCCCCGCATCTTCAACGCACTGATCATCGTGTCGGGGTCACCAATCGCGGTGATCCGGAAAGGAGCCGCCAGCCGCTTGGACTTGTTTACTAAAATGGTCGGGCCGGTACAGCGGACCTCACTGGTGGCGAGCAGACGCTCCCCGTTTATGGCCAAGACTTCCGCCCCAGCAGCCTTCAGTTCGTTGAGGACCCGGAGGATATCCTCGTCATGCAAAACGTACAGATTCGGGTTCTGCCCGGGCTGCAGGGCAGTGTTGCTGTCGTTCAGCACCACCTCGATGCCGGGACCGCTCGCCGCAACCATCCCGGCTTCCAGCTGGTACTCCCGCAGCTTCCGCTTGAGCGGCTGGAGCCCCTTCTGGGCCGTAGCCGCGTCGAGTTCGGTCCTGAGACTGGTAACCTGCGCCTGCAACCGGTCACGCTCCGCCCGCGCCGCCCTAACCTCAGCCGTCAGCCTCTGGACCCGCTGGATAGGAACGGTTCGCTCAATGTCCTGGTAAATCCGAAACTGGACCGCTAATAGTAGCCCCAGGAAGAGCGTAACCAGCAGTACTGTGAAGTGAATCGTGCGCACCCTTTTCCTCCTCCGCAGGCACAAACTTTACCACCGGCCTGTCGGCAACTTTCAGGTCGATGTAAGCTACCTTACGGCTACCGAGGGCGTCCAGGAGACGGGAGAGGATTAATCCTTTTTCCATAATCTTCTCGGGACGACCAAAATAAACTTTCACGCCGTCGCTGGTAAAAAGCTCAACCACCTGGTACGGCGTTACGTGAACCTCTGCCAGCCGTACCGTAAGCTTAGCGTCAAAGGCTTTCAAAACCGTAACCGCCGTCCGGTAACCCTCGGTAGCTAGGCTCCTTCCCGGTGCCGGTGCACTCCCGGCTCCGGTGACGACCGGCAGGGGGCAATCGGCTCTCGCTCTGCCGATACATACGCCCGCTTCGTCGAGCGCGTAAAAACCGCCCTTTCCCGGAACGAGGGCAATTGCCTCCCTTTCACAAACCCTGATCTTGATCCGGTTCGGCAGGCACCGGACGACCGCAACCTCTTTCACAGCGGGAATCCGTCTTACACGCGCAGCTGCATCCTTCAGGTTGACCCGAAAGATGTTTTCACCCGGCGGAATGTGTGCCGCACCAGTTATTTCCTTCGACGCTACCTGTTTATTTCCTTCCACCTGGATCTCGCGAATAGAAAAAAGAGGGGAGCTGAGGAGCACAAACCCACAAACGAGCAGCAACACTATGATGCAAACCCGCTCGATCAAGTTCGGTTTAGCGGGATGCCCTTCTGCCGCACCCGCCCCTGCAAAGTAAGAACTTACCAGAGCTTGTCCCTCCAAAACACAAAAAGCCGTCTCTCAAGAGACGAGCCGTTCGATAGCTGCTCCGAGAGAACGGTACTTTTCCTCTATTTTTTCGTAGCCCCGGTCGATATGCGCCACGTTGTCAACCACGGTAGTGTTCTCCGCCGCTAACCCCGCCAGCACCAACGCCGCTCCGGCCCGCAGGTCCGGCGCCTCAACGCGCGCCCCCGTCAGCCGCTCGACGCCCCGGATGATTATCGCCCGGCCCTCGGCATAGATATCCGCCCCCATCCGCCGGAGCTCCGGAACGTGCTTAAAGCGGTTGTCAAAAACAGTTTCGGTTACGACACTCGTCCCCCGGGCTACGGCCAGGAGGGCGCACATCTGCGCCTGGAGGTCGGTGGGGAAACCGGGATAGGGCATAGTCCGGATGTCTACCGCCTTGAGCACTCCTTCCCGCCGGACCCGCACCGCGTCTCTTTCCACCTGGATATCCACTCCGGCCTCGCGCAGTTTCGCCAACAGTGGCTCTAAGTGCTCGGGGATCACGTTCTTTACCACCACTTCCCCGCCCGTAAGGGCCGCAGCAATGATGTGGGTTCCTGCTTCGATGCGGTCGGGAATAACCCGGTGCCCCTGCGGGGCGCGCAAAGATTTCACGCCGTCCACCTTAATGGTGGAAGTTCCGGCTCCCCGAATCCGGGCACCGGCCCGGTTGAGAAAGTTTTGCAGGTCTACAATTTCCGGTTCCCGGGCCGCGTTTCTGATTATGGTGGTACCGGCCGCAAAAACTGCCGCCATCATCAGGTTTTCCGTAGCCCCGACGCTCGGGATGTCCAAATGAATATCTGCCCCTTTTAGTCTCCCGACTTCTGCCGTTATGTATCCGGAGCGCTCTTTGATTTCCGCCCCCAGGGCCCGCAACCCTTTAAGGTGTAAGTCTATCGGCCGTGACCCGATGTTACAGCCGCCTGGCTGGGAGATCCTGGCCCGTCCGAACCTTGCCAAAAGCGGGCCCAAAACCAGCGCCGAAGCCCTCATCCGGCGCATCAATTCTTCCGAAACCTCTTCCAGCCGCAAACTTGCCGTATCTATGGTAAGGGTAGCGCCGTTCCGCACCGTCTTGGCCCCCAGATGGGACAAAACGTCGCACATCACGTCGACATCTTTGAGTTGGGGCACCCCTTCGATGATACTTTGGCCGTCACACAGGAGCGTCCCGGCCAGGATGGGCAGAACAGCGTTTTTGGCACCACTGGTTTCAATAGTTCCGTATAAGCGGTTTGGCCCCTTGATGACGAAGCGCATTCGGTCACCCCGCCCCGCTGTCGCCCAGTATTTTCACCTCAAGCTCTAAGGTTATACCGAACTTCGCCCGCACCATTCCGCGAACCCGCTCAATTAGTAATAGGACGTCACTCGCTTTCGCCGCTCCTAAGTTGACAATGAAGTTCGCGTGTTTCTCCGAAACCATCGCGTCGCCAATCCGTAACCCTTTAGCCCCGGCAAGTTCGATCAGACGCCCGGCCGCATCGCCGGGAGGGTTCTTGAAGACGCTTCCCGCACTCGGGTACTCGAGCGGCTGGGTGCGGCGCCTTTTCTGCAGGTATTCCTGGCTCCGCCGCCTGATCGCCTCCGGGTCGTCAGGCGTCAGGCCGAGGACCACTTCCACCACGATTGCCTTGAGCTGCTGTAACCGGCTGTAACGGTACCCGAAAGCAAGCTCCGCCCGGTTGAAAACCTTTTCCTGCCCCGCGTAATCAACCACAGTGACTGTCTCAACCAGATCGCCAATCATGGAGCCGTTGGCCCCTGCGTTCATCGTCACGGCCCCGCCGATCGTGGCCGGGATCCCGACGGTGAATTCCAGCCCGCCGAGCCCCGCTTCCTGGGCCACCGCCGCCACCCGGCCAAGTTTGGCCCCGGCGCCAGCGGTGATGCTCCGACCGGCAACGCTAATGGCTCCCATACGCTCGCCAATCTTGACTACCACCCCCCGGATTCCGGTATCACTCACCAGGAGATTCGAACCGTTGCCGATAACGGTAAAGGGTAGCCCCTTTTCCCGGACAAAGCGCAAGATCATTTTTAAATCCTCACGCGAAGCCGGCTCTACCAAAAGGTCCGCAGGCCCACCGATCCGCCAGGTGGTGTGTTCTTTTAAAGGCTCGTTAGGCAGGACCCGGCCCGCAATCCTGGCCGCAAGCTCTTCCGCCAGGCGGTTCACCCGTTATCAGCCTCCAGCAGCGCCACGAGCGCCTGGCCCACCTTATAGATGTCGCCTGCACCGAGGGTCAAAACGATATCCCCCGGTTGGACCAACTCCTTAACGTAAGCAGCACCGTTGGTATTAGGCAGCCGGAGCACCTCCCGCCGGTCGTGCTGCCTGATCGCTTCCCTGATCAGATCGGCGCTCACCCCGGGAATTGGCTTCTCGCCGGCGTTGTAAATCTCGCCGACCACTACCACGTCGGCCTCGCTGAAAGCCCGCCCGAACTCCGGGTAGAGAAGCGCCGTGCGAGTGTAGCGGTGGGGCTGAAAAACGGCCACCACGCGTTTAGGAGCGAGTTGCCGCGCCATCCTGATGGTTGCCGCGATCTCGGTGGGGTGGTGGGCGTAATCGTCAATCACCGTAACGCCACGCGCCTTCCCGAGTAACTCGAACCGCCGCCCCACGCCGCGGAAGCCCTCCAGTGCCCCGGCCGCCACGGCGAACGGAACGCCCAGGTGGTGCCCCACGGCCACGGCCCCTGCTGCATTGAGCAGGTTATGCATCCCGGGAATGTTGAGCCGTAACCGCCCTATCCGCTCCCCCCGGAAGTAGAGAGTAGCTTCCGAAACGGGGCCCCTAAGACTCACTTCCGCTACCCGCCAGTCAGCCCCCTCGCCCACGCCATAGCTAACCACGGGTTTCGGTGCCTCGCGCGCAAGAGCACGGAGGTTCGGGTCATCCCAACAGACCACCGCAATGCCGCCGGGCGCGACCCGCCCGAGAAAGTCCCGGAAGGCCCGGATCAGGTTTTCCACCGAACCGTAATAATCGAGGTGGTCGTTCTCGATGTTCGTCACCGCCGCGACCTCCGGGGAGAGGAGCAGGAAAGAAGCGTCGCTCTCGTCGGCCTCGGTTACGAAGCAAGGACCGCCACCCATACGGAAATTACCGCCAATTGCCGGCCAGTTGCCGCCCACTAAAATGGTGGGGTCAAGCCCCCCCGCCATGAGTACAGCGCCGACCATGGCCGTGGTTGTCGTTTTCCCGTGCGCACCGGCCACGGCGATACCCCGGTAGCCCCGCAGCACCGCGGATAGCAACTCGCCACGGCGCATAACCGGAATCCCCCGTTCGCGCGCCGCAAGCAGCTCTGGATTCTCCGGCCCGATGGCCGAAGAAACCACCACCAGCTCCGCAGCACCCACATTTTCGGCCTTATGTCCCTTATAAACCGTAGCCCCCTGGGCCTGAAGCCTTTCGGTCAGCGCCGAAGGTTTGAGGTCGGAACCCGTGACCCGGTGGCCGCGCAAAAGGAGCAGGGCGGCCAGGCCGCTCATGCCCACGCCGCCGATGCCGATAAAGTGCACGTTGTGTGGTATTTTCCCCATATTTTCGCGTTACTCCCTCCTGACCGCCGCTCCACGGTATATTATGCAACCACCGGGCAAACTGCTACCGAACTTGTCCTCCATAACTGACAAAAAGGGCGCCACCTCCTGTACCACCGCTTACAAGCGTCCAATTTCCTTAATGCAGGCAATGATCTGCTCCAAAGCGTCAGGCTTTCCTAAACTGGCGCTACGCGCCGCCATCTCCCGGAGCGCCGCTGGGGCAGCAAGCAACCGCTCCACTTCCTCTACCAACCGTTCCGGAGTAAGCACGGCATCCCGGATCACCACCGCCGCGCCTTGCGCCGCAAGCGCCCGGGCGTTAAACTCCTGGTGGTTGGCGGTCGCATACGGATACGGGACGAGGATCGCCGGTCGCCCCAGGCAGGTGAGCTCCGCAATGGTCGCCGCCCCCGCGCGGCAGATGACAAGGTCTGCCGCGGCGAGATAATCCGCTATCTGGTAGAAATAGGGAACAACCGTTATGTTTCCCCAGGATGAAAGGTCTATTCCTTTAATACGTAACCATTCCCGAAATTTATCGTATCCCGCCGTCCCCGTGGCATGAAAGAGCCTCACGCCCGGTCTCCCGCCGAACGCCGGGATAAGCTCTGCTATCGCCCGGTTGAGACGCTCTGCCCCCCGGCTGCCGCCGAAAGAAAGGAGGACGGTCTCTTCGCCCACGTTAAGCCGGGCCCGCGCCCCCTCCCTATCCGCGTTCCGGATCTCCTCCCGCACCGGCAGGCCAGTGACCTTAGTCCTGACGCCGCGCGGCAGGAAACGCCCGGCCTCCGGAAAGGTAAGCGCTACGCAGGCAGCAACCCGCGCAAAGAGGCGGTTGGTGAGGCCCGGAAAGGCGTTCTGCTCGTGGATCAGGAAGGGCACGCGGCAGAGATATGCCGCTAGGAGGACCGGGCCCGATACGTAACCGCCTGTCCCCACAACGACCGCAGGCCGCACATCCCGCACCAGACGCACCGCTTCTCCCGCGCCCTTCAGGGCAAGCGCTAGCGACCAAAGGTTCCGTAGCGTGAGCCGCCGTTTGAGGCCCGCAGCAGTGATCGTGCGGAAAGGGAATCCCGCTTTGGGAACAATATCCGCTTCGAGTCCCCGGGCCGTACCCACGTAAAGGACCTCGCAGCCTGGAAAAGCTTGTTTTAAGCCCCGGGCAATCGCCAGGGCCGGGTAAATATGCCCTCCCGTTCCACCACCCGCGATGATAAACCGTAAAGTGCCCATTACTTCACCTGACCGTATGCCGGGAAATATTAAGAAGCACGCCAATAGCGGCGAGGGTGAAGACCAGGGAGGTGCCGCCGTAACTGATGAGCGGCAGCGGGATACCCGTTATCGGCATACTGCCCGTTACAACCCCGATGTTAATTAGGGCCTGCAAACCGATCCCTGCCGTGATCCCGGCCGCAAGGAAACTGCCGAAGGCATCCGGCGCGTAGAGCGCGATCCGCAAGCCCCGCCAGATAAAGATGATGAATAAAAGAATCACGAATGCCCCGCCGATGAAGCCCAGTTCCTCGCCGATCACGGCAAAGATAAAATCGGTGTGCTGCTCGGGCAGGTAGAGAAACTTCTGCTTCCCCTGGCCGAGTCCAACCCCGAAAAGCCCGCCGGAACCGATCGCGTAAAGCGACTGAATGATGTGGAAGCCGCTCCCTTGAGGGTCTTTCCAAGGATCGAGAAAGGCCAGCAACCGGCGCCACCGGTAAGGCTCCATGTAAATTGCCGCCAGCGCCGCCGCAACACCACCCAGGCCGGTCACGCCGAGGGCGGAAAGGGGCGCGCCGGCGCAAAAAAGCATCACGAAAACCGTCCCGGCAAGCGCCATCGCCGTTCCTAAATCCGGCTGCAGCAGAATCAGAAGCGCGGCCGCACAGGTAATGCCGAGATAAGGGAGGATTTCGCGGGCTCGCCTTATCCCTCCTGGCACCCTGCTGAGACCGTAAGCGGTAAAGACCACAATGCCGAACTTGATGACCTCGGAGGGCTGAAGAGTTAACGGGCCGAATTTGAGCCACCGCTGGGCGCCGTGGGAAGAATGCCCGACTCCCGGCAAAAGAACCAAGAGAAGCAAAAAGAAAGAAAGTGCTAATAACAGCCCCGCGAACCTTCTAAAGTTGTGGTAATCATAGTTAAGGAAGTAGAACATCGCCCCGAGCCCCAAAAAGGAGTAGAGAAGCTGACGTTTAAAAAAGTAAAAGGTGTCGTTGAAGCGGACCAGAGCAGCGTACTCGCTGGCGCTGAAAACCATTACCAGGCCAACCGATAGGAGGCCCAGCACCGTGAGAAAAAGGAGGAAATCGGGTGGTCTTCTTGCCCTGCCCCAGGACCGCATCTTTCTCCCCTCTTACGAAGTAACCATTTCCCTGACCAGTTTTTTAAAGAGTTCGCCCCGTTCCTCGTAATTCCGGAACATATCCCAGCTCGCGCAGGCGGGCGAAAGGAGAACCACGTCCCCCGGCCGGGCTGCGTCCCGCGCCAAATAGACCGCCTCGCGAAAATCCCGGGCGTAGCGGATTTCCGTCACTCCGGCCGCCCGGGCCGCCGCCGCGATTTCTGCCGCGCTTTCACCCACGACCACGAGCACCCGCACCTTTTCCCTAATTTTTTTAGCGAACGCCCCGAAGTCGCTCCCTTTGTTTCGCCCGCCCGCAATCAGGACAATCGGTTCCCGGTAAGCCTCGAGGGCCTTGATGGCGGCATCGGGATTGGTTCCCTTAGAGTCGTTAACGTAGCGGACCCCGTCAATTTCCGCCACAAACTCGAGCCGGTGCGCTACCCCTTTAAACTCCCGCAGCGTCGCCGCAATGACCGAAGCCGGCACCCCCAGCGACCAGGCCGCCGTGGCTGCTGCCAACGCGTTCTCTAAGTTATGCGCGCCGGGAAGCGCGATCTCCCCTACCCCGCAGACCGGGACCACCGCGCCGTTTTTCCCCAAGACGATCTTTTCTTCCCGGACAAACGCCCCCGCCTTCAAATTATGTCGGCGACTGAAGAATAATACCCTGGCAGGACTCTGCCCGGCCAGCGCGGCCACCAGAGGGTCATCAAAGTTGAGCACCGTCACGTCATCCTGCTTCTGGTTGCTGAAAATGCGCGCTTTTGCCGCCGTATATTCTGCCATTGACCCGTGTCGGTCGAGATGGTCAGGGGTGATGTTGAGAATAACTGCTACCCGAGGCCGAAAGAAGCGGATTGTTTCGAGCTGAAAGCTCGAAACTTCGGCCACAATGATGTCCTCCGGCCCAAAATCCGCTACGGCCGCCACCAGTGGTAAGCCAATATTCCCGGCCACCAGCGTCCGGCGCCCGGCTCTCCGGAAGATCTCGCCGGTAAGCGCGGTGGTCGTGGTTTTACCGTTTGTGCCGGTGATCGCCACGATCGGGGCCCGCGCGAAGCGGTAAGCCAGTTCGAGTTCGCCAATCACCTCGATCCCCGCCTGCCTTGCCTCAACCACCGGAGCCACCGTTAAAGGCACGCCTGGGCTCACTACCAAAAGGTCGTACCCTGCTGCCGGGGGGTAACCGCCGCAGAAGATCGTCACCCCTGCCCCTGCAGCCACCGTCTCAAGTTCGGCCGCCGGCTTGCTGTCAGCCAGCGTTACCACCGCTCCTTTTTCCCGCAAAAAACGGGCCGCCGCAAGGCCGCTCTTCCCGGCACCGATAACCAGCACCTTCTTATTCTTTAACTCCAAAATGGACCTCCTCACTAATAACTAAATTCCGCACCAACCGGCGTTCCCCGTTTTCTACCCGCCTCGCTTATCCCAAACGATAGAGGCCCGCCAGGCCGAGCAAGCCGGCCACTAAGCCTACCAGCCAAAAGCTTACCACGACCCGGTTCTCCGACCACCCGCATAATTCAAAATGGTGGTGGAGCGGGCTCATCCGGAAGATACGCCTTCCCGTGAGCTGGTAGGATATCACCTGCAGGATAACCGAAAGAGCCTCGGCGGCGAAAACTGCTCCCACCACGAGGAGAAAGAGCTCGCTCCTGCTCAGGACTGCCGCCGCGCCGAGGGCACCGCCGAGCGCCAGGCTGCCGGTATCACCCATGAAGATGCGGGCCGGGTGCCGGTTATAAATTAGAAAACCGAGACAGCCGCCCGCCACCGCGGCGAGGCCCACCGCCAGCCCCATTTTGTCCATCACCAGCGCAAAGAGAAGGTAGACTCCGGCGGCTATCGCCACCAATCCCGCCGCCAGCCCGTCAAGCCCGTCGGTAAGATTGACGGCGTTCGCCGTGCCGGTCAGGACCAGAACGGTAAAAAAGGCGAAAAAGCCGAAGCCCCAATCGAAGTGCACCCCGCCGTCACGGAAAAAGCCGGAAAAAGGAACGGCCAGGTCCGTGCCCCGCCCCAGGAAAAAAACCGCGCCTACCGCCAGTCCCAGCGCCACAATCACCTGGGCTAACAGTTTTTCGCGCGCCCGCAGCCCGAGCGAGCGCTTCTTAACCACCTTTAAAAAGTCGTCGAGGAACCCCGTCAACCCGTAGGTCAACGTTACGAAGAGAAAGGTGAGCGCTTCCGCATTCCCCCGCGCAAACCACAGAACGGCTCCGGTAATACCTAAAAGAAAGAGCAGGCCGCCCATTGTCGGCGTTCCCGCTTTGGAAAGGTGGCGGGCCGGCCCATCGTAGCGAACCCGCTGCCCCACCTTTAGCTGTTTGAGCACGGGGATGAGGACCGGTCCAGTGCCAACCGTTACGGCGAGCGAAAGAAGGAAGGCCCCTGCTACCGGGTTCACTGTGCCGCTTCACCTCCCGTGCAGAGAGCCTCGGCCACTCTCTCGAGGCGCATCCCGCGTGATGCTTTTACCAGGACCGCTTCGTCACCCCGCAAAAGCTCTTTCAAAACGGCTACCGCTGCCGCCGCATCGGGGCAGGTTACCACCTGCCGCGGCGAAAGCCCGGCGGCCAAGGCCCCTTCCGCGATCCCTTGCGCCAGTTCCCCAACGGCCACCACTACGTCCGCAACCGCCGCCGCAGCCGCACCAATCTCCCGGTGGGCCGCTGCCGCCCGGCTGCCGAGTTCCAGCATGTCGCCGAGCACCGCCACGCGGCGCCTCTTTTTACCCACTTCCTTCAGCACCCCGAGCGCTGCCCGCATAGAAGCGGGATTGGCGTTGTAGGCGTCGTTTATCACGAGCAGCGTGCCGCACTCCCTTATTTCCAGCCGCATCCCGGTGAGCCTTACCCGCTCCAGGCCCTGCTGAATCTCTTCCGGCCCGAGGCCGAGCTCCCGCGCCACCCCTATGGCCGCGACCGCGTTAAGGGCGCTATGGTAGCCGGGCAGGGGGATGAAGTACTCGGTGACCAGACCCCCGGCGGCTACGGCGAAGCGACCGCCCCCGCCCACAGGCCCGTAGTCGGTCAGGCGAATCGTCGCCGCCCCACTCGTGCCAAAAAAGATAACCCGCCCGCGGCAGCGCTTTGCTTGCTCAAAAATGTAAGGGCTTTCGGCGTGGAGCACCGCAAAACCTGCCGCGGGAATGTAGTCCAGGATTTCCCCTTTCGCGGCCGCAATCGCGGCCACGCTCCCGAGGCGCTCGAGGTGGGTTTCCCCGATATTCGTAATCACCGCGGCATCGGGAGCGGCAATCCGGGCCAGCGCGGCGATCTCCCCCGCCCCGCGCATCGCCATTTCGACCACCGCCACTTCGTCGCCGGGCGAAAGAGACAGCAGCGTGAGCGGCACCCCGATTTCGTTGTTCAGGTTCCCCTGCGTAGCGCAAACCCGGTACCGCACGCCGAGGACCGCCGCTATAATGTCCTTGGTGCTCGTCTTCCCGGTGCTGCCGGTCACCCCGATCACCAAAACGCCTGCCTGTCGGCGCACGTAGCGGGCAAACGCCCCAAGGGCCGCCAGGACGTTAGGGACTAAAAGTACTACCGTCTCGCCGGGCAGGGCCGCCACCGGGCGGCTCACCACTACCCCTGCCGCTCCTTTGGCCACCGCATCGGGGACAAAATCATGCCCGTCGTAACGCTCCCCTTTAAGCGCAAAAAAGACGGCGCCGGGAGGGACCTGCCGGCTGTCGGTGGTAACCGCCGCCACCCGGCGGTTCGGTTCCCCCTGTAGTAAAGAAGCGTTAAGCGCTGCCGCCAACTCCGCAACCGTGACCGGAATCATTCCCCATCCCGCTCCCCAATCATTTCCCTTAGAATTTCCGCCGCCACCTTCCGGTCGTCGAAGGGCAACTTTTTATCGCCGATAATCTGGTAATCCTCGTGCCCCTTCCCGGCCAGCACCACAATGTCGCCCGCCTGCGCCTGCCCTAGCGCCAACGCAATGGCCGCGCGCCGGTCCGCTTCCACGGCGTAACTGTCCGGGGCGCCGCACCGCCGGAAACCCCTCTCGATCGCCGCAATGATGCGCTGCGGGTCCTCGCTGCGGGGGTTATCCGAAGTGATCACCGTGAAATCGGCGAGCTTGGCGGCTATCTCCCCCATTAACGGCCGCTTACCCGGATCCCGGTCACCGCCGCACCCGAAAACAACGATCACGCGGCCGCGGGTCTGCGCGCGCGCGGCCCGGAGGACGTTCTCCAAACCGTCGGGCGTATGGGCGTAATCGACCACCACCGCAAAATCCTGCCCGACATCAACCCGCTCAAAGCGCCCGGGCACCGCCGGCACGCCCTCCAGGGCCTCGACCACCCGGGCCACGGGGTAACCCTCCGTCACCCCGACCGCAAAGGCCGCCAGCGCGTTGTAAACATTAAACCTTCCCACAAGCTGCAACCGTACCGGCACCGCCCCCCCAGCCCACTCTACCGTAAAGGTGGTCCCGTCGCGCCCGAGCTCGATTTCCCGCGCCCGGAAGGCGGCCTCCCGTTCCACACCGTAGGTGACCACCTTACCCCCGCTTGCCGCCGCCAACCGCTGGCCGTACGGATCGTCAACGTTAAGCACGGCCCGTTTTGGCCGCCCCTTCACCCCCGGCTGCTTCAGCTCCAGAAAGAGACGCGCCTTGGCGGCGTAATAATCCTCCATGTCCCGGTGAAAATCGAGGTGGTCCTGCGTGAGGTTCGTGAAAACCGCTATATCGTACTCTATGCCCGTTACCCGCTCCAGCGCCAGGGCGTGGGAAGAAACCTCCATCACCACCGTTTTTACCCCTTCATCCACCATCCGCCGGAGCAGGGCCTGCAGATCGAGAGACTCCGGTGTCGTCCGCTCGGCAGGAAGCACCGCGTCGCCGATCATCGCCCAGAGGGTGCCGATCAGCCCCGTCTTTTCCCCCTGAGCCTCATAAATCGCCCGGATAAGGTGGGTGGTGGTAGTTTTCCCGTTGGTCCCCGTGACCCCTACCAGCCGCAGCTGCCGGTCAGGATGGCCGTAAAAAGCCGCCGCCGCCAGCGCGAGCGCCCGCCGGGTGTCCGGAACGCAGACAGCAACGACCCCGGGCGGCACCGCAACCTCCTTTTCCACCACCACGCCCACCGCGCCCCGCCGGATGGCATCCCCAACAAAATCGTGCCCGTCCTGCCGAAAGCCTTTGATGGCGAAAAAGACAAAGCCGGGCTGAACCCGCCTGGAGTCGTAGGCCAGCCCCGCAGGCGCAAGCGCAAAGACCCGGGTAAGCGCCTCTTTCAGGCTTTCCGTTGCCAAAAATCACACCCCGTTACCGCAGGATTAACCCGCTAACCAGCCCCCAAATATTATTACCAGCTTCATCCTGAAAAAGCCACGGCCTCCCGCAAAAAGACCCCCGACTCCCAACCGGTCCTGCCCCGCAAGCAGGGCCCTCTTCAGGGGTGAAGCACGGTCGGCTGGCTTTCTTCTGCTTCCGGAGAAGCAAAAATCACCCGAACCGAGCCGCCGCGCCGGAGCCGGGTACCGGGAACCGGCGTTTGCTGCACCGCCACGCCGCTTCCTTCCGGAACGAGCACCAGGCCCATCTTTTCCAACAAGACGGCCGCGTCTTTAATCGTAAGGCCCGTGAGGTCGGGTACCGCGACTTCCGGGCCACCCTCCGGTGCCGCCTTGAGCTCCAAGATAACCTTCGTTCCCGTCAGCACCGTTGCCCCGCCCTGCGGAACCTGCGCCCGAACCACGTCCCCCTGACCGCGGACGGTAAACCTGAGCCCCGCGGCCCTCAGACGCTCGATCGCTTCGTGGACCGGCAAGTCAACGACCTCCGGAACCGTTACCGGCTTGGGTTCTTCCTCTATCAAATACCACGGTTTCTCCGGTTTTTCAAGGCCGGCTTGCTGCGGCACACCCAAGTAGCGCAAGGCGTCCTGCATCACCGCCTTAAAAGCGGGAGCCGCTACCAGGCTGCCGAAATAGACCCCCCCTTGCGGTTCCCAGACAACCACCAGCGTTACCAGACGGGGATTATCAACCGGGGCAAAACCGACAAACGAAGAGACGTATTTACCCGGAACGTAGCCACCGCCTGGCCCGACGACCTGGGCGGTTCCCGTTTTCCCTGCTGTCCGGTAACCGTCCAGGTAAGCGTTAACCCCCGTGCCTTTGAGGACCACGTTTTCTAAAAGCCGCGCCAACTCCTGCGCCTTTTCCCTTGACAAGACGCGCCGGCGGTGCTCCGGTTTAAAGACCCGCACCGTTTTCCCGTCGGGGGAAACCACTGCCCGGATAACCCGCGGGGCGAGCAACTCGCCGCCGTTGGCCACCGCCGCCGCCGCAGTGACGAGCTGGATAGGCGTTACGGCAATCGACTGACCGATGGACATCGTGGCGATATTCAGGTTGGTCGCCTTATTCTCCGGGATAAGGATACCTTTAGCCTCTCCTGGAAGGTTAATCCCGGTCGGCCGGCCGAAGCCGAAGGCCCGAATATACTTGTAGAACTTTTCCTTCCCGAGGCTTAGCCCCACCTGAATGAAGCCCGGGTTGCAGGAGTTCTGAACCACCTCCGCAAACGACTCGCTGCCGTGGCCGCCTTCTTTCCAGCACCGGATCCGCCTGTCCGCAACCTGCACAAAACCCGGGCAGTAAAAGTGGCTTTCCGGGCCAACCACGCCTTCGGAGAGCGCCGCCGCTGCCGTTACGATCTTAAAGGTTGAACCGGGCTCGTAGAGTTGCCAGATCGCCGGGTTGCGGTCCCAGACCGCCTGGGGCACGTCCCGCCAGGCGGCTGGATCGAAGGTGGGGCGGTTTCCTAAGGCCAGGATCTCGCCTGTTTTCGGGTCCATAACGATTATCGAGGCGGCCGCCGGGTGATAGGTATCGACGATCTTATCCAATTCCCGCTCCACAAAATACTGGATCGTCTCGTCGATCGTCAGCAGAACACGGTTTCCCGGAACAGGTGGGTAAAGATGGTGGAGCGCCGCCGGGATGTTCCGCCCGGCGGCATCCTGTTCGACCACTATCTTCCCCGGCACGCCGCGGAGGAACTTTTCGGCTGTTTTTTCCACCCCGGTGAGTCCCTGGTTATCCACCCCGACAAAACCAAGGATGTGGGCGGCCAGGGACCCGCAGTTATACTGGCGCCGGCTTTCCTCGATCAGCTCAATTCCCGGGAGCTTGAGTCCCCGTATTTGCCGCGCCGTCTCAAAGTCAACCTTCCGTTTAAGCCAGACAAAAGCCTGTTTTCTGGTAAGCAGCCGGTAGAGAGTTTCTTGATCCATCTTAAGGAGCGGCGCTAATTTGGCCGCGGTGCCTGCAGCATCCGCCACCTGCGCTGGCATGGCCGCGACGGAATCACAGCTCACACTCGTAACCAGCACCTTGCCGTTGCGGTCGCAGATATCCCCGCGTTTCGCCTCTACCGTGATTTCCCGGACCCTGTTCTCCCAAGCGCCCCGCTCAAGCTCAGCGCCGCGCACTAACTGAAGCCAGAAGAGCCGGCAGACAAGCAGAAAAAAAAGAAAAGCGGCCAGGACAAAAAGGCTAGCTAACCGCTTGCGCAGCACCAGATTGCTCATCCAATCTCCCCTGCCGGTCGCGAACTTTTCTGGCAAGTATATATTTACGAGAATCCGCTAACGGGCAGAACCGCCCCACCTGTCCGCAAGGAGCCCTAAAAGCGCCGGGAGCAAGCCGTCCGGGCGCGCTTCCTTTACCGCCTTCTTCCGCGCTGCCGGAACCGTAGGTATAACTGGCTGCCGGGCCGGAAGCGAGACCTCGAGCTGCGTCCCGGGTGCCGGGGGGACCATCCCGAGCTTTTGCACCGCCACCCTTTCGATTTCGTCAGCCGACAGAAGGCGGTCGACGGTCCCGGCGAGCGCCTCGTTTTCCATCCGCGCCGCGGCCAACTCCTTCTGGAATTCCTGCAGGCGATAACCAACGTAGGCCATGCGGGCCTGACAGAGCACGACCGTCACCCCGCAAAGAAAGGCCAGCAAAACCATGCCGCTGAGCTTCAGCCGCTCCGCCCGAACCGCTCTTCTAGGCCGCCGCAGCGGCTGCGGTTGCTGCGGCAGCGGGCGCGCCACCTGTTCCCGCGCGAGAATCACCCGGAAAATCCCCCCTGTCTTTAGCCGGTTAAGCGACCAACCTGCGTTATCCCCCGGAAATGACCAGCTGCCAACAGCGGTGGCTATTCGTGCCTGTTTCGCTCCCGGGCGGCCAGCCACCGGAAACTACCCGGCAGATTCTGCACCGTTCGCCGGCAGTTTCTCCGCCGCCCGCAGCCTGGCACTCCGCGAGCGGGGATTGCGTCCCAACTCCTCCCCCGCCGGCGTGCGCGGTTTCCGCGTGAGCCGCCGGAGCGCCGGCTTCTTGCCGCAAACGCACACAGGCGCTCCGGGCGGACAGATGCACCCCGCCTCCGCCGCTCTGATGAACTCCTTCACTATCCGGTCCTCAAGCGAATGGTAGCTCAGAACCACCAGGCGGCCACCAGGTCGCAGCAACCCGAGGGCCTGCTCCAGCGACGCCCGCAGCGCCTCGAGCTCCTGGTTCACCGCGATCCGCAGCGCCTGAAAAGTCCGGCGTGCCGGGTGGGGGCCCGTCCGGCGCGCCCCTGCCGGCACCGCCTTCTTGATCACCTCTACCAACTGGCCCGTCGTTTTAAGCGGCCCGCGCTCCCTTTCCGCCACAATAAAGTCCGCAATGCGGGAAGCCCACCGCTCCTCGCCGTATTCGGCAATTATTTTCGCGAGCTCGCGGGCACTCAGACTGTTAACCAGGTCGGCGGCCGTCACGGGCCCTTCCGGGTCCATCCGCATATCGAGCGGCACATCCTCCCAGTAGGTAAAACCCCGGGCCGGATTATCGAACTGGTAGGAGGAAACGCCGAGGTCGTAAAGTATCCCGTCAACCTGACGCACATTCAGTTCCGCAAGCACCGCCGCGAGTTTCCGGAAATCGGCCCGGACAAGCTGCACCCGCGGATCGGCCCCAAGACGCAGCCGCGCCGCCGCCAGAGCCTCCGGATCCCGGTCGAAGCCTATGAGCCGGCCCTGCGGGCCCAGGAGCCCGAGAATCGCCGCCGCGTGGCCTCCCCCGCCGACCGTGCAATCGACGTATATCCCGTCAGGCTTCACGCCTAAGAGCGCCACAACTTCCTTTATCATTACCGGCTGGTGCCGAAACTCCATCCGTCAGTACCCCTTAGTCTGTAGCCGGAAAATCAAAATCGACCAGCTTCTCCGCGATCTCCTCGTAGGCCGCCTGGGTCTGGGCGCTGTAACGCTCCCATTCCTCCTTCGCCCAGAACTCAACCCTTGAGGAAACCCCCAGGATAACTACGTCCCGAGCGAGGCCCGCGTAATCCCGCAAGGTTGCGGGTATGAGAATGCGCCCCTGTTTGTCCACCTCGAGCTCGGCGGCACCCGCAAAAAAAAGCCGGCTGAAGGCGCGGACGTCCGCCCGGGCGAAAGGCAAGCGGCGCAGCCTCTCCTCTAATTTGCCCCATTCAGCGAGCGGGAAACCAAAAAGGCACCGGTCGAGCCCCCGGGTTACCACAAAACGCTCTCCCAGTCCCTCCCGGAAACGGGCCGGGATGAAGAGGCGCCCTTTGGCGTCGACCGTATGCAGGTATTCCCCGATGAACATCTGAGGGACTGTCCCCCACTTTTAACCACTTAGCACCACATATTCGCCAGACCCATAAAAACTCCTTCTTTTTCTCAGAAAAAATTTCGACAAAATTCGCTGAACAACGGCCATCCGAATGGGAACATTCCGGGAGTACGGTAATACTGTATAGCAAGATCACGCAAACTACAGGTTCCAGACCGGGGGAGAAAAAGAGGAGATCGGGACAGAACAGCGAAAATCCCCTTAAATAAGACGAGATGCGGTTTTCTAGAAACGCCGCCGCGAAAGGAAGGGACGATGCAGCACCCCACCCAGAAGAACGAGACAAGCAAGAAGGTGGCTTCGGCCGTTGCCGCAGTGAGTTCTTTCCTCACGCCCTTCACGGGTGCCGCGATTAACATTGCCCTTCCCGCCATTCAGCGCGAGTTCGCGATGAACGCGCTCCTTTTAGGCTGGGTTTCCGCCTCTTTTCTCCTCTCGTCAGCCATGTTTCTGGTCCCCTTCGGCAGGATCGCGGACATTTACGGTAGAAAAAGGATTTTCCTCACCGGTATCACCCTTTTCGCGCTCTTCTCGCTTCTCTCCGCGCTCGCTAACTCCACCCTTACCCTCCTCGCGGCGCGCCTCCTGCAGGGTGTGGGCGCGGCAATGATTTTCGGTACCGGCGTGGCGATCCTCACTTCCGTCTACCCGCCTCAGGAAAGAGGAAAGGCCCTCGGCATTAACGTGGCCGCCGTCTATACGGGCCTCTCCCTCGGGCCGGTTCTGGGCGGAATCTTAGTCCACCAGTTCGGTTGGCGGAGCATTTTTCTCGCCGTTACGCTGCTGAGCGCAGGAGCGGTGATCTTAGCGTTGTGGAAACTGAAGGGGGAATGGGCCGAAGCCAGAGACGAGAAGTTTGACCTGCCGGGTGCGTTTATCTACGCCCTATCCCTTCCGGCTTTGATGTACGGTTTCTCCGCGCTTCCTGCCGTCGCGGGGATGCTCTTCATCGCTGCAGGGGTATTGGGCCTCATCCTCTTCGTTAGGTGGGAGCTCAGGGCCCAAAGCCCGCTTTTAAATATGGCCCTCTTCCGCAAAAATACCGTCTTCACTTTTTCGAACCTGGCCGCGCTCATCAATTACAGCGCCACCTTTGCCGTCGGCTTTTTGCTGAGCCTCTATCTGCAGTATTTAAAAGGGCTTACCGCTCAGGCCGCAGGAGCTACCCTCGTCTGGCAACCGGCGGTCATGGCCCTCTGCTCGCCTTTCGCCGGCCGCCTCTCCGACCGCACGGAACCCCGCATCGTTGCTTCCGTGGGGATGCTTCTTACCACCTGCGGGCTTCTCCTGCTCGCCTTTTTAAGCGCCGGCACCCCCTTCTGGGCCATCATTGCGGTGCTCATCCTGCTCGGCCTTGGCTTCGCCCTTTTCTCCTCCCCCAATACGAACGCCGTTATGAGCGCGGTGGAAAAACGGTATTACGGTGTAGCGTCGGGAACCCTTGGTACCATGCGCCTCACCGGGCAGATGTTCAGTATGGGCATCACCATGCTCGTCTTTGCCCTGTATATCGGCAAGGTGCAGATAACCTCTGCCTACTACGCGCCTTTCCTCGCCGCGGTGAAGAGCGCCTTCCTGATTTTCGCGGTGCTCTGCGCCGGCGGCATCTTCGCCTCGCTGGCCCGGGGCAAAATGCGTTAAACTGCCGCCGAAAAAGTTGCGGGTGGAGCCGCTGCCCCACCCAACTACTACCATTTCCCGGTTAACGGTGTGCTGCTCACACCTTGAACTTCTCTACTGCACTCCGCAGGACCTTTGCCACCTCCGCCATCGTGTCGGTAACGGCGGTAATCTCTTCGAGGGTGGCCGTTTCCTCTTCGGCGGTGGCGACGATGTTCTGCACCCCCGCGGAAAGCTCTTCGGTCGCCGCGGCCACCTGCTGCACACTGGCCGCCATGCCGCTGATCCGCTCAAGAATCCCGTTGAAGGAAGCCTTCCCGTCCGCCACGGCTTCTACGCTCGCTGCCGTAGCCTTCTCGCCCTCCTCCATCGCGCCGACGGCCGCCTGCGCCTCTTGCTGCACCCGGGCGATCAACTGGTTGATCTCCTTGGTCGATTTGCTCGACTGTTCGGCGAGCCGGCGAACCTCCTCCGCCACCACCGCGAAGCCGCGCCCGTGCTCCCCGGCCCTGGCCGCCTCGATGGCCGCGTTGAGGGCTAAAAGATTAGTCTGCTCGGCAATCTGGTCGATCAGGTCAACGATGCGCGAGATCTCTACCGCACTCGCGTTAAATTCCTTTACCGCCGCGCCGACCCGGCTGGCCGAAGCGGCAACGGCCCCGATCTTCTCCTCAATGAGGTCCATTTTCCGCTGCCCTTCGGTCGCCAGCCGGTTCGTTTCCTCGGCCTTAACCGAGAGGTCCTGCATATTCTGGGAAACCTGCGCCACCGTGTTGGCAATCTCCGAAATGTTGGCCGTCGTTTCCGAGACGCCTTCGGAGACCTGGCGCGTGCTTTCGGAAAGCTGATCAGACACTTCGCCTAAGGCATCCGTGTTGGCTTTCACGGTGCTCAGGGCAGCCCTGATGTCCCCCACCATTTGGTAAAAACCGGTAATAAGCCGCCCCATCTCTCCCCGGCAATCTTTTTCCGGTTCAATCGTGAAGTCGCCTGTACCAGCCACCCGGATTGCTTCCTCCAGCACGCCGATGGGGCGCAGAAGGTCTTTACGGAGCAGGAAGTAGATGACCGCCGCACCGGCCGCTACAATCAACACGAGGAGGATGAGGCTCTTCGCCAGCATGCCGTTCGTCTTGGCGATAATTTCCTGCCTATCGAGAACGCCTTTAATGTAAGCGACCGGTTGACCGGCGTAGTCGCGCAGGGGGATGATCAGCGCCGCGTACCGGCCACCCTGCGGGTAGCCTACCACCATCTTGTTCTCCGCTAGTGCCTCTTCTACAGAAGCTTCAGGCACCGGATAGTCATCTTTGGGCCCCGCCGCAGCCAAGAGAGTGCCCGGCAAACCGCCCCGCGGCGCCCGGTAAGCGTACCAGAAGCCGCCGAATTTCTTTGCCAGCTCGCTTACAATGCAGTCGTCAAGCTCAAAACCGTACTCTACGCTCCCGATATGTTTCTGTCCGTGAAAGACCGGTACCACCACCCGGAAAGAAACCGCTTCCGCCCCTTCCTCGATCCCTTCCACGATCTGCCGCGTCGCGTTGGCCTGCACCACCGTACGGCGAAAAGAAGAGAGGTCGTCGCCGTACTTCTGCGGGGACTGGACCCGGAGGAAAGAAGTGGCCGGCGGCAGATGGTAGTGAAACTGCTCAATCCCTTCCTTCTTAATCTGCTCGTAAATCGGCCGGCTGAGAGCCAGAAGCTTTTCCCTGTCCCTGCGGGCGAAGGCCGCCTGGATCTCGGGGTTGCGCGCGACGCTCAAAACGCCTACCCGGGCCGTGGCGAGGACATCCTCTAACTTGTTTTCGACCATAACCCTAAGCGATGCGTACCGGTTTTGCTCCTCCTGGCGGAGCAGATGCCGCGCGGTAACAAACTCGTAAGCCACCAGAAAGACCGCAACCAGAGTTAAAACGAGCGTTGTTAGGACGAGAATCCGCGACCGGCCCTGGATAAAGCGGTTCAGCAACCCACATCCCCCCAAAAAAGATCTTCGCTTTTTAGCAATATCGGTTTCTCTACGGCAAACTTGAGCCTCGCAGACAAAACTTAAGGGGGCGATTTCTCGCCCCCGCTTACCGTCCGCCGCCTGCATTGCGCCACCGGTGCCTAACGTTTTTCCTCCGCCTTCCCCCGGATGCGCAGGGTGCTTTTTACCCCGGAAACCGCAAGGCCTAAAAAACTCCGGTTACGCTCTAAGATCTCGGCCAGCGCACCGAGAACGTAATCGATTTCCGCAAAGCCTACGCCAAGAGGCGGTTCGAGCCGGATGACGTTGGGGTTATTCAGGGTATAGGCCGTGAGCACCCGGTGGCGGTTCAAAAGCTCACCGGCGACGAGGCTCCCGAGATACTCCTCCGCAAGCTTATCCAGCAGACCGAAGGCGAACTTATGGGCAAACCCCTTTTTCTTCTCCGCAAACTCAACCCCGATCAAAAGCCCTCTGCCGCGCACATCGCTAATAAGTGGCGAAGTCGCCTTGAGCTCCCCGAGCTTCCGGAGCAGGTAGTCCCCTTTTTCGGCAGCCTGACGCGGCAGGTCCTCTTCGATGATCACCGCAAGCGCCGCGATGGCTGCAGCGCAGGCCCAAGCGTTGCCGCCGAAGGTAGAGGTGTGTAAAAGCGCCCGGTCGAGCGAGCCGTAGGCCTTCTTCCAGGCGGCATCCGTGGCGATGTAGGCGCCGATGGGCATCACCCCGCCGCCGAGCGACTTCGCCAGGCAGAGGATGTCGGGCTCCACCCCTTCGTGTTCGCACGCAAACATCCTCCCCGTGCGGCCGAGGCCCGTCTGGATCTCATCCGCGATGAAGAGCGTGCCGTGCTTGGCACAGAGGCGCTTCGCCTCCTTCAGGTAGCCCGGCGCCGGGACGTTGATCCCGCCCTCGCCCTGGATCGGCTCGACGATAAAAGCCGCCGCGTCCTTCGGATGGAGCGCTTCCTCAAGCGCCGCGAGGTCGTTGTAGGGGATTGCCTGGCAGGCGGCAACTAAAGGCCGGAAGGGCTCCTGGTACTTGTGCCGGCCGGTAACCGACAACGCCCCCATCGTCTTCCCGTGGAAAGAATTTTCCGTATAAATCAGCTTGGTCCGGCCGGTGGCGATGCGGGCCAGCTTCACCGCCCCCTCCACCGCCTCGGCACCGCTGTTGCAGAAAAAGGAGCGCTTGAGGTCCCCGGGAGCGACCGCGGCCAGGTTTTTCGCCAGCGCGCCCGCCAAGGGTGATAACGACGCCTGCAGCAAATTCGGCAGTTGCCGCACCGCCTCTACGGCGGCAATGACCCGCGGGTGGTTGTGCCCGGTGTTAAGCGACCCGTAACCACCTAAGAAGTCGAGGTACTCGCGCCCCTCGCTATCCCAGAGGCGCACCCCTTCGGCGCGGACGAACCGTCTATCGAAATCCAAGAGCTTGAGCAGCGTCACGAGGCCGGCGTTGAGGTATTCCTGGTGGAGCGCGCGCACCTGGTCGCGGTCCAAGGATAATGCTTCTTCAAGCGTGATAAAGCCGTTTTTCCCCGCCAAAACCGTTCTCCTCCTTCTTTCGCCCGGGTCCGGACGGAAGATTCCCGGAAAAACTTTGCGTCCGGCAGACTATCTCTTCGCCGCCGCGCAAGAAAATCCTCTTAAAATTTGGCAGGCGGCCGGCCTTTGCTTGACAGCAAGAAGCGCTTTCAGTAAAATCAACCTGTATTCTGCACTAAAGTAGAATTTGGCGGTTTCTTGGCCTGACGAAAGGGGGGACCAAGCCGCGGATGTTTACAAGTCTTACGGAAAAGCTGCACGAGGTCTTCAAGAAGCTGAAAAGCAAGGGAAAGTTGACGGAAGAAGACGTTAACGCGGCGCTGAAAGAGGTCCGGGTGGCGCTTCTGGAGGCCGACGTTAACTTTAAAGTGGTCAAAGACTTCGTTGCGCGTGTCCGGGAGCGGGCGGTAGGACAGGAGATCCTGGCCAATCTCAACCCCGCCCACCAGGTGATCAAGATCGTCCGGGAAGAGCTGACCGCGCTTATGGGCGGTCAGGACGCGCGACTCAATACCGCCGCCAAGCCCCCCACGGTGATCATGATGGTGGGTCTCCAGGGCTCGGGTAAAACAACCACCGCCGCGAAGCTCAGCCTCTTCCTCAAAAAACAGGGGCGCCGGCCGCTTTTAGTCGCCGCCGACATCTACCGGCCCGCCGCCATTAAGCAGCTTCAAGTCCTCGGCGAGCAGATCCAGGTGCCCGTTTTTTCCCGGGAAGGGGATCCGGTGGCCATCGCGGTGGGCGCGGTTGAGGAAGCAGGCAAGAAGGGCTACGACCCCGTTATTATCGATACGGCGGGGCGCCTGCACATCAACGAAGAGCTGATGACGGAACTGGAGCGGCTCAAAGCCGCGGTCAAACCCCACGAAATCCTGTTAGTGGTGGACGCGATGACCGGGCAGGACGCCGTGCGGGTTGCCGAAACCTTCCACCAGCGCTTGGGGCTCGACGGGGTGGTTTTAACCAAGCTCGACGGCGATACGCGGGGTGGCGCAGCCCTTTCCATTCGCGCGGTGACGGGCTGCCCCATTAAGTTCGCCGGCGTCGGCGAGAAGCTCGATATGCTTGAGCTTTTCCACCCCGACCGGATGGCGGACCGGATCCTGGGCATGGGCGACATCCTCACCCTCATTGAAAAGGCGCAGACAACCTTGGACGCCCAGCAGGCCGTGGAGATGCAGAAGCGGATCAAGAGCGCCGACTTCAACCTGGAGGATTTCCTTACCCAGCTCCGCCAGTTCAAGAAAATGGGACCCCTGGAGCACATTCTCAGCATGCTCCCTGGCTTCGGCGGCATGAAAAAGCTGCGGGAGGAGTTCCAGTTCGACGAGCGGGAGCTGGTGTGGGCGGAAGCCATCATCAACTCGATGACCCCGGAGGAACGACGCCACCCCGAGATCATCGACGGGAGCCGACGGCGCCGGATCGCCCGCGGCTGCGGCCTGACGGTCCAGGACGTGAACCGGCTGTTGAAACAATTCGAGCAGACAAAGAAGCTGGTCCGCCAGCTTACGTCTTTCGAGAAGGGTTTCAAGAAGGGCGCTAAACTCGGACGATTCCCTTTCATGTGAGACAATACCGACGGAAGGAGGTGAAACGGTTGGCCGTTAAAATCAGACTGAAAAGAATAGGCGCCAAGAAGCAGCCCCGTTACCGGATCGTGGTAGCGGACGCCCGTTCGCCGCGAGACGGCCGTTTTATCGAAGAGATCGGCTATTATAACCCGGTTGCCGACCCGGCCGAACTCAAGATCGACGAAGCCCGGGCCCGGGAGTGGCTTGCCCGCGGCGCGCAGCCGACCGATACCGTGCGGGCACTGTTAGCGCGAACCGGAATCCTGTAAGCGGGGGAAGGGCCGGACTAATAGGGGGCTAAGACGCTAATGAAGGAACTCGTCGAGATTCTGGCCAAAGCCCTGGTCGATAAGCCAGAAGAGGTGGATGTCAAGCTCATCGAAAAAGAACAGTCTGTCGTGATCGAGCTGCGGGTGGCCGCCGAAGATACGGGGAAGGTAATCGGGAAGCACGGCCGGATTGCCCGTGCGCTCCGGCAAATGGTAAAGGCTGCGGCGGCCAAGTCCCGCAAAAAAGTAGTCCTCGAGATTCTTTAAACACCTGGTGAACGACATGGACCGGATAACCGTTACCCGGCCGGTGATCATCAAAGCGCGGGTAACCGAAAAATACAAGGAGTTTCTCCTGGCCAGGCTCGCCGCGGCAATCGAAGAAGCAGACCGCGAAGTGCAGCGGGTCGAATTCCAGGCCAAACGGCTGCACGCCGAAAAGAAAGGCCGCCCGGTCCCCGCCGAAATCGAACAGCTCGAAAGGGTGCGCCGGGAAAAGGTGGCGGAAAAACAGCGGCTGCAGCACCAGTACGAGGCCCTGAAACAACTTCCTCCCGGTGCGGAAATCATCCAGGGACGCACCGAAAGCCTGGTGGAAATAGGAATAGGCGACGATGCAAAACGCCTCAACCCGGTGGAGATCGTAATTGAAGAAGGAAAGGTTATCGCGCTCAGGGAGCAGGGTTGAACCGGTAAAGGAGGAGTTCATTACCGTAGGCGAAATTGTGGCCCCCCACGGATGCCGGGGGGCCGTTCGCATTCTCCCCCTGACCGACTTCCCGGAGCGTTTCCTCCGGATGGAAAAGCTGATCCTGTTAAGGAAGGGCGAAAGAAAGTCTTACGTGGTTGAGGAAGCACGGGAGCACAAAAGGTTTGTCATCGTCAAGCTCGCCGGCATCGATACCATGGACGACGCGGCGGCCCTCCGGGGGGCCCTCATTCAGGTGCCCCGCGGGGAAACGGTACCGCTCCCGCCAGGCCGTTACTACGTTTTTGAAATCATAGGACTCAAGGTCTGGTCGGAGGAAGGAGCCTTCCTCGGCGAAGTGAGCGCGGTTCTGGCGACCGGCGCGAATGACGTTTACAGCGTCCAGACACCTAGCGGCAGAGAGATCCTGATCCCCGCCCTGAAGGCGGTAGTCCGGAAAATCGATCTTCAGGAGGGGAAGATGGTGGTCCGGCTGCCGGAAGGACTTTTATGAGCGTCTGGCGCTCGCGGTTCAGCAATGATAGGGGGTGAAGCGACGGAAAATGCAATTCGATATCCTCACCCTCTTCCCGGAGATGTTTACCGGCCCCTTCTCTGCCAGCATTATCAAGCGGGCAATTGAGCGGGACCTGTTGACGGTAAACTTAATCAACATCCGGGATTACGCACGGAACAAACACCGCACCGTGGACGATGCCCCTTACGGCGGCGGCGCCGGAATGGTCATGGAGCCCGAACCTGTCGTCTTGGCTCTCGAAGCAGTGCGGGAAAAGCGCGGGGGCGATATGGGCCCGGTAATCCTGCTCTGCCCCCAGGGCGAGCCGTTTACCCAGCGGCTGGCGGCCGAGCTGGCGGAGGAGGAGCATATTGTCCTCGTCTGCGGCCACTACGAAGGAATAGACGAGCGGGTGAGAGCATACACCACCGGCGAAATCTCCATTGGCGATTACGTGCTGACCGGCGGAGAGCTGCCGGCGATGGTGGTGGTGGACGCCGTTTCCCGCCTTATTCCGGGCGTCCTGGGTGAAGAAACGTCACCCGTGACGGACTCTTTCGCCACCGGTCTTCTGGAGCACCCGCACTACACGCGCCCCCGGGAATTCCGCGGCGCAGCGGTGCCGGAGGTGCTCTTAAGCGGCCACCACGCCCGGATAGCCCGCTGGCGGCGCGAGGAAGCGCTGCTGCGCACCCTCGTCCGGCGCCCAGACCTTCTCGCCACGGCGGCCCTGACCGCCGACGATAGGCGTTTTCTCAAGGAACTCGCCACCCACCTTAACCGTCTAAATCTCGGCGACTAAATTATTGCGGCCGGCAGGAACCCGTGGTATAATTTTTCCTGGTTTCCGTGCGGGGAAAACCATTTTTACGGAAGGGAAGCGAGGAACCGAAAATGACCCATATTCAGGAGTTGTTTGCTAACGAAGCGCATCTAACGAAGGAGATCCCTGATTTCCGGCCGGGAGATACCGTACGCGTCCACGTCAAGGTAGTAGAAGGCGGCCGGGAAAGGATCCAGGTATTTGAAGGCGTAGTCATCCGGCGCCGTGGGGGCGGGCTCGACGAGACCTTCACCGTCCGGCGCGTCTCCTACGGCGTGGGCGTTGAGCGCATCTTCCCGCTGCGCTCGCCGCGGATTGACCGCATCGAGGTGGTCCGGCGCGGTAAGGTACGGCGCGCCCGTCTTTACTACCTGCGGAAATTACGCGGCAAAGCTGCACGTATCGAAGAACGGCGATAGAAAACGGGGCCCGGAAAGAAGTAAAAAGGGCCCCTTTTGCTTGCAACCGCCGCTCAAAAGCGATTACCGATATCATAACGGGGGGTTCTGGCGCTGAAACCAAGGGGAGAATCTGGCTTCCTGGGGGACATCCTCGAGTCGCTCATCATCGCGATCGTTTTAGCCGTCGTCATCCGGGCCTTTATTTTTCAGCCCTTTTACATTCCTTCCGGCTCGATGATGCCGACGCTTTACCGGGGAGACCGGATCATCGTCTCTAAACTCTCCTACCGGTTCCACCCTCCCCAGCGGGGTGACATCATCGTTTTTCACTACCCCCACAACCCGAAGAAAACCTACATCAAGCGGCTGATCGGTCTTGGCGGCGAAACGGTAACGCTGGCCGACGGCAAACTTTTTATCAACGGGCAGGAGGTTCCTGAACCCTACCTGCCGCCGGGTACCTATTTTGCCGACTTTGGTCCGGTGAAGGTCCCCGAAGGCTGCTACTTTATGCTCGGTGATAACCGGATGAACAGCGAGGACAGCCGAGTGTGGGGCTTTCTGGACCGGCGGTTGATTATCGGGAAAGCGGTGCTCGTCTACTGGCCACCGGACCACATTAAAGTAATCCACTGAACCGCTTAAGGAAGAGGGCCGATGGATATTCACTGGTATCCGGGCCACATGGCCAAAGCCCGGAAGCTCATCAGGGAATCCCTCAAGCTCGTTCACGTCATCTTCGAACTACTTGACGCCCGCATTCCCCGCTCCAGCCGCAACCCCGACATCGCCGCGCTCCTTGCCGGCAAGCCCCGGGTGGTGATCCTGAATAAGACCGACCTCGCCGACCCCGCCGAAACCCGCCTCTGGGCCGAGAGGTTAGTTGCCGAAGGCACGCCCGTGGTGCAGCTCGACTCCTTCACCGGGCGCGGTTTTGGCAAAATCCCGCGCGCCGTGCGGGAGGCGGCCGCACCCGGGCGCACCGGGACTATCAGAGGTATGGTCGTCGGCATCCCGAACGTCGGTAAATCCACCTTCATCAACCGGCTCGCCGGCCAAAAGGCGGCGGCCACCGGCGCCCGGCCCGGCGTGACGCGTGGCAAGCAGTGGATCCGCGTTGCTCCGGGAATCGAGCTGCTCGACACGCCCGGCGTCCTTTGGCCCCGCTTTGACGACCGGGAAGTGGCACTCAAGCTCGCGGCCACCGGAGCGCTGAAAGAAGAAGCGATCGACTGCGAGGCAGTCGCCCTCTGGCTTCTCGACTGGATCCGTGCCGAATACCCGGGGGTGCTCAAGCGCCGCTACCAATTGGCGGCGCTGCCGGCCGACAGCCATATGCTCTTGGAAACGATCGGGCTGAAGCGCGGGCTGGTGGTCGCCGGGGGCCGGGTGGACCGCTTTAAGGCGGCGGTGGCGCTCCTGAAAGAGTTCCGGGAGGGCCGGCTCGGCAGGTTTACCCTGGATAAATGTCCGGTTTGATAAAAATTCAAGGGCGCCGGAATAAAGCCGCAGGCCGTTTCTATAAGGCCCCGCAGGTTGGAGGATGCCGATGTTTCCGCAATACACGGTAACCTTTTCGGAAGATGCCCGGGAGTTACTTTGCCGGGGCACGCCCGCTGAAGAAAAAGCGCGCTACGAAGCCCTTTTCTTTTTTGAGCAGGACCTGCGGCGGCGCGGCTGCGCGCTGATCGCCGGCGTGGATGAGGCTGGCCGGGGACCGCTGGCCGGCCCGGTGGTAGCCGCAGCGGTAATCCTGCCGGAAGAGGTGGACCTGCCAGGACTTGACGACTCCAAGCGCCTCAGCGCCGCGCAGCGGGAACGTCTGGCAGCGCAGATCTGCACTTGTGCCCGCGCCTGGGCGGTGGGCCTGGCCTCCGTCGCCGAGATCGACGCCCTAAACATCCTCCAGGCCTCTTTCTTAGCGATGCGCCGGGCACTCGCCGGCCTTCCCCTTAAGCCCGACCACGTAGTGGTGGACGGGCGTCCCATCCCCCGCCTCCCCCTGCCCCAGACGGGCGTAGTCCGCGGCGACGCGCAGGTGGCGGCGGTGGCCGCGGCCTCGATCATCGCCAAAGTGACGCGCGACCGGCTAATGGTCGCGCTCGACCGGGAGTTTCCCCAGTACGGCTTCGCCCGGCACAAGGGCTACCCCACCCGCGAACACCTCGCCATGCTCCAGCGGTACGGCCCCTCCCCCCACCACCGGCGGAGCTTCGGCCCGGTGAAAGCCCTGCTCGGAGGACCGGGCGGTTATGCCTGACGCGAGGCGACGCCGCGGCGCCGAAGCGGAAGCTTTGGCCGCCGCGTACCTCAAGCGCAAGGGCTACCAGATTCTCGCCCGGAACTACCGCTGCCGCTACGGCGAAATCGACCTCATCGCCATAGACCAGGGCACCCTCGTCTTCGTCGAGGTCCGGGCCAAATCCTCCCTGCACTTCGGCACCCCTCAGGAAAGCGTCGGCTACAAAAAACAGCAGAAACTCCGGGAAGTGGCGCGCTACTACTTGGCCAACGAGTGGCGCCGGGGCAGCCCCTGCCGCTTCGACGTCGTCGCCGTGCAGTTCGACCGGGAAAGCGGGGAAATGAAAGACCTCGAGCACATCGAGAACGCGTTTTAAAAAAAGTTGCGGCACCGCTGTTTCTGAACCGGTAGCTACCCGTAAAGAGGTGCCTGTGGCCCCGGAATCCGCCTCTAAAAAGCCGCCCCCTCGCGCTCCCGGTACTGCAGCGCCTCGGCGATGTGCGCGGTGCCGATCGCTTCGGCACCTTCCAGGTCCGCGATGGTCCGGGCAACTTTCAATACCCGGTCGTAGGCGCGCGCACTCAGCGCCATTTGCCGGAAAGCCGCCTGCAACATCCGCTGCGCCTCCCGCGTCGGGCCACAGAAACGTCGCACCTGAGCACCCGTCATCGCCGCGTTACAGGTGACCGGCGTGCCCCGGAAACGCTCCCGCTGGACCGCCCTTGCCCCCTCCACGCGCTGGCGCACCGCCGCCGAGCTTTCCCCAGCCGGTTCGCCGGCCAGCTCTTCAAACCGGACCCGCGGGACGGTGATGCAGATATCGATCCGGTCGAGCAGCGGCCCGGAAAGACGGCTCCGGTAGCGCTGCAGTTGCGCCGGCGAGCAGGTGCACTCTTTCTCCTGGTCCCCTTGATAACCGCACGGGCAGGGGTTGGCAGCAGCAACCAGCATGATCCGCGCGGGAAAGGAAACCGCGGCTGCCGCGCGCGAAACAGTCACGATCCCGTCCTCCAGCGGCTGGCGCAGGGCCTCGAGCGCTTCCTTAGAAAACTCGGGGAATTCGTCGAGAAAAAGAACGCCGTGGTGGGCGAGGCTCACTTCCCCCGGGCGGGGATAGCGGCCGCCCCCGACAAGCGCCGCTGGCGAAGCGGTGTGGTGGGGCGCGCGGAAGGGTCGCTCCCGCAAAAGCGGCTCGCCCGGAGGTAAAAGGCCCGCCAGGCTGTGGATTTTTGTCACCTCGAGCGCCTCCGCGAAAGTCATCGCCGGTAAAATGGTAGGCAACCGCCGCGCCAGCATCGTCTTGCCCGTTCCCGGCGTGCCGATCATGAGAACGTTGTGCCCGCCAGCCGCCGCCACTTCAAGCGCCCGCTTAGCATAAAGCTGGCCCCTAACCTCACTAAAATCAAGCGTCGCTTTCCGGGGTTCACCCGCCGCCAGGTCAACCCTGCACGGCTGCGGGAGCTCTCGCTCCCCAGCGAGAAACTGCGCCAGCTCCTGCAGATTTTCCACGGGATAAACCGTGGCCCCCGCCACCAGCGCCGCCTCGTGGGCATTTGCTGCCGCCACCACTACCTCGTTTTCCCCGTAGTCCACCGCAGCCGCCACCGCCGGCAGCACCCCGCAGACCCCCCGCACCGTGCCGTCGAGCGAGAGTTCGCCAAAATAGACAAACCGGGCCGCGGCTTGGGCCGGCACCTGCCCCGTCGCCGCCAGGATGCCGGCGGCCAGCGCGAGATCGTAACCCGGTCCCTCCTTACGGATATCGGCCGGGGCCAGGTTGACCGTAATCCGCCCGAGCGGAAACGTAAATCCGGCATTTTTCAGCGCCGCCCGCACTCTGTCGCGCGCCTCGCGGACGGCCGCATCTGGAAGCCCCACAATCTCAAAGGCAGGCAATCCCCCGCCGACATCAACTTCCACCCGCACCAAATACCCCTGCAGGCCGTAAAGCGCCACGCTTTTAACCACCGCCAGCAACTGCGCCGCCTCCCCTTGATTTCAAGCTTCAATTCGCCACAACGGTTAAGGCTTCCTCCTTTATCCCTGGTAAATCCACCTTTTCGACAGCTTACCAGTGTGGTATTCTTTATCTAAACGCCTGTAGGTCTACCGATGGATTAGGGAGCCGGGTAAAACGGAAGAATAGTTCTCAAAACCGAGGTGACACTGGTGACAACGCTCTTAAAAGCAGTAAAGGGACACGAGATCTGGCTCCTGCCGGAGGCCGGCCACGGCCACAAAGGCCGTGAACTGCGCTGCCGGCTCTTTTACGGCCACGCGATGCACCCGGACGGGGTAGCCCCCCGCGACCGGCTTAGGGCTTGGGCGGTTGATCCGGGGGGTGAAAAGATCAGCCTCCCGGTCACCGAAAACGGCGACGACCACCACCTCGTCCGGCTGGTGCCGGAGCGGGAAGGGCTGTGGGCGCTGGTCGCTGAAAATGACGTAGGCCCCATAGTGTTGACTAAAGGCGGGCTTTACAAGCCCGGCACGCGCAAGGAGTACCCGGACGCCCGCGAGGCTGCCTGTTACTACCAGTACGCCAAAACTTACCTGCAGGTCGGCCACTTTTGCGCCGCCTGCGGCGACCTCTTCAAACAAGCTGACGTCAGCTTCTTGGGGAACGAGCTCGAGATCGTCCTGTCGCCCGGCGATTACCGCGCCGGCAGCGAGGTCGCCCTCCAGGTGCGCTACCGCGGCGGGCCGCTCCCTGGCGCGCTCCTCTGCGCCAACTGGAGTCTCAGCGAAAAAAGGGACTGGCCGCTGCGCGTTCCCACCGACGCCCAGGGCCGGGCAACGATCCGCCTGACGGCAGGCGGCCACTGGCTCTTCTACGTCCGCCACACCGATGCCGGCCGCGGCGTGCCGGGCGAGTACGAAAAACGGGTGGTCAGCGCCACCCTAAGCCTGTACGGCGTCCGGTAAACCAAAATACGCCACGCTCGTTGTTTCCTACCCTGACGCCGCGCAAAAACGGGGCCCGCCGCTTTTACCCCCGGCGGGCCCCGCCTAATTTTACATCAAAACCTTTAAAACTTAATGAACCACCTTTGAGCCGAGCCGCAGCACCAAACTCGCCATCGTCCGCTTCTCCGCGGGCGTAGCCATGCGCCACATCTCCTTAAGCAGCGCCTCCTCCGGCGAATCGGGCTTCACAAACTTGGCCAGCACGTCACCTAAATTAATAATCCCGTCCACAAGCTGCTCGTCGGAAAGCCCTGCGGCCTTGCCTTCCCTTATCTTGGCCGCCAGCTCTTTGGGGAAATTCTCTAGGGCCATCCGCTCCCCGTGCTCCATCCGTTCCATAGAACCTTCACCTCCTCACCTTTTAAGGTGAGTTTTCCCGGTGAAGGTAATTTTTATTCGCGCTCTGGCGGGAGTGCGTGGGAATCGAACCCACCACGGACTTTTGGCCCGTCAGCTGGTTTTGAAGACCAGGAGGCCCACCAGGACCCGTCCACCCCCACCCTCGATTATAGCGAAAAAAGCGAAAACCTGTCAAACCCGCCCGGGCAATAAGCGCCAAAGCCAGCTACCCTTTCTTCCCCTCCCGCAGCCGGCGCAGTTTTTCCAGTCGCTCCCTTAAAACCGCCTCGGCGCCCCGGTCCGTAGGTTCATAGTAAATAGTGCCGCGCAACCCCGCCGGCAGGTAGTCCTGCGCGACGAAACCGCCGGGGTAGTCGTGGGGGTACTTGTAGCCGGCGCCGTGGCCGAAGGATTTGGCGCCACGGTAACTGGCGTCCCGCAGGTGCGGCGGCACCGGGCCGGTTTCTTTCTGCGCCACGTCCGCCAGCGCCTGCTCAACCGCCCGGTAGGCCGCGTTACTTTTCGGGGCTAGAGATAGGTAGATCACCGCTTCGGCCAAAATGATCCGCGCCTCCGGCAGCCCGACGAACTGCACCGCGTCCGCCGCCGCTTGGGCAACCAGTAACGCCCGCGGGTCGGCGAGGCCCACATCTTCGGCGGCGCTGATGACCAGCCGCCGCGCAATAAACTTCACATCTTCCCCGGCAGCCACCATCCGGGCTAAGTAGTGCAGCGCCGCGTCCGGATCACTTCCCCGGATCGACTTGATGAAGGCCGAAGCGACATCGTAGTGCGTATCGCCCGCCTTGTCGTACTGCAGCGCCCGCTGGCGGATGCACTCCGCCGCCGCCGGCAGATCGATGGTGATGACCCCGTCTGGCCCCGGCGGGGTGGTCAGAACCGCCACCTCCAGCGCCCCGAGCGCCGCCCGGGCGTCCCCGGCCGCAGCATTAGCCAAGTGGTCCAGCGCCTCAGGCAATAGTCTCACGGCATACATCCCCAGCCCCCGCTCCGGATCCGCCAGCGCCCGGGTCAGGATTATCCGGAGGTCCTCAGCAGTCAGCGGCTCAAACCGGAAGATCTTAGCGCGGGAGCGGAGCGCCCCCACAATCTCAAAGTAGGGATTCTCGGTAGTGGTGCCAATAAGGGTAATGATGCCATCCTCGACGAAGGGGAGCAGCGCGTCCTGCTGGAGCTTGTTCAGGTGGTGAATCTCGTCGAGGCACAAGACCACCGGTCGCCCCTCCCGCTGGGCCCGCGCGGCCACCTCCCGCAGCTCCTTCACCGTAGTAAGCGCCGCGTTTAAGCGCACAAAAGGACTGCCGCTCGTTCGGGCGGCGATCTCAGCCAGCGCCGTCTTGCCGGTACCCGGCGGCCCGTAAAAAATGGCCGAGCCCAGCCGCCCGGCTTTTATCGCCCGGTAAAGGAGCTTTCCTTCGGCGAGCAGGTGGCGCTGCCCGACGAATTCCTTCAGGGTCCGGGGCCTAAAACGGGCCGCAAGGGGTTGCGTTGCCAGTTCTTCTTTCAGGTTGCCATCCCCTAACATTGGCGACTCCCTTTCTTGGTAGACGGACCAGGTAATCCTATCGCCGTAAAAGCATACCGGCCAGCAGCTCTTTAAGCTCTCGCGCGTTAGCCACGGCATAACTGCCGGCGTCGTTGTTGAAGTAGGCGTAAACGTCCCGGCCCGCAGCGAGGTGTGCCGCCATCTTTTCCGCCCAGACCGCCAGCACCTCCCGTGGGTAGGAAGAAGCGTAAAGGCGCTCGTGCCCGTGAAAGCGATAGTAAGCGAAATTGGTCGTGATCGCCTCGACGCAGGGCCAGCGCGGCGCGTCAGCGGTACAGAGGGCGTACCCGTAAGCGCGCAGAACATCGTAAATTTCGGGGGCAAACCACGTTGGGTGGCGAAACTCGAAAGCGTGACGGGTCGTCTTCGCCACCGGGTTTTCCTGCAGCAACCCGCAAAACTCTTCCAGGCGCTTCCGGTCGGCGCGCATCCCGGGCGGTAGCTGCCAGAGAACTACGCCTAATTTTTCCCCGAGCAGCGCCGCGCGGGTAAAAAAAAGGGCCACCGTCGCGGCCACATCGCTTAACCGCTTCTGGTGGGTAATGAGACGGCTTCCCTTTAAGGTAAAAGAAAAACCAGGCGGTGAAATCTGGTACCAGGTTTTCAGGGTGCTTTCCCGGGGAAGGCGGTAAAACGTGACGTTAAGTTCGACGGTGTTAAAAACCGTGGCGTAAAAACGTAACTGCTCGCGGGCAGGCAGCTCCGGCGGGTAAAAAGTCCCCCGCCAGTGCGGGTAGCTGTAACCGCTCGTGCCTATCCACGCAATAGCCTGCCGCCCCGCCATGGAAGCCATTCGCCCCGCGTTGGTTCACGGCAAGACCCGCACCGGGTCACCCGCCCGGACCCGGCCACCCCGCACCACCCGGCCAAAAACCCCTTCACTTGGGAGTAGCCGCAGCCCGTGGAAGGAATAGTGATGGGGCTTGACTTCCTTCCCGATCTGGACCACTTCCAGAACACCCTCCCCTACTTGCAGCCGGTCGCCGGGCCGCAGTCCCCGGAGGTCAATGCCGCGGGTAAGGATATTCTCCGCAAAATCCCCGGCCTGCGCCGGAACTCCTGTTTCCTGGGCCACCCGGAGAACGCTTTCCTCCATCAGCAGGCTCACCTGCCGGGACGTCCCCGCATGGGCGTCACCACGCAGGCCGTAATTCTCCTCGAAGAAGCCCTCACCCACATTCTCCTTGGCCGTGCCCCGTTCGCGGCTAATACAAACGGCCACTACCTGACCCTCATTCACTCTTTCCACCCGCGCTTTGCTCATTCTCTTCTCTAGGCAGCAGTTCGAAAAGATTCATATCCAGGCTTAGCGTTACGGGACGCTGCGGCGGGTTTTTAACGCGGAGCCGGAAAACCGGGTTCTTCAAGAGGCACTGCCAGACGGTAACCCCCTCGTAACAAGCGCTTTTATCGGCTATTACCCACTCCCCGTCGCGGTGCTCTTCGAGAAAAAGGATAAAGCGCCCGTTGCTTTTTGCTCTGAAGGCCACAACCAGCGGTTGGCTCCGGAACTCTCCTAGGGTAATCTCTTCACCGGGAGCAAGTTCGCGGTCCTGGAGCAGGGAAATGATATTGGGTTTAAGCGCCGGCACCGGGCAGACATCAAACAAAGGATAGTACATAGGCGTCCTCCTGTAAAATTTTTCGGTTTTCCCTTCAATTATAAGTCGTTGCCTCACCCCCGGGCAAGGCGTCCCGGCCAAGACCTTTAAAAGAGCCTTCTTTTCTTTTGGAACCCGCCTGCTGGCTTTACGGGGTGCTTTATGGTAAACTTTATCCTAAATTTAACCTAACCGGGGTGAAACATGACTTTTCAAGCAGGAGAGCTGGTTGCCTTTATCGACCAGGAAGGCCGGGCCTACTTGCAACGGCTCGTCCCGGGCGGGAGATTTCACTCCCACCGGGGGTACGTGGTCCACGATACGGTTATCGGCGCGGCGCCCGGCGCCGTCGTTACCTCTTCCCGCGGGGCAAAGTTTTACGTTTTCTACCCGACGCTGACCGATTTCACGATGAACATGCCGCGCATCAGCGGTATCATCTACCCCAAAGACACCGGTATCATCCTGCTCTGGGCGGATATTTTCCCCGGCGCCAAGGTCCTCATAGGAGGCGTCGGCAGCGGGGCCCTGCTCCTAGCGGTGGCGCGCCAGATAGGAGCCGGCGGCGCGATTGTTGCCTACGACGTCCGCCAGGATATGCTCGACCACGCCGCCCAGAACCTCCGGGAGTTCCTCGGCGCAACGCCGCAGCTAACCTTAAAGCGCGGCGACATTTACCAACCTATCGAAGAAGAGGGCTTCGACCGCGTGCTCCTCGACGTCCCGGAACCGTGGCGGGTTATAGAAACTCTCCAGAAGTCCCTCGCCCCGGGCGGCATCGTCTCGGCCTACGTGCCCTCGATCACCCAAGCAGACGCTTTTGTTAACGCCCTCAAGGGCACCGGCAACTACGCACTGGTAGAAACCATCGAGGTCTTGGTGCGTGACTGGCATATCGCCGGGCGCAGCGTGCGCCCGCACCACCGGATGGTGGGGCACACCGGCTTCCTCACCTTCGCCCGGAAGCTAAGCGCGCCCCAAACGCTGTCCGTCTGCCCGGAAGAGCCTCCCGGTACGGAAAGCCTGTAGCGCAGCGGGCACCCGGCGCGCTTAGCCGCTAAGACTATACTTAATAATTCTCGCAGAGCAGCTCAAAATACGCCTGCGGGTGCGCGCAGGCCGGACAGACCGCCGGCGCCTCCGGTCCTTCGTGGATGTAGCCGCAGTTGCGGCACTTCCAGCACACCGCCCCCTCGCGTTTGAAAACCTTACCCTCTTCGAGGTTGCGGCGGAGCGCTCGGAAACGCGCCTCGTGGTGCTGCTCTGCCGCCGCAATCTTCCGGAGCACAGCCGCGATCTCCGGAAAACCTTCTTCCTCCGCCACCCGCGCAAACTCGGGATACATCGCCGTCCATTCGTAGTTTTCGCCTTCGGCCGCGGCTTGGAGATTTTCCGCCGTCGTCCCGATGCCCTGCAAGAATTTCAGGATGCGCTTGGCGTGCTCCTTCTCGTTGTCCGCCGTCTCCTGGAAAACCGCCGCGATTTGCTCGTAGCCCTCTTTGCGCGCCTGACTAGCGAAATAGGTGTACTTGTTGCGCGCCTGCGATTCGCCGGCAAAAGCGGCCCAGAGGTTCTTCTCGGTCCGAGTCCCTTTCAAGTCTTTCATAACCTCATCCCCTTTCCGAAGTTAAAGCTGCCTTTCCCAACATTTTACCATAAATCTTCCTCACTCAACCTTATCTGCCGGGGATATTTTACCGGCACATGTAAAGTCCCTCCATCGATATCCGAAATAAAGAACAAGCAAGCTACTTACGGGTCAGGATGGGGGGCAAGTCTATGACCGGAAGGATCGGGGTCTACATCTGCAGTTGCGTAACGAATATTTCCGATGTCGTTGACGTGGAAGAAGTAGCGCGCTTCGCCACGCAGTTCCCAGGGGTCGCCTACGCCAAAGTCCACAGCCTGCTCTGCTCCGAAGAAGGGAAAGCCTTCCTTAGTGAGGACATCCAAAAGGAGCAACCGGACCGGATCGTGATCGCCGCCTGTTCCCCCAAAGAACACGAGCATACCTTCCGCAAGGTCCTCGCCGCAAACGGGCTCAACCCGTATCTCTTACAAATGGCGAACATCCGCGAGCAGGTAGCGTGGGTCACCGCCGACCCGGATGAGGCTACGGCGAAGGCTAAGTCATATCTCAAGGCCGCCCTACAGAGGATCCCCCTCCACGAACCGCTACCCAAACAGGAAATCGAGTGCAACCCTAACGCCCTCGTCATCGGCGCCGGCCCGGCGGGAATGGAGGCGGCGTTAATGCTTGCCCGGGCCGGACGGAAAGTTTACCTGGTAGAGAAAAACCCTTTCATCGGTGGCAAAGCAGTTCTTTACGAAGAGGTTTTCCCCAATCTCGAATGCGCCACCTGCATGTTAGAACCCAAGATGGACGAAGTGCTCCACCACGAAAACATCGAGCTCTTCACCCTAAGCGAGGTTCAGGAAGTCCTCGGGTTCATCGGTAACTTCACCGTAAAAATTAGAAAACACCCGCGCTACGTGGCCGCAGATAAATGCATCGGCTGCGGCGCCTGTTTTGAAGCGTGTCCCGTTAGCGCCAAAAACGAGTTCAACTTCGGCCTCAACAACCGCAGGGCGATTTTTACACCCTTCGCCGGAACCCTTCCCAACGTTCCGGTAATTGACCGGCAGAACTGCCTGCGGTTCAGAGGGGAAGAGTGCACCCGCTGCCAGGAGGTCTGCCCCTTTGGCGCGATTGATTATGACGACCGGGAGTTGACCGTTGAGCGGAACGTAGGGGCAATAGTTGTAGCCACCGGTTTTGACCTCTGCGACCCGACCGCCCTCCCGGCCTACGGCTACGGCAAGATCCCGGACGTCTTTACCAGCCTTGAATTTGAGCGCCTACTCGCCGCAACCGGTCCGACAGAGGGCAAAATTATCCGGCAAAACGGCAAGAAACCGAAATCCGTGGCCATCATTCACTGCGTAGGGAGCCGCAACAAAAAGGAGCACGCTTACTGCTCCGCAGTATGTTGCCTTTACGCCACAAAGTTCAATCACCTCATCAAAAAGAAACTTCCGAAAGCGAGCGTCTTTCATCTCTACACTGACTGGTGTCTCCCGGGGAAAAACAACCACACCCTCTTCGACACCTTCAAAGGCAAGACCTGCGCCCTCCGGGTTTTATCCCCGCAGACCATAAAAGTGAAGCGGGAACGTGACCAAATCGCTATCACTTACCAAGATCCGTCCGGAACCAAAAACAAACTCTTAACCGAGATGGTCGTCCTCTGCCCCGCGATGGTGGCGTCGCAAGGAACGGCCGCAATCGCCAGCGTGCTATCTCTGCCGCAAGGAAAGGGGGGGTTCCTCAGCGAGAGCCATACCAAGCTTGGGCCTGTAGCTACGACCACCGAAGGGGTGTATATCGCCGGTTGCGCCCAGGGACCGAAAAACATCGAGGAGTCCGTCGCTCAGGGTGCCGCGGCGGCGGGAGCGATCCTGGCCGCCCTCGTTCCGGGCAAGAAGCTCGAACTCGAAGCCACGACGGTAACGGTCGACCCTGAACGCTGCGGCGGCTGCGGCATCTGCATCGCCCTCTGTCCTTACGGGGCGCTCGGTTGGGATGGCGAGCGGAAGGTGGCCGCGGTTAACCAGGCCCTATGCAAAGGCTGCGGCACGTGCGCGGCGGCTTGCCCCAGCCGCGCGCTAAAGAGCAGGCACTTCACCACCGAAGAAATATATGCGGAGATCGAGGCGCTGGTTGGGTAAGGCTATACCACAAAAGACGGCAGCGCCAAAGCTCTATCTCCAAAACTTTAAAGAGGAGGAATAAGATATGGCTACCGAAACTCTCGATGCTCTGGGTCTCAAGTGCCCTCAGCCCATTCTTAAAGTCACCGCTAAGGCGGCTACGCTTAAACCAGGCGACATCCTCGAAGTCGTTGCCGATTGCCCCACCTTCGAGAAGGACATCCGCCAGTGGTGCGAAAGGATGAAGAAGCCGCTTCTCTGGATCCGGAACGAAGGCGGCGGCAAGATGCGCTGCCAGATAAAGATGTAGCGAGCGCGGGCTCGCTACAACCCGTCACCGGAAACGGCTGAGTTAAGGGAGAGCCCAAGCATGAAACTTCTACGGAAGAAAACTCAGAGTGCCCTCGAAGCAAAGGTTAAGGAACTCGAAGCCGAGGTAGCCGAGCTTAAGAAGGTTAACGAGGCGTTGCACGAAGGGTCGATGCGGGTGGCGATGGGTTTAAGCGATTATTTCGCCGTGCTCCAGCGCCTCAGCCGCGGCGACCTTACCGTTCGGGCAAACGAAAAAACAGGTGACGACCTACTCGACCAGCTCGGGGTGCTAACAAACGAAATGATCGCTTCGCTTGAAGAGCTGGCAGCTTCCGCCGCGAAAATCGCTGCCGGCGACCTGACCGTGGACATCAGGCTCCGTTCGGAGGATGACCACCTCGGTAAAGCGTTTATGGAAATGGTGCACCACCTGCGGGGGCGGGTGGTGAACGCCTCCGGTTCGGCGGATAAGGCGATCACCGTCGCCCAAAAAGGCAAAGAAGTGATGGAAAACACGCTAAGCAAAATGGCGTCGGTGCAGGCATCAATCGAGCACGCGACCAAGAGCATGCAAGGACTCGAAAAATGGTCGAGCGAAATCAGCGAAATAGCAAACGTGATGACCAAAATAGCAGACCAGACCAACCTCCTGTCGCTCAACGCGGCAATCGAAGCGGCCCGGGCCGGCGAAAGCGGGAGAGGGTTTACGATTGTAGCCGACGAGGTCCGCAAACTGGCCCAATCATCCACCACGCAGGCCCAGGAAATCTCTAAGATCGTCCAGCAGGTCCTGACCGATACCAGGAAAGCCGTTGAAGCGGTAAACCGGGGGGCCAAAGATATTGAGGAGGGAAGCTCGCTCATAAACCAGTCCCACCGGATGTTTTTCGAGATTACCAGGGCGGTAGAAAACATCTTCAGGGAGCTGAATACTTAGGGGTCGCATTGTATAACTGTTCCGCCCTGATGGAAAAATAAGCTCGGTAATCTGGAGAGAAGGGGGCTTTTTGTGGCGACCATCGCCGTCATTGGCGCCGGTTCGGTTGGGGCCACCACTGCCTACGCCATCATCGCGAGCAACATAGTGGAAGAAATTGTCCTCATCGATATCAACCGCCCGCGGGCCGAAGGGGAAGCGCTTGACCTCGGCGACAGCACCGCCTTTACGACCCCCACCCGCGTTTTCGCCGGTGACTACGCCGACTGCCAAAACGCCGATCTGGTCATCTTCGCTGCCGGCGCGGGTCAGCGCCCCGGGGAAAGCCGCCTCGCCTTGGCGGAGAAGAACCACGCGGTCCTGCGCGACGTTCTCGCGCAGCTGATGCCCTACTGGCGGGGCGGGCTGCTCTTAATCGTCTCGAACCCGGTTGATCTCCTCACTTACGCCGCCGTAAAAATCACCGGGCTTGAGCCCTCCCGGGTTCTTGGCAGCGGTACAATCCTCGACAGCGCCCGTTTCCGGTATGCTTTGAGCACCTACACGGGGGTAGACGCCCGCAACATTCACGCCTACGTAATCGGTGAGCACGGCGATAGCGCGGTGCCGCTCTGGTCCCGCGTGCGCGTTGCGGGAATTCCTCTCGACGAATTTTGCCACCAAAAAGGAATCGCGCCCCCCGACCGGGAAGTGGTAACGACGGCCGTTCGCCAAGCCGCCTACCGGATTATTGAGCGAAAAGGCGCGACTTATTACGCGATCGGACTGGGAATCCGGCGGATCTGCGAGGCGATCCTGAAAGACCAGAAGAGCGTCCTAACCGTCTCTGGCCTGCTTGCTGGCCAATACGGGTTTAACGACCTGAGTTTTAGCTTGCCCACGGTGGTAGGGAAAAACGGTAGGGGTATCGCCCTTGAGCTGCCGCTTGTAGCGGAAGAACTCGCGGCACTCCGCCACTCTGCTGCCATCCTGAAAGCGGCCCAGGAGCGCCTCGGCTACCGGTAGGCCTATAGATTAAGTCGGAAAACGTTACCTTTGCGCTTTTGCCTGCGGTTCGGTCAGTCCCCTGCCCCAGCCACGTAATATTCCAGAAAGTTGAGGAGCTCCTCCGCTAACTTGCCCTGGTGGTAAAAACCAATACCCGCGGTCACGGCGAGGGGGAAAAAGGCAAGCCAGCCAACGGCTCCGGCCGCCGCCTTATCCAGCCACTTGCCCGCCCCGGTTTCCACCTCTACCCCACCCTCCTGTTGTTTAAGCCGCACCGTCAAAGCGTAAGACATCCCCGCCACTTTCGCCAGCGTTCCTCCCTTTTTCGCCTGCACCAGGAAAGTTGAACCGTCGGCTAAGCACTGGGTTTCAAAATCGCGGCGGCGGAACCAGAGGACAATCGCGCGGCTGAGCTCCGCGGCGGTGATTTTTGTCCGGTAGATACGCAGCGCCAAAGGCCTTCCCTCCGCCTAAAGTATCAGCATCGCGTCCCCGAAACTGCAAAAACGGTAGCGCAGGCGGACCGCTTCCCGGTAAGCCCGCAGAATCTTCTCGCGTCCGGCAAAGGCCGCCACCAGCATCAACAGCGTGGAGCGCGGGAGGTGAAAGTTAGTGATGAGGGCATCAACTACTTTGAACCGGTAGCCCGGATAGATGAAAAGATCCGTCATCCCGGCTCCTGCCCTCACCCTGCTACCTTCACCCGCAACCGTCTCGAGGCAGCGCACAACCGTGGTGCCCACAGCAATAACGCGGCGTCCTTCCGCCTTCGCCTGGTTTACAGCCGTTGCCGTCGCCTCCGGCACAAAGTATTCCTCCCGGTGCATCCGGTGGGCCGCAATGTTCTCTTCCCGCACCGGCCGGAAGGTATCAAGCCCGATGTGGAGCACCACCGGCACCACCCCAACCCCCATTGCCCGAAGCGTCGCGAGCAGCTCCGGGGTGAAGTGAAAACCTGCCGTCGGCGCCGCAGCGGAACCAGCCTCCCGGGCGTAAACCGTCTGGTAACGTTCGGGAGCCGAAAGCTTCTGCTTGATGTACGGCGGGAGCGGCACCTCCCCGACCCGCCGCAATACCTCCTCGAAGGAGCCCGCGTAGTGAAAACGAATGAAGCGCCCACCCGTCTCGGTGCGCGCAACCACTTCGCCGGTAAGCCACCCACCGCCGAAAACAAGCCGGGTCCCCGGAGGCACCCGCCGTCCGGGCCGCACCAGCGCCTCCCACAGGTCCTGCCCCACCGCACGAAGAAGCAGCACCTCCACCCTGCCCCCCGTCTCTTTTACCCCGTGAAGCCGCACGGGCAGCACCTTCGTCTCGTTTACCACCAAGAGGTCCCCGGGAACAAGATACGCCACGATTTCCCGGAAAACCCGGTGCTCAAAGTCCTCCCGGTCCCGGTGGACTACCAACAGGCGGGATGCGTCCCGCTGGGGCAGCGGCTCCTGCGCAATGAGTTCGGGCGGTAGTTCGTAATCAAAATCGCTCGGTTTAAGCAAAGTCTTCGGACCCGCTTCCCTCCCACGGGAAAGGTGCTTCCATCTCCCCGCGCAAAATTTCGCCTATTCGCGCCGCGTCTATGTCCTGGTGCGCAGCCCGCTGGGCCAAAAACCACCAGGCGGCTTTCAGGCTCCTCTCCCAGAAGAGCGCGTCGGAAACTGCCGGGCCAACCCCGCACCGCTCGCGCCAGCCGTCAGGGTCGTAGAGCAGGCGCAAAACGGTCCAGGCTCCTGTTTCATCAAGCCATGCCGACCAGGCGAGCCTCTCCTTCGCCTCCCGGAGAAAGCGCAGGAACTGCTCCGTCTGCGCCATATCCTCCGGCGCGACCCCTTCCCGGGCCAGCCACTCTGCGGGCCGGTAGCGCGGCGCTTTCGGGTCAAAACCTTGACAAGACGCGGCGTGCATGAGCAGGTAGCCCCGCTCGAGTCGCCCATCATCCCCGATCTCCACAATCTCCCCCACAGGAAAGGCGCGGCAGACCCGCGGCCGGCAGCGGTAAATCAGGCACCGGCCATCCCCGGACAGGAAAGGGCAGCGCCCCCGCCGTACAAGGCAGACTACGGGTAAGGGGTGTTTCTCGCCCCTGTAAAACGTGCAGACCTTGAGGAGCTCGCCGGTAGCGACCCCAACCCCCCGCGCGATCCGCAAGAGGTCCCAGGGGTCAACCCGGATTGTGGTCGCGGCGCAACACCGCCCCCAGCATTCGGGCTTGCAGGTGAAAGGGAAAGTGTCACCGGGGGCAAGAAGCTGGTATTTTCCTGAACCCGCCAATTTGGGGCCACCACCTCGCATCTTACTTGCCAAAAGCTTATAACACTGAGCCCGGACGGTCAAGCGCTCCGCACACGCCACCCCAGACCGCACAATTACTTGCCGGCCCCTGATCTGACTTTCCACTACCACTAATTCGGCACCACCGGAGCCAACCCCTTACGCAGTTAGCAATCATAACCGGGGTCACTACTCGGGGACCTGATTTTTCGGGATTTACGGGTCATCGCCGCCTCTTTTTCTCCCCCGGTGCCGTTCGGGAGGCAGGTGCACTGAGGTTGCAAAGGAGCTTTTCTGGGCCCGTAGCAACTTTTCTATACAGGCAAAGAAACGATCGAGGTCGAGGTCTTCCGGCAGCAGGTTTTCCGCTGGGAGTTCATCTGTGGCAACCTGCCGTAGTTTTTCCGGAGGGGAGGCGGCAACAGCCACAATAATCCGGGTCAGAATCCTCAGGAACTCCTCGCGGGCGGCAGCCAGATCCGACCAATCCGGAGGGCCTTCGCCCTCCCCGGAGAGCAGCCACTCCGGGGTCACCCGCAAGAGGCAGCACAGCTTCGGGATCGCCGGGAGCTCAAGCTGGCGGCCTTCGAGCATTGCTTTTACTTCAGCCTCAGATACCCCGAGGGAGCGCGCAACCTCTGTTTCGGTGAGGCCGACCCAGACCATCGCCCTCCCAATTCGCCCTCCGATAGCCGCGAACGGGGCCTCCGGTTCTACCTCGTTCTCTTCGTCGGCCAGAAACCATTCCATGGGCCGGCCACACAACCGGGCTAGGCGGTAAAGAATCCTGGCCTCCGGAATCCGCCCGGAGACATAGTTTGACATCGCCTGTTCCGTAACCCCGACGGTTCTTGCGGCTTCCTTCTGGGTCAGCCCGGCTTCTTTCAAGGCCTGTTTAAGTCTCCGGCCAAAGGAAGGCATCTTCTTCTCTCCACGTAGTGATTAAATTTTCCGATAAGTTAAACTCCTGTTTACATTCTTGCTCAAAATCAACTTTAAGATTAAACTCTTATTTAGCACAAGCCGATACAGTTATTGGAGTCATAAACAGATGTTTCATTGTTGTGGCCTTCGCGATTTTACGCCAAAATTCGGTGTCCCAAAACACCTCGTCGAAGGTATTTTACCACACATCTGACACCGGCAGGTGAGTGGCCTGGGAGGGGATTCCCATGATTAAACAGCTTCTCCGAATATCCCAACGAGGGGAATCAAAAGAAGGCGACAAAGTTGTGGCCGCGCTGTACTTCTTCACACCTTTATTTGTTTCCCGCCTCAAGCCCTACTCGTTCGGCCGCCTGTTGTTGCTTTCTCCTTATTGGTACGGCGCTTTCACCGTCGTCCTTTTCGCATCCGTTGTTCTGTTAGATAGTATGGCGGCGAATCCGGAATACCATTATGTGGTTCACTTCCTTTATTATCTGCCCGTGTCCGCCGCAGCGCTCGGCCACCCGCTCTTCGGACTCGCCGTAGGGCTATTCGCAGCCCTGGTCGAAACTGCAGGCCATTACCACCTGAGCCCGGCAGGAGTAATCCATTTTGCCGTCGGTGCGGTTACATATGGCGGTCTGGTGGGTCTACTTCACTTTCTCCAGGCACGGATAGAGTTTAGCGCGGTAATTTTCAACGGCTTCGTAAGCGCGTTCAGCCGCCTCCTTCACGAGCGCGACGCCTACACCGCGCACCACTCGGTCACGGCTGCTCAGTTAGCTCTTCGTACAACCGAGGAACTTCGTCTAACACCGCAACAGCAGGCGGAAGCCTATCTTGCAGGGCTGCTGCACGACATGGGAAAGGTAGCCATACCGGACGCTATTCTCTTCAAGCCCCAGAGGTTAAGTCGCGAAGAATGGACGCTGGTCAAGCAGCACCCGGTGGTAGGAGCCACCCTCCTGGCGCAGATTCCCGGACTGGAAGGAGTGGCCACGGCGATACGGCACCACCACGAACGCTGGGACGGCACCGGGTATCCGGACGGGCTCAAGGGGGAAGCGATTCCCATCACCGCCCGGATCGTCTGTGTTACCGACGCCTTCGAAGCGATGCTCTCGCACCGTCCGTACAGGCGAGGACTTTCGTTGCCGGAAGCAGTGGCAGAGCTTGAGCGGTGTGCAGGTAGCCAGTTTGACCCGCAGGTGGTAACGGCGGTTACAAGAGTCGTACAGGCGCCGGATATTGCGTCGCAGCTGAAGCTCATAGAGCAGCAAAATAGATAGGAGCGCACCGTCGCAGAAAATTCCCGGTCACCGGCAATACCGGGCAGTTCGAGGGGAGACGACCCGTTGCGGCTTCTTTTGATCGACGACGACACCCTTATTTTCGAGAGCCTGCAGGCAGCGCTTGCGCCTGCAGGCTACCCCTGCGACTGGTACACCGACCCCGCGCAAGCAGTTAAGCCATATCGGCCCGGGCAATACGACGTCCTGCTCACCGATATGCCCCAGATGAGCGGGACCGACGTTTTGCGGCAGGTGCGGTCGAGATATTGAACAGATAGAACATAGGCCGATACCGTCCCCGAAGTGGTGTGCCGCCGTTTACGCTTCAGCGCAGCCGGCGCACAGTCCAAACGGCGGCAGCAAGGCAAACCGCCACGTAACCAGCGAGAACAGCGAGGGAGACGAGCGGTAGCCCCTTGCCCGCCGCTAACGCGCGCAGGGCGTAGCTGGTGTGGGTCAGAGGCAGGCAGTAGATGAGGTCGGCCACGACCCGGGGCAGGTTCTCCGCCCGGAAGAAGGTGCCGCAAAGGAAGGCCATCGGCAGGATGACGAAGGTACTGAAGTTGGACATATCCTCGTGGGAAGGCACCGTCATCGCCGCCACTACTCCGAGGGCGGCGAAGAGAAAACAGGTAAGAAAGATAACGGTAAAAAATCCCAAACCCGCTGCCGGCCGGGCGCCGAAAAGGAAACCGAGGACCAGGATAATGAGCGCCGCCACCAGCCCCCGGACCGTGCCTGCCAGTACCTTACCCAAAACGAAGGAGAAACTGCTGACCGGGGCCAGGAGGTACTCCTCCAAGGTCTTATGGTAGAGGCGGCTCATATTGAGCGAAACCCCCACGGCGTTAAAGCTCACCGTCATCGCGCTGAGCGCAATGATGCCGGGAACGACAAAATCGAGGTAGGAACCGCCGTTTACGGTAATGTTTCGCCCGAGACCCCAGCCGAAAGCGACGAGGTACAGAAAAGGGCTTATCAGGCGCGTGGCGGTGAACTTCCAGAAGCTCCGCCGAAAGGCAAGCATTTCCCGCCAGAAGACGGTGTAGAAATCCAACATCAGTCCCGCACCTTCCTTCCGGTCAACTTCACAAATACGTCTTCCAGGGTCGCCTCCCGGATGGTGACCGCTTCGCTTAAACTGCCGGCGTAGCCGACCGCCTCCTCCCGGGTGCCGAAGAAGGCGTAGGTGGCGCCCGCGCCGTCGAATCCTTCTACCACGAAGCGGCCCACCTGCTCTTTCAGCGCCGCCGGCGTGCCTATCGCGATCAGCCGCCCCCGGTCCATAATCCCGACCCGGTGGCAGAGCGCTTCCGCCTCCTCGATGTAGTGGGTGGTGAGGAGTACCGTGACGCCCTCCCGGTTCATCCGCCGCACTAAGTCCCACATCCGCCGCCTGGTCTGGGGGTCAAGTCCCACCGTCGGTTCGTCCAGGAAGAGCACCTGGGGCCGGTGCAAAAGCGCCCGCGCGATCATCAGCCGCCGCTTCATCCCGCCGGAGAAACGGTTCACGAACTCATCAGCCCGGTCGGCGAGCTCCACAAAAGATAGGAGCTCCTCGATCCGCCGCTGCCGCTCCGCCCGCGGAATTTTGTACAGGCGCCCGTGCAGCTCCAAGTTTTCCCGGGCGGTAAGCTCCTGATCTAAGTTCATGTGCTGCGGCACCACGCCGATCGCGTGGCGCACCCGCGCCAGGTCTCGCTGCACCTCGTACCCAGCGATATAGGCCTCGCCGGCGGTTGGCCGGGTGAGCATCGTTAGCATCCGGACGGTGGTGGTCTTCCCGGCCCCGTTAGGGCCGAGCAGACCGAAGATCTCACCCTTTTCGATCCGGAGAGAAAGCTGGTCCACCGCCCGGAGGCTTCCGAAGTCTTTGGTTAATCCGTTGATTTCGATCAAATTGTGACCTCCCCGTAATAAGGGATTAAGAAACGCCTGGGGAAGTGTCGCCCGGGCTTTCTTACTTCTTCTGCAGCCGGGCAATCTCTTCCTGCCGACCACTCCCAAACCGAAATAATAAAAGGACCACCAGAGACAACCTTTCGGCAACCTCCGTGGTCCCCTTTAACTCTTCCGCGTGCAGGAAACAGAAGTACTGTGCGGCGCAGTTTCAGAAAGCTTAAGTTCCCTAGTGCCGCAGACGGGCTCCGGCCCGTCTTTTTAACCGAAGTATAAGCCGGTGACCCGCTACCCGTCAACACTGGCGCGCCCGAGCGGCAAATTTGCGGCTACGGCAGGTTGGTTTGCGCCGCTAACGGCAAATAATCTGCACCCCCACTATCCCTATGCAAGCGCCCGCGCCGCGTCACTAACGCAACTTCTGGACACCGCTTAAGGAACTTTAAAAACCTTTGAAGCGCAATCTGCCGGCTAAAATTGACCCCCTTAAAGACCCGTGCTACAATGTTCTCCATAAAGAAAAATCTTCCCTACGGCAGGGAAACCTTACCGCTGCGAACGGCGGAAACCCGCTATAAGCCTTAATTTCCTTGAAAAAGGGGGCGCGGTAAGGATGCTGGTGACTAACCTCGGTTACCCCCGCATCGGGCGGCAACGGGAACTGAAGCGTCTGCTCGAATCTTACTGGGAGGGAAGATGCAGCACCGCAGAGCTAATAGATGGCGCCCAAGCGACAGAGGAAGCCAACTGGCGCCGGCAATTAAAACTCGGCATTGAGCTTTTGCCGGTGGGGGATTTCTCCCTCTACGACCACGTGCTCGATACGGCCGTGATGTTTGGTCTCATCCCGGCACGCTTTAAGCCCCTATCACAAAACGGCGGCCTCGACCTTTACTTCGCGCTGGCCCGCGGTACGGAAGATGCGCCGGCGCTGGCAATGCGGAAGTGGTTCGATACCAACTACCACTACTTGGTGCCGGAGTGGGACCCGGAAACGCAGCCGGTGCTCTCCCGGAATCTGCCGCTGGACGCCTTCCGTCGGGCGCAGCGGCGGCTCGGTACCGCCGGTAAACCGGTCGTCTTAGGGCCCTTCACCTTCGTTAAACTCTCCCGCGTGACTAACTGGCAGCGGGCGCTTGAGGCGATGGTCCCTCCCTACGCCCAGATGCTGCAAGAGATGGAAGCGGCGGGGGTGGAGTGGGTCCAGGTAGACGAGCCGGCACTCGTTTGCGACGTAACCGCGGCCGAGTTAAAGGCGTTAACCGCTACTTATACGGAGCTCGCCCGGCCCCTCAAAAACCTAAAGCTCATACTGCAAACCTACTTTGGAAGCGCCAACTGGTTCTCCCACTTGATCACCCTACCGGTGGCCGGCATCGGCCTCGATTTCGTCCGGGGGCGCCGGGGAAACTTGGCCAATCTCGAACATTACGGTTTTCCGCCCGGCAAGGTGCTCGGCGCCGGGATTGTAGACGGGCGAAATGTCTGGCGGACGAACATAGAAGAGGCCTTACGCCTTCTCGAAAAGCTACAATCCTTCGTTCCGCGCGAAAGGCTCTGGCTGCAGCCCTCCTGCAGCCTCCTGCACCTGCCGCTCAGCACCGCCGGGGAGGATTCCCTCCCCCCGGCCCTCCGGGAAGCGCTTGCCTTTGCCGATGAGCGGCTCGCGGAGCTTAGACTTCTTAAACGCGCCCTGGCTGAAGGAACCGGCGTCGTAGCCGCAGAAATCAGCGCCGCTAACCGCGCCCTGCGGGCCCTGGAAACGATGGATCACCGGCGTATCCCGGCCGTCCGGGCACGCGTGGCGGCGCTCAAAGAAGAGGATTTCTCGCGCCCCACGCCGTTTTCCGAGCGCAAGGAGTTGCAGAAGCGCCGCCTTGGCCTCCCGCCACTGCCCACTACCACCATCGGCAGCTTTCCCCAGACTCCCGACCTGCGCGCGGCGCGAGCGCGTTTCCGGCGCGGTGAACTGGGCCGCCAGGAATACCAAGCCCTCATCCGGGAGAAAATCGCGGCCTGGATTCGCCTTCAGGAGCGCTTGGGGCTCGACCTTCTTGTCCACGGCGAATTCGAGCGGAGCGATATGGTGGAGTACTTTGCTGCCCGGCTCCCCGGCTTCGCCCTCACCACTAACGGCTGGGTGCAATCTTACGGCTCCCGCTGCGTCAAACCGCCCATCCTTTACGGCGATGTCTGGCGGAGCCAGCCTTTGACGGTTGCCGAAACGACCTACGCCCAATCACTGACCAGCAAACCGGTCAAGGCGATCCTCACCGGCCCCGTGACCTTTCTAAAATGGTCCTTTGTGCGGGAAGACCTCAGCGAACAGGAGGTCGCCTACCAGTTAGCGCTCGTTATCCGGGACGAGATCCGCGACCTCGAAAGGGAAGGGATTGCCGCCATCCAGATCGACGAGCCCGCCTTCCGTGAAGGGCTGCCGCTGCGGGCCAGGGACCGTGAACGTTACCTCTACTGGGCGGTAACCGCTTTCCGGCTCGCCACCGCCGGTGCCGGCCCCGAAACGCAGATCCATACCCATATGTGTTACAGCGAGTTCGGCGACATAATCCACGCCATTGAAGGTCTTGACGCCGACGTTATCTCCCTCGAAGCCGCCCGCAGCGGCGCCGGCGTGCTTGCCGCCTTCCGCGAAGCGGGTTACCGGCGGGACATTGGTCTCGGCGTCTTTGATGTCCACAGCCCCCACCCCCCGGAAGAGGAAGCGATGGCGCGCCTCCTCCGGGAGGCGCTCCGGGTCTTTGCCGCCGAACAGCTCTGGGTCAACCCCGACTGCGGCTTGAAAACGCGGCGGGAGGAGGAGGCGGTAACAGCGCTGGAGCGGATGGTGGCCGTCGCCCGGCGGCTGCGCGCCGCGCTCGCCCCAGAACGGCACGGAAAACAAAACGGTCCGTCTAAAGGTGCAATAGGCTCTTGAGGAGCAGGTTTTTTAACAGCCGTCTTCTTCCCCGGCGTTACCTTCGCGTCCTGCCTCCGCAGCCCCAGCGGGTCGGTGAAGTTCACCGGGTTGTTCTCGACGTAGCTGTAGCCGTTCTGGCTCAGCGGCATGCTCAAGAGGCCGGGGAAGGGGTCCTTAGAGACAAACCGCCCGACTTCCGGGTCGTAGTACCTTGCCCGCAGGTACACAAAGCCGGTCTCGCGGTCGTGCTGCTCCCCGGTGAAGCCGTAGGGGTTGTAGAGCACGTTGGCGTTCGCGCCGGGGAGCTTCCCGCCCGTCAGCGGCAGGCCGAAGGGGTCGTAGTCGTATTTCGCCCGCTGGTTTCCGGCGGGGGTGACAAGCTGCCGCACGCTGCCGAGGCCGTCGTGCAGGTAGTAGAGCGGCTCCTGGGAAGCGGGTCTTGTGTTGTCAAGGTGCGCGACGCTCAGGAGATCAAGGCCGTAGCTGTAGGCCGCCAGGTAGTTGCCTTCACCGTCGGCAGTGAGCAGCACTTCGGGCGCGTCCAGGCTCACGTCGTTGACGTAGCGGGTGACTTCCGCCTCAGGCGGCAGGAGGCCCGGTTCGAGTTTCCCGTTCTTGTACCAGCCTAAGTGCTTGCCCTTCAACCAGCCTAAGTGCTTCCCTCGGTCGGTGTGCTCCTTGTCGCGGCCGCAGCCGTGGCCGCCGCCGGAATTACCGCCGGCGTTGCCGCCACCTTGGCCCTGGCCGTTGCCGCCGGCGTTGCTGTGGGCGGGCGGCCCGCCCCCCTTCGCTTCGGCCAGCGGCACCGGGGCCGGGAAGAAGACCCCGCCGTTCGCGGCCAGCTTCTGCGGCCCGCGCTCCTGGTTCTCCCTTCTACCCTTAGCGGCCTTTTCCTGCTTTCCTTTCGCCCGCTTCTTCACCGCCGGGTTGGCGGTGACTTTCAGCAGCCGGTTGCCGTCCCCGTCGTAGCCGTAAAGCGCCCAGGCGCCGTTTTTCTTTTGCACCTCGGTCAGCCGCCCCGCCGGGTCGTAGCCGTAGGCGGTGAAAAGCTCCCCGTCCTTGTACGCCGCGACCAGGTTGCCCGCCGCGTCGTAGTCGTAGGCGAAGGCGGCATCGGGCAGGGTCCGGCCAATTAACTGGTTGGCCGCGTCGTAGCGGTAGGTGACGGTGCGGGTCTCGTCTTTTGAGACCCGCGTTTCCGCGACCCGGTTGCCCAGGGCGTCGTAGGTGTAGGTCCAGCTTTCCCCGTCGGAAGCAGTAGCCTCAATAAGCTGGCCGCACGGGTCGTAGCGGTAGCGGACCGTCTTTTCGTCGTCGTTAATTTAAAGTCTAAGTTATTTCTGTCATTTTGCTTTTTTCTTGAAAAACTCTTCCCTGTAGTTAATATAAACTAAATACTGTTGCCGGATAAAATAATGGGTGATAAGAAAATTGCTTGGCAAATAATAAGCATAGAAATACAGGTTTGGCCAATTTTGTATAGCAGTCCCGCTAGCTTGTTCAATCAAAATCGTAATTATTATGAAAATAAAAGCCCCAAAATACATTTCGATGAGCTGCCTAATGGCTAACCGTTTTTCTCTCATCAAAATGTAATTTATAGTTAACAAGAGTCCAGGAGCGAAAAAACTAAATATAAACCATGGATACGCCCATTTAGGATTAAACGGCTTGATATTAATACTCCTTTCCTTGTAATGAAAACGCTAACGTCGTGTAATTCGCAATTCTCCTTCTAATCCCACCCATTCATGGTATCCGAATTTAAGACGTCTCCGCGAAATATCTACCCCCGCAGCAGCACCAATACTTCCTAAAGTACCTCTAACCGTGAGTTCTATCTTGTATCTGCCGGCACCTATAACCCACGTTCTTTCTCCTTCAACCAAGTACGCTTTGCCTCCCAGGCCGATGCCTCCAATATCTCCGCTTGCTCCGGCCCACGCTTCGCCCGAAATGCCCAAACACTTAGTGGCTGCGGTACCATTGCTCCTAAATTCAGGCAGTATAAGTACGCCTGTTTCTCCCGTAGCACTAAATTTAGGGGGCCATAGCGAAGCTTCTACCGATGATCGCTTATAAGAACCTATGTTGGCGTAATCCAGAGCTATCCCGATTCCGTAAGGGTATTCTGAGTCGAGCAAGTTTTTACCCTTTCTTTTCGGAATTGGGCGTGTATTCTTCCCCGGCGTTACCTTCGAGTCCTGCTTCCGCAGTCCCAGCGGGTCGGTGAAGTTCACCGGGTTGTTCTCGACGTAGCTGTAGCCGTTCTGGCTCAGCGGCATGCTCAAGAGGCCGGGGAAGGGGTCCTTAGAGATGAACCGCCCGACTTCCGGGTCGTAGTACCTTGCCCGCAGGTAGATGAAGCCGGTCTCCCGGTCGTGCTGCTCCCCGGTGAAGCCGTAGGGGTTGTAGAGCACGTTTTCGTTCGCCCCGGGGAGCTTCCCGCCCGTCAGCGGCAGGCCGAAGGGGTCGTAGTCGTATTTCGCCCGCTGCTTTCCGGCGGGAGTGACAAGCTGCCGCACGCTGCCCAGGCCGTCCTGCAGGTAGTAGAGCGGCTCCTGGGAAGCGGGTCTTGTGTTGTCAAGGTGCGCCACGCTCAGGAGATCGAGGCCGTAGCTGTAGGCCGCCAGGTAGTTGCCTTCACCGTCGGCGGTGAGCAGCACTTCGGGCGCGTCCAGGCTCACGTCGTTGACGTAGCGGGTGACTTCCGCCTCAGGCGGCAGAAGCTCCGGATCGAGTTTCCCGTTCAATTCTCAAAATGCGCGCCACATTTTGGGCAGGCTGTTGCATCTCGAGGAACGGAAGCCTGGCAGGCAGAGCAGGTCCATTCCCTGTAAAGATTAGGGAAGCGTGACCGCCATAATTTCCTCAAGGTGGTGATATATATGGCAACTACAATAACTGCCACGATCATGCTTCCTGACGCAGGAAAATTCCACACCAACACAAGTACCAGGATTATCCCGATCAGCAACGGAAAGCAAACTAACCAGTCAAGCCATATCCACTGCTTATAGCCCGCCTCTTTTTTTGCTATCTTAGGTTTATCTTTTACTTTTGTTTCAGATTCGCAGCTTGCATCCCACAGGCTCATTTCTGCGGTTAATAACGCCCAAAAGTTCTTAGTTTTAAAAACAGTATTTTTTCGGGGAAGGTCGAAAGATTGACCAAAAGACCAGATAGACCATATATATACGATACTTCCAATAAAACCTCCGATTCCTAAAACAACCGCTTCTCCCAGAAGTCCCCAAAATCCGTACCGCTTCCCCCAGTAAAATATTCCTTCGGGAAAAAGTAACTTAAAGGTAGGAAAGGCCATTATAAATATCGCGACTGCTGTGAGTGAAGCAATTTTGAGCATAAAGCATTTTATTCGCCGCCGCCGGTATATAGCTATCGGGATTACTATTCCTAAACCCATAATCAGGAATACCGTTATAAACCACAGAACCACAGGGTCCATTTTGTTCACCCTCTCAAATTATCTTACACAAGTTACCTTACCATGTTAAATTAGGCAGCGTCTCGCTTCTGTTTCTTAGGCGGATGCCCTGGTTTAGGTACAGGCGGTCTGGGTCTAACTTTCTTTCTGGGCTGCAGGGTTATTTCTTCTGCCAACCCTTTTGCGAAATTATAAGTTGCCGTAGTTTTCCCTATGCCCACAGAAAGCCCTTTAGCGATAGTGCCTACCATACCACTTGCAACTCGGCCCACACCGCCAGTAAGTAGCCCCAAACCTCCCAGAGCCAGAGAAGTGTTACGTTCTGCCTTGGAAATCTTGCCTTGCCTATACTGCCATTCGGTATAACCCATAGATACTCCGGTTACGACAAATCCTGCAAATGTTGCTACACCAATAATAACAGGTGAACTAACTGCTAAACCTACTAAACCTACCGCTAAGAAAGAGCCGCTTGTTATAGCCAACCCAACTTTGAACCAATCCTTTCCGCTCGGGTCCACTAAGTTTACCGGGTTATTCAACACGTAGAGATACGCGTTTAAACTCAGCGGGTTGAACACCGTCCCCGGCACCGGGTCGCGGCTCATAAACCGCCCGGTCTCCGGGTCGTAGTACCGCGCCCGCAGGTAGATGAAGCCGGTCTCCCGGTCGTGCTGCTCCCCGGTGAAGCCGTAGGGGTTGTAAAGCACGTTGGCGTTCGCGCCGGGGAGCTTACCTCCCGTCAGCGGCAGGCCGAAGGGGTCGTAGTCGTACTTCGCCCGCGGGCGGCCGGCAGGCGTCACCAACTGCCTGACGCTGCCCAGGCCGTCCTGGAGGTAGTAGAGCGGCTCCTGCGCCTTGGGACGAGTGTTGTCAAGGTGCTCGATGCTCAAGAGATCGAGGCCGTAGCTGTAGGCCGCCCGGTAGTTGCCTTCAGCGTCGGCGGTGAGCAGCACTTCGGGCGCCTCCAGGCTCACGTCGTTGACGTAGCGGGTGACCGCCGCTTCCGGGGGCAGAAGCTCCGGGTCGATCCCGCCGTTCTTGTACCAGCCGAGGCAGCAGCATGCGCCTCACCTGGAGCATTATTCCTCAATTTTTGTTAGTTCCGGAGAAGACTTTGACTTCTTTTTCGCCCGGCTTAACAATGACAAACTGTAAGTCAATGCTGCCAGAGAGCTTAACGACAAAGTTACCGAATCTGGCAGATTACCACTAAATATGAATGTAACTATAGCCACTAAAAGAAAACCTTTTACTGTGATTTTTACTGTAAATTTCTCTAATTCCGGGTCAATCTCAGTTGCCACAAACCAAATAAAAACCGTCACTAAAAAGATCAGTTGTGCCGGTAAAATTGTTAGAACAGCATTTATTGAAACAGCCCTTGTTAAAACCAATGCTACATAAAATGGCATTGCTAACAAAACTGCTCTCCCAACGCATTTGGGGAGATTTACCAAAATTGGTGTATAATTTCCTAAGTGATAAATCCGAAAAACATAATAAAGTACGAAAGAGTTAAACAAAACTGAATATTTCCAAAGCATATGCTCACGATATCTTTGGGGTTTACCTAACAGATGCTGAGATATGACTACTCCAAACAGAGCGGCAATAGCCAGCCCTGCTACCATATAAATTGGCGGCAAAAACCTCCTTTTCTTATCTTTCATAAGCGTTCCAACCCTTCATAAAACCCTTTTTAAAAGTTCTTAAGTCTTCAATTAAAAGGTACCACCCTATAACCGGAACAGCTTTCGCAATAATCCTCCCCCCAGCGCGAGGTACTATAAGTCCCTCTTTTACTGCCATACTATAGCCTTTAGCTATTGGCATCCCCGCGCCTGTTAAAACGTCCTCAAGCCCGTATTCACTCAGCCACTCGTTAACGCCGCCTTTAAGCCCACTCCACGTTTTCCCGGTATAATATTTGGCGTTACCTTTTATTCCCTCCCAGTTTATGCCCAGTTGAGTAGTTACCTTCTTCGCGCTTCTGCCCGGGGGTTTCAGAGTATTCTTCCCCGGCGTTACCTTCGAGTCCTGCCTCCGCAGTCCCAGCGGGTCAATGAAGTTCACCGGGTTGTTCTCGACGTAGCTGTAGCCGTTCTGGCTCAGCGGCAGGCTCAAGAGGCCGGGGAAGGGGTCCTTAGAGATGAACCGCCCGGTCTCCGGGTCGTAGTACCTTGCCCGCAGGTAGATGAAGCCGGTCTCCCGGTCGTGCTGCTCCCCGGTGAAGCCGTAGGGGTTGTAAAGCACGTTGGCGTTCGCGCCGGGGAGCTTCCCGCCCGTCAGCGGCAGGCCGAAGGGGTCGTAGTCGTATTTCGCCCGCTGGTTTCCGGCGGGGGTGACAAGCTGCCTGACGCTGCCCAGGCCGTCGTGCAGGTAGTAGAGCGGCTCCTGGGAAGCGGGTCTTGTGTTGTCAAGGTGCTCGACGCTCAGGAGATCGAGGCCGTAGCTGTAGGCCGCCAGGTAGTTGCCTTCAGCGTCGGCGGTCAGCAGCACTTCGGGCGCGTCCAGGCTCACGTCGTTGACGTAGCGGGTGACTTCCGCTTCCGGGGGCAGGAGGCCCGGTTCGAGCTTGCCGTTCTTGTACCAGCCTAAGTGCTTGCCCTTCAGCCAGCCTAAGTGCTTCCCTCGGTCGGTGTGCTCCTCGCCGCGGCCGTAGCCGCCGCCGTGGCCGCCGCCGGAATTACCGCCGGCGTTGCCGCCACCTTGGCCCTGGCCGTTGCCGCCGGCGTTGCTGTGGGCGGGCGGCCCGCCCCCCTTCGCTTCGGCCAGCGGCACCGGGGCCGGGAAGAAGACCCCGCCGTTCGCGGTTAGCTTCTGCGGCCCGCGCTCCTGGTTCTCGTTTCTATTCTTATCGGCCTTTTCCTCTTTTCCTTTCGCCCGCTTCTTCACCGCCGGGTTGGCGGTGACTTTCAACAGCCGGTTGCCGTCCCCGTCGTAGCCGTAAAGCGCCCAGGCGCCGTTTTTCTTTTGCACCTCGGTCAGCCGCCCCGCCGGGTCGTAGCCGTAGGCGGTGAAAAGCTCCCCGTCCTTATACGCCGCAACCAGGTTGCCCGCCGCGTCGTAGTCGTAGGCGAAGGCGACATCGGGCAGGGTCCGGCCAATTAACTGGTTGGCTGCGTCGTAGCGGTAGGTGACGGTGCGGGTCTCGTCTTTTGAGACCCGCGTTTCCGCGACCCGGTTGCCCAGGGCGTCGTAGGTGTAGGTCCAGCTTTCCCCGTCAGAAGCAGTAGCCTCAATAAGCTGGCCGCACGGGTCGTAGCGGTAGCGGACCGTCTTTTCGTCGTCGCCCAGAAGCTGTTTGAGCAGGACGCGGTTGCCCGCCGGGTCGTAGGCGTAGGCGAAGCGGGAGAGGAGCTTCCCGGCGGTGTTTGTATGGGCGATTTCCGCCAGGCGCCCCGCCGGGTCGTAGGCATAGCTGCTCTCCACGCCGTTCGGCAGAAGCGCCTTCAGCAGCCGCCCCGCCGGGTCGTAGGCGTAACGCGTGGTCTCGCCGCGCCGGTCGGTGACCGTGGTGAGCCGCCCCGCCGGGTCGTAGGCGTAGGCGGTTTCCTTCCCGTCGGGGTAGGTGAGGCGGGCGCGGTTGCCCGCCGGGTCGTAACTGTAGCGCACCGTTTGCCCCAGCGGATCGGTGACCGCGGTAAGTCGGCCTAAAATATCGTATTCGTAAGCGGTGGTGCCGGCGGGGTCCGCCATCTTGGTCCGGCGGCCCGCGGCATCGTAAACATAAGCTGTTTTGGTCCCGTCGGGGTAGAGGATCGCCGTCAGGCGGTTCAAGGGGTCGTATTCGTAGCGGGTGGTTTCGCCCGCCGGGCTGGTTTTCGCCGTCAGGTTGCCCGCCGGGTCGTACTCATAGCGCGTCTCCCGGCCCAAGGGGTCGGTGACGCAGGTGAGGCGCCCGGCGGAGTCGTAAGCGTAGCGGGTCAAAAAGCCGGCGGCGTTGATCACCCCGGTCAGGTTGCCGGCGGCGTCGTACTGGTAGCGGGTCTCGCTGCCCACCGCGTCCACCACGGAGGCCAGGCGGTCCAGCGGGTCGTAGTTGTACCGCGTGGTGTGGCCGTTCGGGTCGGTGACGGCGATAAGGTCCCCCGCCGCGTCGTAACTGTATTTGGTCGTGTTGCCCAGGGCGTCGCTGACGCTGGTCAGCCGCCCGGCCGGGTCGTAGGCGTATTCCACCGTGCGGCCGGTGGCGTCGGTGACTCTCACCAGGTTGCTTTCGGGGTCGTAGGCGAAGGCGGTTTTATTGCCCAACGGGTCAACGACGGCGGTGCGGTTCCCCACCGGGTCGTAGGCGTAACGCCAGGTGTGGCCGTTCGGGTCGGTGACGGCGACAAGGTTGCCGTCTTTGTCGTAGGCAAAACCGGCCTTATGCCCGAGGGCGTTGGTGACCCCGGTGAGCCGGTCGAGCGGGTCGTAAGCGAAGCGGGTGGCCGCCCCCGCCGGGTCGCGGTAAAGGATCAGGTTGCCCGCCGCATCGTAGGCGTACTCGCTGCGCGCGCCCAGAGGGTCAACGACCGCCGTCAATTGGTTAAGCTCGTCCCAGCAGTAGGCGGTGGTGTGGCCCCGCGGGTCGGTGATGCCGGTCAGGTTGTCGCTGTCGTCGTAGCGGTAGCGGGTGGTGCCGCCGTCCGGGCCGGTCACCTTGATAAGCCGCCCGGCCGGGTCGTAGTCATAGCGGGTGGTGCCGCCCCGCGGGTCGGTGACCGCCGTCAGGTTGCCCTCGGGATCGTATTCGTAGCGGGTAACGTAGCCGAGGGCGTCCCGCGCCTCCGTTAACTGGTCGCGCGCATCGTAGCGGTAGCGGGCGGTACGCCCCAGGGGGTCGGTGACCGCCGTCAGGTTGCCGTTGGCGTCGTAGGAATAGCGCGTGGTGCAGCCGTTGGGGTCGGTGACGCTCAGGAGGTTGCCGCGCCCGTCGTAGGTGTAGGTGGTGGTGTGGCCGCGCCGGTCGGTGCCGCTCAGGAGCTGCCCGGCGGCGTCGTGCCGGTAGCGGGCGGTGTGGCCGCGCGGGTCGGTGACGGCGGCGAGATTGCCGAAGGCGTCGTAGCCATAAATCCAGGCGTTTCCTTCGGGGGTGGAAAGCCCGGTGATCCGGCCCCAGAGGTCGCGCGTAACGACGGTTTTCCCGCCCGCGGGGTCGGTGATGGCGACTGCGTTGCCGCGGGCGTCGTAGGCAAAGCGCAGGCACCGCCCGGCGGGGTCCGCCGCCGCGGTCAGGTTATTTTCGGCGTCGTAGGCATAGGTGTACCGGCGGCCGGCGGGACCGGCGGTTTGGGTCAGGTTGCCGCGCGCGTCATAGGTATAGGTGGTGGTCCGGCCCGCCGGGTCGGTGACGGCAGCGATCTCGCCGTTCGCGTACCGGTAGCGCCAGGTGCGGCCCAAGGGGTCGGTGACCGCGGTAGCCCAGTAGTTTTCGTCGTAGCAGATGACGGTCTGGTAGCCCCGGCCGTCTTGGTAAACGGTCCGGTGGCCTGCCGGGTCGTAGGTGAAGGCGCAGGTGTGGCCCTGGCTGTCCCGCTGAAGCACCACCCGGTCTGCACTGTCGTAAATGTTTTCGAGGATCAGGTTGCCCGCCGGGGCGATGAGCCGCACCAGCCGGTGGCGGTCGTCGTAGGCGTAGCGTGTGGTGTGGCCGTTCGGGTCGGTGACGGCGACAAGGTCCCCCGCCGCGTCGTAGGTGTAGCGGAAGGTGCGGCCCAAGGGGTCGGTGACCGCGGTGAGGCGGTTTTCGCTGTCGCTGGTAAAGGTCAAGGCGCGGCCGAAGGGGTCGCTGACGCGGGTGAGCTGGCCGGCGGCGTTGTAGAAAAGGGCGAGGGTGGCGCCGTTTTTATCCGCGACCCGGGCCAGCCGCCCGGCGGGGTCGAAGTGGTAAACGACGCCCTCTTTGGCGGTCAGCGTCCAGTTGCCCCCGCGGCCGCCCCGCAGGACGTCGTAAACGCCTGCAGTCAGCGGGGTGTAGCCGCCGCGGCCGTCGGGTTTAAAATAGGTGCAGGCGCCGTCGCCGCGGGTAACCCCCACGGTCCCGTCCTGGTAGAAGGCGAGCCTGCGGTTGTAGTTATGGTCCCAGCCGAAGCCCAAGGGTCCCCGGTAGGGCAACCGGGCGTTGTAGGTGCGGGTGAACTCCAGCGCTAAGCCCCGCTCGACCGGGGCAAGACCGCCCGGCTCCCCGAAGGCGGCGGGGGTGACCTTAAAGGAAAGCGCCGCGCCCCGCACGGGGATGAGGACGTCCTGCTGGACGGCGTAGTAGTTGCCGGTGGCCGGGTTTACCGGCTCGCCGGCGGGCGGGTTGTTTTTCGCCTTCCCCGCCGTGGCGTCGCGCCTTGGGTCGGGCGGCGGCTTCGGTTTGTTATACGCACCGCTGCGCGCGGGGTCGGGGACGAGGAGGTACCAGCCGGAGACGATGTGGTTCGTGGCGGTAAGACCGCTGGCGGCGGCGATGCGGGTGTGCTTCGCACCGTCCCGGTAGTAAAAGGCGGCGATTTCCCAGAGGGTGTCGCCGGGCTGGGCCTGGTAGATGAGGAAGCGCCGGGCGGCGGAAGGCGGGCTCTCACCGGCGTCGTTCACCGCCTTGGCGGATAGTTCGTGGGTGGCGTTTTTACTGATGTTTCCGGTGCCGAAGGTGCAGGACCAGGAGCCGTTTGCGCTGTAGTGGGTGGCGTAGCGGGTGCCGTCCACGAAGACCCTGACCGTGGTGCCCGGCTGGGTGGTGCCGCTGGCGGTGAGGTAGCCGCTGGTGTGGTTGATGCTCAAGCCGGTGACGGACGGCGCCGGCGGCGGCTGGGGCTGCGGTTCGGGCGGCGGCGGCGGGGAGGGCGGCGCGGCCGCGCTGCGCACGGTAACCGAACCGGTGATCGCGTAAATGGCGTACTTGTCCTGGGGGATAATCTTGATGACGTACACCCCGTCACGGGCCGGGCCGCTGTCCGTCCGGCCGTTCCAGGTGACGCTGTTTACGCCGGCGGGAAAGTAACGGTTGTCACATAAGGTATAAACCCGGACGCCGTCCTTATAAATGAGGATGTCTGTTACGTGGGGCAGGTCGTACCGCCAGGTGATGGTGGTGGCGCCGCCCTGGGAGGAAAACGGGTCGGGCAGGATGCTGATGAGTTCGCCGGGGTCGGCGGCTGCGGGGGCGGTGAGGGGGTTTAGGCAATCCACCAGCGCGGCGCCCCATTTTTTAACCCCTGCCGCGAGGGACCGGAAACCGGTGCGGTGTTCGCGCAGCGCTGCGGCGACGGATGCGGCGCCGTGGTCTTGCAGCCGGTCTTCAAGGCCCGTCCACAACCAGCGGGCGGTGACGGTGAGGCTGTACCGCCAGCCGGCGCATTCCGCCCGCACCTTGGCCGTAAGTTCCGCGCCGCTCACCTCCTGCTGCAGGCTGCGGATGAGACCGTCGAAGGCGCCGAGATACAAAGCGAAAACCAGCAGGACGGCGACGGCGCGGGTAAAGCTCCGGCGGCGGTGCCAGAAGCGCACGGCTTTCTCCTCCCCGTGGCGCAGCAGGCCGCGGCCCGGGCTTTAAGCTGTGCGCCGTGTTCCCGCCGCGCGGCGTGGCTATTTTTCTTATCGTTGGCGAAAACTGCCAGCCATTGAGGAAATGGTATCGAAAAATGTTGCTTATTGTCAATAGGACTTTGGGCCTAACTTTTATAGATCTCGCAAAAATAAAATTGCGCCACCGGCGGTAAAAAAGGGCTGCCCCAATAGATTTCCGGGACAGCCCCTCCCTATCTGCTACCGCGCCCCGGCGCTGCTAGCTAGTGCCGCCACCGCGGGCAAAACCTCACCCGCGAGAAACTTCAGTGTCGCCCCGCCGCCGGTGGAAATGTGGCTGAGCGCTGCCGCCACCCCGGCCGCTCGGGCCGCCGCCGCGGTATCGCCCCCGCCCACCACACTGGCAGGCGCAGCAGCCACCGCGCGGGCTACGGTCTTGGTACCCGCATCAAAGGGCGGTTCCTCAAACTTTCCTACCGGCCCGTTCCAGAAAACCGTCGCCGCCGCCCCGATCTCCCGCGAAAATCGCGCCGCTGTTTCCGGGCCGATATCCAGCACCTCCCCGCCAGCCGGTAAAGCATCGCTCCCGGCAGTCCAGAAGCGCCGCCCCTCCCCGCTGTTTAAAACTCCTGCCGCATCCACCGGGGTGAGCAAACGCACCCCGCAGGCCGCCGCCCGGGCCAAAATTTCTTGCGCCGCTTGTCGCTCCGCGGCAGGCGCCGCCGAATCCGACCAGAAGGCCGCGGCCATTTTCCCTCCAATCAGCAACGCGTCGGCCCGCGCCATCAGGGAGCTTAATACCCCGATCTTATCGGCAACTTTCGCTCCCCCCGCCACTACGACAAAAGGGCGCGCCGGGGCGCCGAGTAGGCCCTCCAAAACCGCCAATTCCCGCTCTAACAAAAAACCAGCAGCAGCCGGCAGAAAGGCCGCCACGCCGACTGTCGAGGCGTTGGCCCGGTGCGCCACCCCGAAGGCGTCGTTAACGAAAAGATCGGCCAGCCGGGCGAGCGCCCGGGCAAAAGAAGGATCGTTCGCCTCTTCTTCGGGATAGAAGCGGACGTTCTCCAAAAGCAAGATCTCACCCGGCCCGAGCGCTGCCACCTGCGCCTCCACATGCGCCCCAACGCAGTCATTTACTTTTCGCACCGGCCGGCCCAGCAGCCGCTCCAGGGTGGCAGCCACAGGATCGAGACGGAGTTCTTCCACCCGGCGGCCCTTGGGGCGGCCTAAGTGGGAGGCCAGGATTACCACCGCCCCGCGCTCACAAAGATAACTGATTGTAGGGAGCGCCGCCCGGATCCTGGTGTCATCGGCCACCGTTCCGCCCGCCAGCGGGACGTTAAAATCCACCCGGACCAGCACCCTTTTCCCGGTAACAGACAGCTCCCTTACACTCCGTACCCGCACATCCTTCCCCCCAAATACCGAGCGCCTGACGCGCCGGCGAATCAAAACTTAAAGCGGTCCCGCAACAGCATGTGCCGCAACTCCCGCGCGTGCTCACGCGAAAGCGGTATCCGGCTTTTCTCCCTGTCCCGGAGCAAAAGGTCATAAGTGCCCCGGCTGATTTTAACTATCCCTTCCACCCAATCGAGGTTGACGAGGTAGCACCGGTGGCTACGGAAAAAGCCGAAAGGTTTTAACCGCGCCGCCAACTTCTCCAGCGTGAAAGCAGAAAAGAACTCGCCCTGCTCCGTCTTGAAAAAGCCCCGCCGGCCATCACGGCCGCAGTAGATGATCTCCTGGACTGCAAAAAGGTATATTCTCCCCTCGGCGGTGCTCCCGGCCAGACAGGCAACCTGCAAACCCTCTTCTCTAGGGTATACTTCGCAGGGGGACGAGCCCAGAGGAGACCAGAGTATATCCCTTTCCGCCGTCCCCTTTCCCGCGGCTCGACTACTCCTTAAAGAAGATACACGCAGAAGATCCTGGATTGCTTGGGCCACCACGCCTCACCTCCAGGAAGGTCCGTCACCCATCACCACACCAAGCCGCAGCCTTCAAACGGCATTGCCCGCGATCTGGAGAACAACGCACCAGCAAAGGAGCAAGATAGGGTACTACCCCCGGTTTTCCCGCGCCGCTAAGTAAGCCGCTAGGTCCAGCACCCGGTTGGCGTAGCCCCATTCGTTGTCGTACCAGGCCAACACCCGCACCGTTCGCCCCTGAACGACCATCGTCGAGGGACCGTCCACCACCGCCGAGTGGGGATCACCAACGAAGTCGCGGGAAACCAACGGCTCCTCACACAAAGCGAGAATGCCCCGCAACTCGGTCGCCGCTGCCGCCGCAAAGGCGGCGTTGATTTCCTGGGCCGTCGCCTCTCGCTCCAACACGGCCACAAGATCGACCACCGAGACGTTCGGCACCGGCACGCGCAGCGCCATTCCGTCCAAGCGCCCCGCCAATTCCGGCAGCACCAGGCCGATTGCCTGAGCGGCGCCGGTGGTCGTCGGAATAATCGAGGCGGCTGCCGCCCGCCCCCGGCGCGGGTCGCGGTGGGGCATGTCAAGCAGTTGCTGGTCGTTGGTATAGGCGTGCACCGTGTTCACCAAGCCGCTTACGATACCGAACCGCGCGTGCAGCACCTTCGCCACCGGTGCCAAGCAGTTGGTAGTGCAGGAAGCGCTCGAGATAACCCGGTGCTTTTCCGGATCGTACACCGCCTCGTTCACCCCCATAACCACCGTGAGGTCGGCATCTTTGGCCGGCGCGGAGATGATAACGCGCCCGGCGCCGGCCGTTAAGTGCCGGGCACTTCCCTCCCGGTTGCGGAACCTGCCGGTAGCTTCAACCACCACTTCAACGCCGAGTTCCCGCCAGGGGAGCGCTGCGGGGTCGGCCACCGCTAAAATGTGAATCTCCCTACCGCCGACCCGGAGCACCTCTTTCGCCGCTGCTACCGGATGGGGGAATTTCCCGTGGACCGAATCGTAAACCAGCGCCCGCGCCAGGGCCTGGGTATAATCAGGGCCAGGTGGAAGCCGCCGGGAGTAGTGGTTGACCGCCACCACCTCGATCCCGGGCCGGTCCACCGCTGCCCGGAGGACCATCCGGCCGATTCGCCCAAAACCGTTAATCCCTAAACGTAGCGGCACCAAGCCGCTCACCTCCCCGCGAAAAATCTCTCCCTTCCGCTGCCTCCCGCAATGCTCGCACCGCCGCCGCCCGGTCTGGTGCACCGAAAACGGCCGTTCCCGCGACCAGGATCGTTGCCCCTGCCGCCGCGACCACCGGCGCGGTGGTGACATCAACTCCCCCGTCCACCTCGACCGCCGCCTGGCAGTTCCGGTCGCGGAGGAAGATAGCGGCGGCGTTAACCTTCGGGACCACGAAGTGAAGAAACCGCTGCCCGCCAAAGCCCGGGTTGACCGTCATGAGCAGTACCAGGTCCACCAAAGGCAGCACCTCTTCGACCAGGCCCAGCGGGGTAGCCGGATTAAGCGCCACCCCGCAAGCGGCCCCTTTTTCTTTGATCTGGGCCAGAACCCGGTGCAGGTGAACACAGGCCTCCACGTGCACCGTAACGATATCCGCCCCGGCGGCAATGAAGTCGGCTACGTACCGTTCAGGCGCCGCGATCATCAGGTGAACGTCAAAAAGGAGGCGGGAGTGGGGTCGTAACGCCGCCACCAGTTGCGGCCCGAAGGTGATGTTGGGCACAAAGTGACCGTCCATCACGTCGAGGTGCAAAAGGTCGGCCCCGGCGGCCTCAACCGCCGTCACCTCTTCCCGGAGACGGCCGAAGTCGGCCGATAAAAGCGAGGGCGCGATCTTCACCGTCACTTCAGGCCACGCCTCCCGCCGCTTTCTCTTTTGGCTTCTTATCCCGCCGGAGATCGATAAAGCGATCCTTCAGTTTTTCCATCACCTGGGGCATGGTGGTGTACTCCATCTCGTCGAGGTGCAGGCGGTGCGGCTCAAACGGACCCATCCGGCGCATATAATCGGCGATAGTAAGCGCCAGCTTCCGAGCCCGGTCAAAGGCCGGATCACCGAAGAAATCGTGTGGACCCACCAGCCGCCCGTTAGCTAACTGGAAGCCCAAGGCCACCACCCGTGGCGGGCCGTCAAAGCGCGTGGGCCGGGCGTCGGCCATCGCCACCGGCATCAGCGGCCCGCTGTGGGAACCCCGCATCCATCCCGAAACAAGGTGCGGGAAGGCAAAGGGTTCGAGTACCTCGCCCACCGAAGGGTAACCGTTCTGGCACCGGACGATACAGACTGGGTCGTCCTTACCCACATAGCGGCCCGCAATAAGGTTCAGGCGCTGGGTGCTGGAAGCCGCAGCGATCTCGCCCGTCCCCCGGTGAAAAACCCGCTTCACCGCGTACCGGCCGGGGGCACCGATGAAAACCAGCAGGTCGTAGAGGTCTTCCGGACAGGAGAGGATCACCTTTTTGTTCTCGATCAAGTCCCGCACCTCAAAATCGAAACCGCAGTGCATCTTCGGGTCGATAACCAGCCCGATGGTATTGAAGGGATCGGCAAAGATCTTGTAAAGGGGCAGGTTCCAAGCGCCCGGTTCCGTTTTATCGGCCATTAAAACTACAACCGGCTCGCTCTCCCGTTCCTCCACCTCGATCTCCGCTACCCCCGGTCCCAGCCCTTTAATGTTACCGGAAAAGGCGTCGGACAGAAGGTCCTGCCCGGCACCGTAGAGCTTGAGCTTTTTCGCCACCTCCGTGCAGGCCGTAAAGGTGTCCCAGGCAAGCTGGTGGATCTCACCGCTGTTACGCCCCCGGTTGTGGGTCATAATCAGGTTCACATCGTCCCCTACGTGGACCACCCGGTAATCGATAAGCAGCGGGTGGCCTTCAAGACACCCCCGCGCCTTCTCTATTACCTCCGGATGCACCGCACTGTGTCCTACAAAGCCGCCGATGTCCGCCTTAATTACGCTTAGGGTCACCTTAGCCATTCTTCTTCTCCTTCCTTTCAATTGCCTTTTTTACCGCTTGCGCTACGTCTTGAGCCGTAAGGCCGTAATGGGCTAAGAGTTCCGCCGGCTTGCCCGATTGGCCGAAGCTATCGCTAATTCCCATCCGGACCACGGGCACCGGCATTGTCGCCGCAAGCGCCTCGCAGACCGCGCCGCCGAGCCCGCCGATGATGCTGTGCTCTTCCACTGTCACCACAGCGCGGCTGCGGGCCGCGTACGCCAGAAGCGTCTCCGTATCGAGAGGCTTGAGCGTGCTCACGTTGAGCACCGCAGCCTGAATGCCCTCGGCCGATAGCTTCTCGGCCGCCGCCAGCGCCACTCCCACCATTAGCCCGCACGCGCAAATCGTCACGTCGTCTCCTTCCCGGAGCACTGTAATCCGCCCGATGGCAAAGGGCTTTTCGGGCGGCGTGACGACCGGTGCCGCCGGTCGGCCCAGGCGCAGGTAAACCGGCCCTTCCCACGCCGCCACCGCGAAGGTGGCCTGATAGGCCTCGTAAGCATCGGCCGGAACCACCACCGTCATTCCCGGCATCGCCCGCAGCAGCGCCAGGTCATCCACCGCTTGGTGCGAGGCGCCGTCTTCCCCAACCGTAATCCCGGCGTGGCTCGCCGCGATCTTCACGTTGAGTCCCGGGTAGGCAACCGATTGAAAAATCTGGTTTAAGGCCCGCTGCGTGGCGAAGATGGCAAAGGTCGAGGCGAAAGGAATAAAGCCGCTCGCCGCCAGTCCTGCCGCCATCCCGATTAGGTTCGCCTCGGCAACCCCGGCGTTGAAAAAGCGCGCCGGAAACTCCCGCGCGAAGCCGGCCGTCTGGGTGGACTTGGAAAGGTCCGCATCCAGCACTACCACCCGTTCGTCCCGGTGGCCCAGTTCCACAAGCGCCCGGCCGTAGCCCTCCCGCGTCGCCAGTAAAGGCCCGCTGTTCACCGCCACGTCGCTTCCCCCCTTTCTTGCAGCTCTTTCAGCGCCTGCTCCCCCTGCTCCCGGTTCGGCGCCTTCCCGTGCCAGTCAACCTGGTTCTCCATAAAGGAGACCCCTTTACCCTTGACGGTCCGGGCGATGATCGCCGTCGGCCGCCGGGCGTAGCCCACGCTTTCAAAAGCGGAAAGGAGTTCGCCAAAGTCGTGCCCGTTCACCGTAATCACCGACCAGCCGAAAGCCTTCCACTTATCAGCAAGCGGCTCTAAGGCGAGTACCTCTTCTGTGGGCCCGTCGATCTGGAGCCCGTTGCGATCCACTATAGCCACCAGGTTCCGGAGGCGGTAGTGGGCCGCCGCCATCGCCGCTTCCCAAACCTGCCCCTCCTGGCACTCCCCGTCGCCGAGGAGCACGTAAACCCGGTAGCCGCTTTCTCTGAGCCGCCCCGCCAGCGCCATACCAACGCCTACCGATAACCCCTGCCCTAAAGACCCGGTTGACATCTCCACTCCAGGAACCTTCCGCATGTCGGGGTGGCCCTGGAGCGGTGAACCAAGCCGCCGCAGGTCTTCTAACCAGCTTAGCGGGAAGAACCCCCGCTCGGCCAGGGTCGCGTAAAGTGCCGGGCAAGCGTGGCCCTTAGAGAGAATGAAGCGGTCCCGCTCCGGATCGTCCGGTTGGCGCGGGTCAACCCGCAGCACCTGAAAGTAAAGCGCCGTCAGAATCTCGACCGCGGAAAGCGACCCGCCCGGATGCCCCGATCCGGCAGCGGTAAGCATCCGGATCACATCCTGGCGAATGGCGCAAGCCTTCCGCTCCAATTCCCGGTACTTGCCCGGAGCGGGAAACCTAACCGCCGACGGCATAACGCTCCCTCCCGTAAGACTCCTTCTGCTTTCTTATTTGCTCCAACCGGGCCGCCAACAAGGAAAGCAGCACCTGGAAGGGAATTACCTCCTCCCCTTTTACCCGCCGCAGCACCGCCTCGGTAATGCCGAAGGCCGCTCCCAACTCGCGCAGTTCTTCTTGCGTTAGCGGCATGGTGATGGCAGTCACCCACATCTCGCGGCCCCCGTACCATTCCCGGCAAGAACGGATCTTACCCGCTTCCCGAAGCTTCACCGCCTGCATCCCGGCTGGATTTAGCCCCGGACACGTCTCCTTTAACTCGACCCCGATTACGGACCCATCGCCCGCAGGCGGCAGTAAGGTAACCACCGTATCGGCGTACCACCACTGCGGCTCGACAAAGCTCCGGATATCCCATTGGCGCAACTTTATCTCGCGGCGCACCTGCTCCACCGTGTAACCCCTGTCGGCCGCATCGCGCTGCACCTTCCACGCCACCTTAAGCTCCGGGTGAGTATCGTAATACACCCGGTAGTCGTACATTTCCGCCAGCACCCCGAAACAGAAGGGGTGCAGCCCTTCGCAGATGATAAAGGGCCGCGGCTCAACCCACTCCGGGTCGCCAAAATCGCCGGTATCATGGTCGTATACGGGTTTTAGCACCTTCTCCCCCTGCCGTAATCGGTAAAGATGCTCGATGAAGAGACCTAAATTATTCGCCCGCGGGTTAAGCGGCGTGATCCCGACCGCCTTCCGCTCCTGCCGGTTCAGCGAGTGGTAGTCATCGAGCCCGATCACCGCTACCTTTTCCGGGCCTAACAACTGGCTGAGTTCCCGGATAAGGGTGCTCTTCCCGGCGCCGCTGTCGCCGGCCACGCCGACCAAAACTGGCTTCGTACGCATCCTACATCCCTCCCCAACAAGATAATGCTGCCCGTAAAGCCTCCTGGGATTCTGCCGCCGCCGCCAGCGAGGTCCCTGCAACGACCGCCTCTACCGCCTCCCGGACCGCCTGCGCGCCCGCCCGGGTCCCCTTCGGGTGACCGTGGACCCCGCCGCCAAACTGCAACAACACATCGTGGCCGAAGATGCCCACCAGATCCGGAACGTGGCCGGGGTGCAATCCCCCTGAGGCAACGGCGAGGACCGGCTTGATCCCCTGCCAGTCCTGTGGCGGCAGGGCGCTTCCCGCCCCAGGTGCCGCGCCCGTCTGATTCCCGAGGGCCCGGTGACAGGCCAGCACCTCCTCCCGGTCACCCTCCATCTTGCCTACCACCGTGCCGATGTGAAGCTGGTCGACACCCGCCAGCCGGGCAAGCTTCGCCAGGACCAGCATACTGATCCCGTGGCGCTTATTCCGGGCAAAACTGGCGTACATCGCCCGGTGGGCGTGGATTACCAGTCCTAAGTCCGCCCGCCGCAATGAAAGAAGCCCTGCAAAGCCGGTGGTGACGATATCCACCATCACGTAGCGGCCGCCTTCCCGCTTCACCATCACGGCGCGGCGGAGCATCGTTTCCGTATCCCCCGTGACGTTGGGCAGGTAAGCCTTTTTCTCCCCCGTTGCCGCCTCCGCCCGCGCGCGCGCCTCCAAGCAGCGTTTCACCCGCTCCTCGAAAGGCGAAAAGGACTGGCTCGTGAGGTTCTCGTCGTCCTTCACAATATCCACCCCGCCGACGAAGGCCTCGTAAACAACCTCCGCCTGCTCCTTCGGGGTGAGGCCGAGCTTCGGCTTGACAATCGTCCCTACGAGCGGCCGGTCCTTAATCCCCAAAACCTCTCTGACCCCCGCCACCCCGAAGGCGGGCCCGGGGCCGCTAACCAGCGCCGGCGGCAGGTAGATGTCGTTGAGCCGCAAGTTCTCAACCGCTTTCATCCCGAAAACATTTCCGGCTACGCTGCTGAGAAACTGGGGTATGTTTCCGGGCTCAAAAAGCGCCGCGGGATAGGCGATCGTTACCGTATTGCCTTCGATCCGGCAGACCCGCGCCCGCAAATCCTCCCAGATGCGCGTGCTCAGCGTACACAGGCTTTCCGTCCAGGTGCCGATGGAGGATTCCGAAGCCACGGCTCCCGCCGCTTCGAAGATGTCTACCCCGACCGCCGGCTCCACATAGAAAGAAGCCAGGCAATCGTTGGGCCCCGGCAAATAATCCAGACTCAAAAAATCGCGGTAGCGCATTACCCTTTACCTCCTTGATTTAACAACCGCAGGCCGCGGCCGGCCCGGTCTGCTTCTCGGTGAGCGCCCGCCAATCGGCCAAAAAGCGTTCGATTCCGATATCGGTCAGCGGGTGCTTTACCATCTGCTTCAAAACCGCAAAAGGAACCGTCGCGATGTGCGCTCCGGCCTTCGCCGCCGCCAGTACGTGAAGCGGGTGCCGGATACTCGCCGCGATGATTTCAGTAGTAAACCCGTAAAGCCTAAAGATCTCCGCCGTATCGCGGATTACCGCCAGCCCGTCGTGCGAAATATCATCCAGCCGGCCGACGAAGGGGCTGACAAAGGTCGCCCCGGCCTTCGCCGCGAGCAGCGCCTGGTTGGCCGAAAAAATCAGCGTCACGTTCGTCTTTATTCCCTCCTGAGAAAGCTCCTTTACCGCCTTCAGGCCCTCCACCGTCATCGGAATCTTAACGGCGGTGTTCAGTTTCCACGCCGCATAGGTCCGGGCCTCCCGGATCATTTCCGCCGCCGTAGTCCCCAGTACCTCGACGCTCACCGGACCGGGCACCAGCGCGCAGATCTCCCGGGTCACCGCCGCCACGTCCGCCTGACCGGCCCGCGCCAAGAGCGTTGGGTTAGTGGTTACCCCGTCGATCACGCCCCACGCAACCGCCTCCTTGATTTCCGCTACTTTTGCCGTATCGAGGAAGATGCGCATTCCTTTTCCCTCCCTGAAGCAAATTTGCAACCCCACCGGGTCACCTTGACCTTAGCTTACGGCGCCACCGGGCACCGGCTCAACGAAACCGTCACCAAACGTCGCTAAGCTCTCCTTTGTCCCGCCTAACCGCTACCCGTTTAAAACGCCTAACCGTTCAGCGGCCATAAATAACCGGTTACCCGAAGGCGCGCGAAACACCGCGGCCACCGGCGCCACCGCGAAAGGCCGCCCGCAACGGGAAGGCGAACTACCGGCTTTTGCTCCAAAAGGGAAAGGCCACCCCAACCGCCGGAGAAACGGCATTACGAAACCTTCGGGGTAGCCGCTTTGAAGGGTTAACTGTGGAGGGGATAGAAGTTATGGCGGGGCGCCTGCTGAAAGCCTCACCGCACCCCGAAAAGCCCCAGCGTAGCGCTGTATACGCGCTTGTCGTACTCGCTTTCTTTACCCAAGGTTTCATCGGCGTGGCGGGTGTAAAAGAGCCAGTGGCCGGGATGAGCCAGCGTAAACTTTACCTTTCCCGCCGCATCGGTTTGTCTCACCAGGGCCCAGCCCTCTTTCTCCCGGAGGCTCCACGTGGCCTTCACCTCCGCCCCGGCCAGCGGCCGGCCCCGGTAACGCACCTCCAGGAGCGCCGCGTCGCCCACCCGGAAAACGCCCGGCGCCAGCACCAGTTCCAGGTCGTGATCCAGGCACGCAACCCCCGGCGGCCGGACCACGCCGCAACCTTCGCAGAAGTGTCCCACCTGCACGTAAGTCTTGGCGTACTGGTAATAGTAGCCCACTTCGCGGGCGTCAGGGTAGTCCCGGCGGGTGCCCCGGCGGTAAAAGCCGTCTTTGGCAACCGCTACCGGCCCCACGTCGTTTTCCACCGTCACCGCCCAGAAGCCGTCCTGATCGGGCGTAAAACGGGCGAAGTGAAAGGTGTTGTCTCCCGGTCCTAAAGATGCGGCTATCCGCCTGCCGTCCGGCGCCACCGCCCAGGCCGCAAGGCGGTTCACGTCCGCCAGGCCGTCCGGCCGGCCCGCGTGCCCGTAAAAGACGCGGCAGCGCGCCTCGCGCCCCTCATGCACGTGCGACGCCTCCGGCAAAACCCAGATCTCGTGACCCTGAACAACTTTGAGCATAAAACAGCACCTCACTTTTGCTCCGGTAAAACCCTACACATCATCGATCATTTACCTTTTCCCGCTTGAAGCTAGTAAAAAATTTTTTGAAGCGCCTCGCGGTAAATACCACCCTTTATTCCTGTTGTCATCATCAATTACAACCGACCCGAAACACTTCAAACCGATACCCAACATCGAAGTACGCGACTTGCGTGAGGAACTTGCTCTTTGAGCCAGGCATTGGCCGGGGCCGGCTCCAGGGCGGTCACCCTCCCCGCCCGGCGATCAAGGGGAAGGGTGAAGACACCCGTACCGGTACCGATGTCCAGCACTTCCATCCCCGGCTGCAGGCCCCCCTGCCCCTCCAGCCAGGACAACACCCTGTCCATTCGTCTTCTGGTGCGCTCCTGGCCGGACCAGCGTTCAAACCGCCCGGCCAGCCGGTTTCAGTAGTCCAGGGAACCCAAGTCGCGGCGACGCCGGGCGTGTTTCCTACCGCAAAAGGATCACCAATCCCAGGGCCTGAAACGTTGCGAATTCCCGCACCAGCAACACTGCCAGACTCACCTCCATTCCCAGTTTAGGTCCGAAAATAGAGACATTGGTGGGCAAACCATGGCTCCAGAATTCATACAGGTAATGCAGTACCGAAGTAACCAGCAACGCGGTGACTGCCTCCGCCGGAGTGACCAGACCGGCCTGCAGGATGGGGCCGAGGGTGCCTATGGCGGCAATCATGCTCAGCACACCGGTAGTAATAACGAAGAGCACAGGGCCCGGCAGACCCAGGTAACCTAAGATGGGGTCAACCTGCCGCATTATCTGGCCGACAAGCTCCGTATGCAGCATGATCAACACCAGAAAGGTGACGGGCATGAAAACCACGGCCAGGCGGCAAAAAGCGGGAATGGTCCGCCGCGCCGCTTTCGTCAGCTTGTCCCGCCAGGATGTATGAACTGCTTCCCGGCTTTGTTCACCCCCTTTCTGAGCCTGACCCGGCCGCGGCAAAAGCAGCCTGCCCAGCAGCAACCCCACAGCGCCGACCGTCAGACTTATACCAAGGTAAATTGTCAGGTATACGGCTCCAGTGAGGCACCCCAGGGATGCAATAACCGCCGGGCTGAAGAAAAAAATCGTGAAATACAGCCCGGTGGGAAGCGCGGAAACCAGAAAAGAAACTACCACCTCACGGGCCCCGACTACCCCGGTATTTTTCAGCCCAGCCAGCATGGTGTAGGCGGCAATCCGGTCGACCAGGCATAAGGTGAGGGAGGTGGCACAGCCCACAGGCAAATGGCCCAACTGCGCTAGGGGGTACATTACCCGGCCTAGCCGCCGTAGAAAAACAGTATTTTGAAACAGATTGCCCAAAAAACAACCCAACAGCATGGAAGGCAATACATTCTTCCACAGCTTCAGCACATCGGGCAGAACATCTGAAATGAGCTGCACCTGTCATCCCCACCTTTCCATAGGACCGGCAGGAGTTCAAAACCACTCCGGCTTCCTGCCCGCTACCAGGTATCGCTGGCGGTTTTTCCTTCAAAGCCGTTCCTGCCAGCCCGTTCAACCCCTATCAATTCGTCTTCCGAGCACCGTGGGCCGGCACGTATCTTCAGAGCGGAGGTACCTGAGACATCCCGCAATAACAATTTGCGTTAACTGGCCATGGGTTCAATGAGGGCAATCAGTCGCCATAAGTAAAAACTCCTCTCCGCGGAAATAACCATACTTGAGGTACCCCAAAAACGTATCCCAGCGCGGAATGTCTACCTTCGTTACCTCCACCCGGAACCCCAGGCCTCTAAGTATCTCGATGTCTGCCTCAGGACGCTTCTTTTGCCTCATCGGCAGGTATTTTTCCATCTGCCGGTGCCCCCGCCCGGCCCAGGGATTTCTTCTTTCTGTTAAAAGGATAAGTAACTGGGCAAAAAAACGCCATGCTTTTTTGTATAACGGCATCGTTTTGCCCCAGTTGCTGTCAATAATGATCAGTTTTCCCCCCGGTCGCAAAACTCTTTTCCACTCCGCCATCGCTTTTTCCGGATCAGGTAACGACCAAACGACGTGCCTGTTAATAACGGCATCAAAAGAATTATTTTTAAAAGGTAATACCTCCGCGTCACCGACCCGGAATTCTACAGCAAGATTCAACTTTTTTGCCTTCTCCCTGGCTTTCTGCACCATTTGCTCAGCAATATCTACACCCGTCACCCTGTGCCCTAATTCCGCCAGGAGCAGTGCAACGACCCCGGTACCCGTTCCCACATCCAGGATTTCAAGCCTTTTATCCCCCAGTACCCCTTTTAGAAGGCCAATCCAGGCGTCTTTTTCTCTTGCGGTATGAATGCCGTGTCCCGGTGACCTGTCAAAGGTATCCGCTCTGCGGTTCCACCTTTGCCTTATCATTTCCTTTATTTGCGCGTTTTGAACCGTCATAACCATCTCCCCCCTTAAGACCGCTGTTAAGATTAAAGAAAGCAAACTTTCCCCGTCACATTCGCCTGGACAGGAACAAGATCTTTAAAGCGGTGGCAGGCTACCTGGTGGTCAGGAGCCGAGGCCACCAGCGGGGGTTCTTCCTCCCGGCAAATTTTTTCTGCGTGCGGGCAACGGTCTTGAAACGAGCAACCACCAGCTTTTTCAAGGTTAACTTCAGGTGATACATGATTAAGGCTCGCTACCCTCCCCGTTCTCCCGGCTTCAGGGTCAGGAACCAATATGGCGCCTAATAAAGCTTGGGTATAGGGATGCCGGGGACTGCCAAAGATACTCTCCGTTTTCCCTTCTTCAACGATTTTCCCCCGGTACATTACCGCAATCCGGTCACTCATCCAGCGGGCGACGTTCAGGTCGTGAGAAATAAAAACGCAGGCGAATTGAAACCGGCGCTGCAGCTTCTTTAAAAGAGTAAGTACCTGAGCCTGAACGGATACATCCAGCGAAGAAGTTGGTTCGTCAGCTACAATGAGTTCCGGCTGAAGAGCGAGTACCCGCGCCAGTGCCACTCTCTGGAGTTGCCCGCCGCTAAGTTCAAAGGGATACCGGTTTAGGTGTTCCGGGTGCAACCCAACAGTTTCAATTAACTCTAAAACCCGGTCGATAATTTCCCTGCTCCGGGCCAACCGGTTAAGTTTAAAAGGTTCGGCCAGACTATCCCTGATCTTCCAGCGAGGGTTAAAGGCCCTATCGGGGTCCTGAAAAATGATCTGGATTTTCGGCCTCAACTTTCTCAATTTCCGGGGGTCTAGCCGTGCAAGCTCTATCCCGCTAAAAAGAATCCGACCGGCGGTGGGTTCTATAAGCCTCACAATCATCTTCCCAACCGTGGTTTTGCCGCAACCGCTCTCGCCCACCAGGCCCAGGGTTTGTCCTTTATGAACCCTAAAAGAAACTCCTCTAACCACTTCTATAGATCTCCGGCGAAAAATCCCGCTCGTAAAAACTTTTCTAATCCCCACCACCTCAAGCATAAAAACACCTCACCTCATGGTCTAAACCTATCCTCTGCATCAAAGGAGGTTCATGTGCGCATTTTTTGCGCGCCTTCTTACAGCGGGGGTGAAAACTACAGCCCGACGGCAGGTTTATCAAGGAAGGGCTGAAACCCTTGGTGGCTATAAGTCCATTACTGGGATGAGAATCCAGCAGCGCGCGAGTGTAAGGATGCCGCGGATTTTTAAATACTTCTCCGGTACGACCGTACTCGACGATTTTACCGGCGTACATTACGGCCAGGCGGTCCGTCAGTGCTGCAGCCACCCCCAGATCATGGGTAATTAGCAACATCGAGCGGGTTGGGTGAACACCCTTTATTACCGCATGCAGCAATTCCACAATCTGTGCCTGAATGGTAACATCCAGCCCCTTGGTAGGTTCGTCAGCAATAAGCAGGGAAGGAGCGCAGGCGAGACCGATGGCAATCATGGCCCGCTGCCGCATTCCTCCACTTAATTCATGGGGGTAACTGCGGATCCACTTCACCGGGATACCCGTCAGTTCCAGAAGTTCTCCTGCCCTCTGCCAGGCTGCTTTTCTCTTCAGTCCCCGGTGTTCCCGAAGCACTTCCGCAATCTGTTCGCCAATGCTCAAGGTTGGGTTTAAGGAACTCAAAGGATTTTGAAATATCATTGATACCTGTCGTCCCCGGACCTTCCGCATCTCTTCCTCCGACAACGCCAGAAGGTTTTGTCCCCGGTATAAAACCTCACCACTTACCGCAGCAGTTTTGGGAAGCAGACGGGTTATTGCCAGTCCTAATACGGTTTTCCCGGAACCGGTCTCACCCACAAGCCCGAGTATTTCCCCGGGAGATAACTCCAGATCCACCCCGTCTGCCGCTTTAACAAATCCGTCCGCTGATTTGAAGTAAACCCGAAGGTTGGTAATTTTCAGGAGCACCACATAACCTCCTCCCTGCTACACATTCAGCACTTCCCGTGCCCGCGGATCTAAAACATCCCTCAAACCTTCACCCAGGAGATTGAAGGAGAGAACGGACAAAGTTATAGCCAGCCCCGGGAAAATCATCACGTGTGGATGCGTAAAGATGAACTGTTTGCCCTCGCTTAACATGGCGCCCCATTCCGGCGTAGGAGCCTGTACACCCAGACCCAGGAAGCTTAATGCAGCAATAGACAGGATTGTATGGCTAACGTGAAGAGTAGCCAGAACGAGTAAAGGAGGAAAAGCGTTAGGTACGATGTGCCGCATAATTATGTACATGTTGCTCCCCCCGAGGATCTTAGCGGCATCGATGAACCCCTGCTCTTTGATGGACAGCACAAGACCCCGAGATACCCTCGTGTAGCTAACCCAGCCGAGGACAACCAGAGCAAGAATAAGATTTTGAATGGAAGGACCCAGAACCCCCACTATACAAAGCGCCAGGATGATATTAGGGAAAGCCAGCAAGATATCTACAACACGCATGATCAACTCGTCTACCAAACCCCCAAAATATCCAGCAATGGATCCAACCATCAGACCCAGAAGCAGGTTAATTGATACCACTACCAGCGCGAGAAACAAGGAGTACCTGGTTCCAAAAACGACTCTGCTGAAAATGTCTCTTCCAAAGCCGTCTGTACCCATCAGGTGGTACTCGCCGGGGGGCAGGAGGCGTTCTTCCACCTTTACATCATCAGGGTTATACGGAGCAATAAAGGGAGCAAACACAGCCAGTACCATGAAGCTAAATATTAAGATACTGCCTGTTAGTAGCATCTTTTTTCCCCTGGTTACTTCCAGAATGTACAAGTAATTAACCCCTCCCCTCATATCTTACCCGCGGGTCCAGGTAAACATATAGAATATCCACCAGTAGATTAATCAGTACATATATCGCGGCAATGATTAGAACAAATCCCTGAATAACGGGATAATCGCGGGCGTATATAGAATCAACGAAAAACTTACCTATGCCGGGCCAGGAGAATACGGTTTCGACTATCACTGCTCCAGCTAACAAGTGCCCCAGCTGTATACCGAGGATGGTTATAACCGGGATCAGGGCGTTTTTTAAAGCGTGCTTCCAGACGATGATTACCTCTCTGAGACCTTTTGCCTTTGCGGTTGTGATATAGTCAAGGTTTAGCACCTCTAGCATGTTGGCCCTCACGAATCGCACCAGGGATGCAGTAATCCCTACGGCAAGCGTAACGACTGGTAAAACCAGATGCCTTATGGTACCGTAGCCAAAGCAGGGCAACCACCCCAGGGCCAGCGAAAAGCACAGCATCAACATCAACCCAAGCCAAAACTCGGGAATGGATACCCCTGCTAAAGACACAACCCGGATTATGTGATCGAAAAGTGAATTGGGTTTTGTAGCGGCAAAAACCCCTATTGGGAGTCCAATGATCACCGAAAGGGCCATTGCAGCTCCGGCCAGTTGAAAAGTAGCACCAAACCTGGCCGTGAACTCTTCCAATACGGGTTCCCCCGTCCTGAGAGAAACACCTAATTTACCGTGGGTGAGTAAATACAACCATTGTAAGCATTGGACAAGAAAGGGCCGGTTCAAATCGTGCCGTTTCATAAATAGTTCTATCTCGTCGTAGGTGGGATCCAGCCCGCTCTGCTGTCTGAGAATAGTTTCAGCCGGGTTTCCCGGAGCAGAGAAAAGAAGGGAAAAAGAAAGAAACGACGCGATCAGCATTACAAAAACGGCTGATACCAACCTGTGGATGAGCAGTGTTCTCATAACCATGTTTCCTTTCTTCCGTGCCGGGCCGGTTTTCCCCGGCCCGGCACGGACTTGAAACGTCTATCGTGGTCCGCTTATTTAACTTCCTTATTTAACTTCAATGTACTGAAGCTCCATATCGAACATGGTCGGGGCGGGTTTGAACCCGGATACGTTATCCCGGTAAGCAACCACTTTTACGATATCATAGAGAGGGATGCAAGGAGCCTGCTGGTGCAAGATCTCCCATATTTCATCACAAATTTTTTTACGTTCACCTTCATCAGGGGTACTCCAGGCTTTTTCGATCAACCGGTCCAGTTCCTGAGTATGATAAGCGGCGGGCCAGCTTTTAGATTTGGAATGGTACTTCTGGCCGATGCCAATACCGCCGGGGATCGAGGGTAAACAAAAGCTATGGTGCACAAACATGTCGTATTCTCCTTTTTTAGATCTATCCCAGGCCGCTCCGCTTTCCAGGGTAAGTAGCTTCATCTGCACTCCAATCTTCTTCAACTCCGACTGCACGAAAACAGCTACAGCATCAGCGTTTGCCTCCCCTGCCGGGATTAACAGTTCAAAAACAAATGGTTTTCCATTTTTGTCCAGAATCCCATCTCCGTCCGTGTCCTTCCATCCTGCTTCAGCCAGCAGTTGTTTTGCTTTTTCTGGATCGTAACCGTACTTATGCTTAACGTTAGAAGGGCCGTACTTAAACCACGGGGCGGTTATCGTGTATGCCGGCTCGGTAAGCCCCCCGAAGAGTTCCTTGACCATCTTTTCTCTGTCAATAGCTAAATTTAAAGCTAGCCTTACCCTTTTATCCTTGAATGGCTCTTTCTGGCAATTAAACTCCAACACTTGATACCGGCCGTAGGATGTTGCCTCTACCTTAATTCCCGTCTTTCTGAGGCCTGGGACCTCCACGTAAGGTATGCTGGAATGATGTTCTGTAATCCCAATCATATCAATTTCTCCTGCCTTGAGAGCCACGATCTGGGCATGCGGGTCAGGTATCGTTTTCCAGATAACCTTGTCCACTTTGGGCTTATCACCCCAATAGTCGTCGTTACGAACCAGCACCGCCTGTTTATCTTTTTCGTAATTTGCCAGCTTGAACGGCCCCGTCCCAATGAAATTAGTCAGTTTACCATCCACACTCCCCACAGGTTCTACGGCCTCAGGGCAAATCACAGGACTGGTCCATCCGCTGGCCAGGTCGAGCAAAAATGGGGCGTAGTATTCTTTAAAGTATACTTTCAAAGTATTATCGTCCGGTGTCTCTACCTTTTCAATATAGCGTCCGAAAGGCGCTTGGTTTGCTATCCACTGAAAAGCAAATTTTGCTGTAGAAGCATCGAGTACTGTCCCATTGTGGAACTTAACCCCTTTTCGTAAATGGAAAGTGTATATTTTCCCATCCTTAGATACATCCCAAGACTCTGCCAGTTGCGGAACAGGATTTCCTTCGCGGTCGACACCGACAAAACGCTCAAAAATCAAATTTTTGCCCTCTATAGCTTCTTTAAAATCCTTTACCGCTCCCAGCCTTAACACCTTCTCCCCTTTGGTAGCCGGAGCCTGATCGCCAGTTTTTGCGCAACCTGCAGCTGCGGAAATTAAAAACAGGCTGATTAAAGCGATGCTTACGGCTCTTAAATAACCCTTCATTCTCAGTTGCATTTTCGTTCCCCCTTGTCGATTTCACTTTCAAAGCTAAGGGTGCACTCTACCCCGAAAATAAATTTTCATCCTTCTGCTGGTGCCGCTAAAAACAGGATGGGCGCCTTATGACAAACGACGTCCCGGGCCTTATGTTAAAATAATTGCGGCACCTGTTCACCTGCGCATGTTGCAGAAAGTCAGTGTGACGTGTATACGCGGCAAAATGGCACGCCAACAGGTGACCCTTCATCACCTCCTTACCTACACAACCTCGCCCTAAATCATTTTTAGGCTTTGAGTCACCCGAAAACCTCACCACCCCCCGCCGTGGCTGTGCTCGCGCCCGTGCGGGTGGGTGTGCGCGTGACTGTGCTGGTGGGTGTGCGGGTGGGTATGGACTGCTGCCTGTCCGTCGCGGCGGTGCAGCCGCGCCCCCAGGATACCCGCGAGTTTTTCCTGGTCCACCGCGACTTCCTGGAAGGGCTTCCGCCGCATCCGGTGGGCCAGGGCCAGGTGCGCCGTCTCCCGCACATCTTCCTCGGTTACCTCACGCCGCCCGGCGAGCGCCGCATTGGTTTTCGCCGCTTTCAGCATCACCAGGTCCGCCCGGTGGCCGTCTACCCCCATTTCGATCGCCGTCCGGGCGATGAGGAGCAGGATCTCGTCGGCGGCCGTCACCCGGGGCAGAAGCACCCGCGCCGCCACGATCTGCTCCCGGAGCCGCTGTTGCTCCGGTTCCCAGGCCGCCGCAAAGCCCGCCGGGTCCTCCTCAAAGGCGAGGCGCCGCTTCACGATCTCGGCCCGCAGCGCCGGATCGGTCACGCCGGTGATGTTGACGCAGAGGCCGAAGCGGTCGAGCAACTGCGGCCGCAGCTCCCCTTCCTCCGGGTTCATCGTCCCCACTAAGATGAAGCGCGCTGGGTGGCTGAAGGAAACGCCCTCGCGCTCCACGGTGTTCACCCCCATCGCCGCCGCGTCGAGCAAAACGTCCACCACGTGGTCGTCGAGCAAGTTCACCTCGTCCACGTAGAGGATGCCCCGGTTGGCTGCGGCAAGCACCCCCGGCTCAAACCGCTTCTCCCCTTTTTTGAGCGCGTGCTCAATGTCGAGCGTCCCCACCACCCGGTCTTCCGTGGCCGAAACCGGCAGGTCCACCACCCGCATCTTCCGCGTGGCGACAGGCAACGCTTCGCCCGCCTCCCGCCGCTGGCGGCAATCCGCACACATCACCGTTATGTCGTCCGGGTCGCAGCCGAAGGGGCAGTCGGCCACCACCCTGATTTCCGGTAAAAGCTCGGCCAAGCCCCGCACCGCCGTCGATTTAGCGGTGCCCTTCTCGCCCCGAATCAGCACCCCGCCAATGCGCGGGTTGACCGCGTTTAAGACCAGTGCCTTCTTCATCTCTTCCTGACCGACCAAAGCGGTGAAAGGAAAAATCTCTTTGCGCATAAGTTGCCTCCCCACGAATTTTCGTTAGCACCATAGTAACCCATCATTAGTCAACGCAACCGGTACCGCCGATTTCCCCAAGACCCAAGCTTCCAAGCCCTAACTTCCAACCTCCAACCTCTAACCTCCAACCTCCGTTATCGCCCGCACCGCCGCCACCAACACGTCCGCCTTCAAATCCTCAACCCGGAAATAGGTCGCGCCTAAAGCCGCCGCTAACCGCCGCGCCAGCCCGAAACTCAAGACACCTTCTTTCTCCACGTCCACCACCAGGCTCTTAATCCGCTGCTCCTCGCGGATGAGCGCCGCCACCCGCCAGGCCTCTTCCAGGGGTTTACCGTTCGCCAAACCCACGTTCCCCCGGCCGTCAGAAACGATGATCAGGAGCGGCGAAAGGTTGGGGTTTTTGAAAAGATGGGCGCGCGCCACCTCGTACGCCTGCAGCAGCCCCGCGGCGAGCGGCGTTCGCCCGCCCGTAGGCAGTTCTTCCAAGCACCGGTGCGCCAGCTCCACGCTGTTCGTCGGCGGGAGCAAAACCGCCGCCTGCTCCCCTTTAAAGGCGATTAGCCCCACGCGGTCCCGCTTCTGGTAGGCGTCAAGCAAGAGCGATAAGACCGCCCCTTTGGCCGCTACCATCCGCCGCTCGGCCCCCATCGAGCCACTCGCGTCCACTACGAAGAGGAGGAAGTTCCCAACGCGCTTCTCCCGCACCTTCTCCCGGATGTCGTCAGGCGCCACGGCGATGGCCAGGCCGTTCTTTTCCCGCCGCTGCTGGTAGGGCGCGGCCGCCCGCAGCGTCGCGTCGAAAGCGAGATCGTTCCGCCCCTGCCGCGCCGTCGCTCGCACGTAGCGCCCGGCGCGGGTTGGGGTGAGGGTGCGCGAGCGGCGTCCCGAACCCTTGCGTAAGATACGGTCGCGCCCGTGGTCGAGCCGCCGCACCGGAAAAGGCTCACCGACGGCGAAAACCGTCTCCGCCGCTGCGGCCGGCGGCGGTGAAGCCGGTGCCTCTTTTTCCTCCCGTTCCTCACCCGCCTCTTCCCGCTCTTCTCCTTTCTCTGGCGGCGGAGGAGCTTCGTCCTTTTCTTGCTCCTCCTGGGCCTCCGGCTTCTCCGGTTCTCCCGGCTGCTCCGGTTCCGGTGGTTCCTCCTGCTGCTCTTCCTCCGGCTGTTGCGCCGGCGGGGGCGGCGGGGCCTCGCGCCGCCGGTGGTAAAGCACCAGCTCCGCCACCCGCTCTACGTCCGCCGGTGTCGCCGCGTCCCGCCCCTCCCAAGCGGCGAGCGCCCACGCCGCCTGCACCAGCACGATCTCCGCCCGCTGCCCGGCGCAAAAAGCCTCGGCCGCTAACTCCGTCGCCCGCTCCACCGCCGCCTCACTGACCACCACTGCCGCCAGGCGCACGCGCGCCGCCGCCAGCCGCTGCCGCAGCTCTTCCTCCTGCGGCGCAAAAGCCTGGGTGAAACCCAGCGGGTCAGCGTCGTATGCCTCGCGCCGCCGCGTAATCGCCGCCCGCGCCGCCGGATCCCGCACCGCCGCCACCGGCACGCACAGTCCGAAGCGGTCGAGTAACTGCGGCCGCAGCTCCCCTTCCTCCGGGTTCATCGTCCCCACCAAGATGAAGCGCGCGGGGTGGGCAAAGGAAATCCCTTCCCGCTCCACCACGTTCACCCCAGAGGCCGCCGCGTCGAGAAGCAGGTCCACGAGGTGGTCGTCTAACAGGTTTACCTCGTCCACGTAAATAATCCCGCGGTTCGCCCGCGCCAGAATCCCCGGCTCGAAGCGCCGCTGCCCGTAGCGCAGCGCCTGCTCGAAATCGAGGCTTCCCACCAGCCGGTCCTCGGTAGCAGATACCGGCAGGTCCACCACCGGCACCGGCCGCGTCACCGGCAAAAGCGGCTCACCGGCCGCCAGCCGTTCCCGGCAAAAAGGGCAGAGAGCCACCTCATCCTCCGGGTCGCAGTTACAGGGGCAACCGGCCACTACCCTAAGCGGCGGCAAGAGCGCCGCAAAAGCCCGCACCGCTGTTGATTTGGCCGTCCCTTTTTCCCCGCGCACCAGCACCCCGCCAACCAGCGGGTTGATGGCGTTCAAAATGAGGGCCAGCTTTAGCTCCTCCTGGCCGATGATAGCCGTGAAGGGATAAACGTAGCGCCTGTATTCGGCCATTTTTACCTCCCCAAAACGATTCCTGAATTTCTACTGCCAACTTCAAGCTAACTTCAAACGCTACTCCTCGTCCCGCCTTAGCCGCCACAGCCCGAGCAGGGCGAAAAGCAGCGTCCAGCCGGTGAGCAGGGCCACGGCCGACCAGGGCACCGGATTTCCAATGAGTCCCGCCCGCACCACCTGCGTTGCCGGCGTGAGCGGCAGCAACCAGACCAGGTGCTGCAGGACTCCGGGGAGCCGCTCGAGAGGGATAAGCGTGCCGCAGAGAAAGGTCATCGGCACCACAATGAACTCACTGATCAGCGTCTGGTCGTCGAAAGAGCGTAGGGAAAGCCCCAGGAAAACCCCGAAAGCGCCCGCGGCAAAGGCGCAAGCCACGAGCCACGGCAGCCCGGCAAAAGAAACACGAAAGTTAGGAACGAAGAGAAGCGCGAGCGCCAGCACGATGCTGCCGGACAGCAGGCCCCGGAGCGCCCCCGCAAGCGTGTAGCCAAGCCAGAGCACGGCTTCCGCCATTGGCGCCAGCCGGTAGGCCTCAAAACTCTTGAAGTGCAGCCGGTTGTAAAAGAGGCGCACGGTTACCGAAGTAATCCCATTGTTAAAGATCGACAACGCCACCACGCCGGGCACCAGGAACTCGAGGTAACTAAGCCCCCCGGGCATAAGCAGCTTGAAGCGCTGGCCCGCCCCGTACCCGAAACTCAAGAGAAAGATGAGTGGCGAAAGCATATAAACCGTAAAGTAGAGCCAGAAGCGGCGCCGCCAGATGAGGAGTTCCTCCCAGACGACCGGATACCAGCCAAAGACAACTTGGCGCATCAGTCCTGCCGCCTCCACTCCAAGAGCAGGTAAGCGAGAAGGTAGAGTGCCCCGAGCCAACCCAGGCTCTGCAGGAACCAGCTCCAGTGGTTCGCTCCCTGTAGTGCCAGCGAGCGCAGGTTGTAGGTTCCCGCCGTGAGGGGCAAAAACCAGCTCACCTTCGTGAAGACCCCCGGCAACCTTTCTACCGGAAAGAAAGTGCCGCAAAAGAAGGTCAAGGGGAAAACCAGGGCGTTGGTGAACATCAGCACATCCTTGTCCCCGCGGGCAACCATCGCCACCGCCACGGCCAGGGCCGCAAAGGTAAAGGCAATCACGGCAAGCTGCACTACGAAGAAAAGCGACAGTTTAAAACCACCAACTATCACCCAGGCTGCCAGGTAAACCAGCAGGGCCATGAGCACTCCCTTCCCGCCGCCGGCTATTAAATGACCCGCCAGCAGGGAACGGGTCCCAAGCGGCGCCAGGAGGTACTCGTCCAGCACCCGGTAAAAGGTCCGCCGCAGCGTGAACCAGTTAACCAGGTCACTGTAGCTCGCGGTAACGGCCGCCATCACCACCAGGCCTGGAACGAGGAAGTGGAGGTAGTGCACGCCGGCTGTATTTTCCTTAAAGTTCCAGGCGAAGAGCAACAGGAAAAGCACCGGGCGGTTCAGTCCCCCAACAAGAAAGCGCCACCAGCGCCGCCGCCAGACCAGCCCCATTGCCAGCACCAGCGGCAGCCAAGCGGGATAGATTTTCTCGACCCAGAGCCTTTTCCCAGCAGCAGCTTCCAGCATTTCCTTCGTTCCTCCGCCTTCCGCCTTCACCCTTTTTACCGCCAAGGCGCCAAGATCAACAAATTAGCAGGGTGTCTTTAATACCTCTTTCTCCCGCCCTAAAACATCCTTCGCAATTACCTCATAATCTGCTTCTACCGGATTCTTTCCTTCATGTCATGTATCCTTGGCGTCTTGGCGGTTCATCTTTGCCTTTCACAATCGCTTAAACCCTACCCGCCCCGAATTTCCCTACCCGTGAGTTCCACGAAAACGTCCTCCAGATTCGTCCGCCGCACCGTCACGTCCCCGACCAGGGTACCGGCGTAAGCCTTGGCCTCCTGCCGCGTGGCAAAGAAGACCCGGCGCATCCCCTCCCGGCCGAAAAATTCCACACAGAAAGCACCTAACTGCGCCTTCAGTTCCCGCGGCGCCCCCAGGGCAATAAGTTTCCCCCGGTCGATGATCCCGACGCGGTGGCAGAGCGCCTCCGCTTCCTCGATGTAGTGGGTAGTGAGAAGTACCGTAACGCCATCACGGTTCAGGAGCTGGATTAGATCCCAGATCTTGCGGCGTGTCTGGGGATCAAGCCCGATCGTCGGCTCATCAAGGAAAAGAATGGCAGGCTGGTGCAAAAGCGCCCGCGCAATAAGCAGCCGCCGCGCCATGCCCCCGGAGTAATTCTGGACGCGGTCGTCGGCCCGGTGGGCAAGCCCCACGTAGTCGAGAAGCTGTTGGATCCGCTTCTCCCGCAATTCCTTCGGCAACCGGTGCAAAAGCGCGTGCAGAACCAGGTTCTCCCGGCCCGTCAGCTCCCGCTCGAGGTTGTTGACCTGGGGCACTACACCGATTAAACGCTTCACCGTTACCGGATCTTCCGCCACGTTTACTCCGGCAACGAAAAGCTCCCCCGCCGTAGGCCGGGCCAAGGTGGTAAGCATCCGGATCAGCGTTGTTTTCCCCGCGCCGTTCGGGCCCAAAAGCCCGAAAATCTCCCCGCGCCTGACAGAAAAAGTAACCCCTTCGACGGCGGTTACCAGCCCGTAGCGCTTCACCACGCCGCGCACCGCCAGTCCCGCTTCTTCCGGAAGCAACTCCTCCTGCGGGGGAAAGGCGGTTACCCGCTCCGGATAAGCCGCATCGCCCTCACCGACAGGCCGCGAGTTAGCCCGTTCCCCTTTGACGAGCAAGAATTTACGCCCGCGCAAGCGCTGCCTCCTTCCGCGCCTCTTTTTCCGCCGCAGTTGCCGGCGCTACCGGGGTCACCTGAATCCCCCACGGCGCCTCAGTAACCACCGCCTCCACCCCGTAAACCGCCCGGAGGTTCGCCGGCGTGAGCACCGCCGCCGGTTTCCCCGCGGCAAAGATCCGCCCCTCGTGGAGCAGCAGCAAACGGTCCGCAAAGCGGCCCGCCAGGTTCAGGTCGTGCAGCACCGCCACCACCGTGCGCCCCTCCTTTGTGGCCAGGCGCCGGATCAGCGCCATCACCTCCAGCTGGTAGCGGATGTCGAGCGTCGCCGTAGGCTCATCAAGGAGCAAAACTTCCGGTTCCTGGGCCAGCGCCCGCGCTAAGAAAACCTTCTGCTGCTGCCCACTGGAAAGCTCCCCCAGCAGCCGCTCCGCCAAGGGCGTCAGCCCCAAATAGCCGAGGGCCGCACTCACCACTTCCAGGTCGCGCCGGCTCACACCCCAGGTGAGATAAGGCCGCCGCCCCTGCAAGACCGTCTCGACTACCGTCGTGGGGAAACCCGCCTGCCCGCCCGGCGGCGGAACATAGCCCAAACAACGCCCGATCTCGTGGCCGCGGAGCGCCGCCAGGTTTTTCCCGTCAAAAAAGATAGTCCCTTGCCGGGGCCGGAGCACCCGCGCCAGGCACCGGAGCAGCGTCGACTTCCCGGAGCCGTTGGGACCGATGATCCCGAGCACCTCACCCCCCGATGCCTTGAAGGTGATATTCTCTAAAGCCGGCACGCTGCCGTAGGTGAAGGAAACATCCTTTACTTGCAGCCGCATCTTTCATCCTCCCTACAGCGGGCAGTCCTTTTGGGTATTTCTGGCCCAGCACCGAACCGGTCAAGTGCTGGGCCAAGATACCCCGGACCAAAGCTTCGAACCGTAAACGCCTTACCGGATGGTTACCTGTTGCTTCGCACCGTCCCACTCGGCTTTGAACCCCAAGGCCTGGGCCACAAAGCGGTAGGGGAGCATCGTCCGGCCATTGACGATCTCCGGCGCCGCATCAATGGAAACGGGCACGCCGTTAAGGAGATAGTACTTGGCACCGAGTTTGAACTGAACCACCCGCTTACCGGCAAAAATCGTCACGGTTCTGTTGGTGCCGTCCCAGATGATCTGGTCGTCACCGATACCGGCCGCGTAAGATAGGTAGCGTACTGGCGCATAGGTTCGGCCATTTTTGATGTAAGGCGCCACCTCCATCTCCTTCTCCTCGCTGCCGACCCGGTACTTGGTGCTACCGATGGTGAAGACCGCCTCCGCGCGAATAGCCACCGGCGCTGGCGTCAGGCACGCCGCCAGGACACACGATAGCTTATTAAGCGACGAAGAAAAGAGGGTTTCCGTCTCGCTCAGGGCGCTGCCGCTGACCTCACAGGTGACCGGCCCCACCGGCACCGTCCGGTCCAAGGTGAGCAGGATGTTGTCCACCACCACCGTGCTGCCCGTCTGCTCGTAAGCCGCTTCCGTGGTGGTTTCCTCCTGGGCGGTTTCCTCTGTCGTAGCCTGCTCACCACCGGCCACCGGTTTCTCTACCGGAGTGGCGCTCGAGAGCTTTACCGGGATGGTAAGCGTGCGGTCGTCATCTTCCAATTTAATCCCGGTGGTATCGAGCTCCAGGTCGCCCGCCGTCACCGCCACCGTGGGCTTCGCGCTGAAGCGTACCCCGGAAGGCAGCGTGAGTTTCAAAACCGCCCTGTTCCCGGCTGCATCGCGCGCTCGCAAAGCCCCCACGACATTCTCCTGAATGGTAATCGCCCCCACCGGCTGCGCCGCCAGGCCAATCCGTACCGTGCCACCCGCCGGGGTCAAGGTCACCGGCGCCTGCACGTTCGCTACCGTTACGCTCTGACTCAGGCCAGGTCCCTTCACCGTCACCGTCAGTTCCTCGGGAACGTAAACCGCCAGGTCCACGGTGGCGTTCTTGAAGCAGAAGACCGTCCGGCTGGTGCCGGCCTGGGAGACGGAGTAAACCAGCGTCCGCCCCTCGTCGCGCGTGCTGTGGTAAGCAAGCTGGCCGTTACCCGCCTCGCGCACCACCGTGGGCAGCCGGTTCCACTTCGCCCCTTCAGGCAAAGTGAGGCTCAGGAGCCGCCCTTGCGCCAGGTCCCCTTTCATCCCCTCGGTAACCGTAAAGTTCCCGATCTGCTGGTTGAGCCGCCCGGCCACCACATCGAGCGTGCTCTTCGCCGCCGCGCTAAGTCCGGAGACGAGATACTTCGCCGCCGTCACCTCCGCCACCTTCTCCCCGCCGGCACCCGGGTTAGTACCGCCGTAAGTTACTTTCACGTCGCGCGCGGTAGCGAAGGGCTCGTTCGCCTTGACCGAAGCCTTGATCACCAACTGCCCGGGGCTCCCGCTGCTCGCTACGTTGATCTTTAGGTAGAGGGCGCTGCAGCCGTCCTTCTCGGTGTAAACGGCGGACTCCACACTGCCGCCCGTAAAGCCCCCCTGCGGGATGAGGGTCACGGCGTCCCAAGTGAAGCCGGGACTCAAGACAAGCTTAACCGTGTTCCCTTGCGGAAAATCGGCGGCATTCGCTTTCAGCGCCCCGGCGAAATCCTCCTTCAGGGTGATGTCGGCAATCTGCCCGCCAGCGTCACTGATCTCGGTGGCCGCAGCCGCAGTGATACTGCTCCCGCCGGCAGTAAGCAGCTTGCCTACCGTCACCGTGCCGGAAGAGAAGCCGGCGGTCGTAGGCGCGTCGAGCGTCACTTTGATATCGGAGGATTCCAGCTCCTCTGGTGTTACGGGTTTGATATAAACCTGATCCCATATAACAACCGCGGTTAAAGACGAGGTCGTTAACGGGTCCCACGCCTTTTTCACAATAAGGTTAAAACTACCTTTGCTGAGCACGGCAATATTAAGTTCCCCGGCTTTGAGCGGCGCCTCCTGACCAAAGGCATAAACTTCGCCCGGCACAGAAGAAACGGCAAAGCCGTTGTCGTAAACCTCCACGGTTACGCTACTGACAGCAATAAGCCCAGTAGTTTTGATCCGAAACTTCTGCAACTCAATATAAGAAGGCAAGCTGATCGTCACCCAGTCGCCGTCTTTAATGCTTCCCGCCGCACTCTCATACATCCGCAGGGTGCCGAGCTGCGTCGTAGTCTCCGGGGCTACGTTCGGACACCAAAGCGCTGAATTAGACGTGGCCGCAAAAGCAGCACTGCCAAAAGCAAAAACCGAGTAAATCCCAACTGCGAAGATTACTAGGAGCAAATGTAAACACGACTTTTTCATCTAAATGAAAACCCTCCCCCGTCAATTAAGGTTCAAAGTTAGTTCGAAGTTCGCAGTTTGCAGTTCAGTTTGCAGTTTAAAGTTCGAATTTCAAAGTTATTTTTACGGGTAAACATAGGCCCCCTTAAGCTCCAGCCCGTGAAACTTTTTAAGCATCTCTTTGTGAATCGCCGCCGGGTTCACATCCTTGAAGAGCTGCGGGTAGAGCCACTTCGCCATGTAGGCCATCCCCACAATCGCCCGCGGCCCGGTGAAGATCTCGCTCGAAAGCATATAAACCTTCCCCTGGCGCACCGCCGCGATCCTGCTCCAGCCGGGGCGGCGCATCATTTCGGCGCGTTTTTTGGCCATCGCGTCCGGCTTTTCGCCGTAACCGGAGGTAATCGAGCTGCCACAAGCCTTGATGATTACATCCGGGTTCTGCGCCAATAACCACTCGGGGCTGATCTTCGGGTAGGGCACCCGCAGCCCAGCGCCGATGTTTCGCGCCCCGACGCCGTCTAGAAGCTCGGCGCCGCCAGAGCCCGGGCCGCTTAGCGTGTAGTCGGTGTACTGCTCCAGGTAAACGCGCGGCCGCCTATTCACCGGAATCTTCTTCACCCGGTCCGCGAATAGCTTGCGGTACTTTTCGAAGTAGGCGATATAGGCCGCCGCCTCCTTCTGGCGGTTGAGGATCACCCCCAGCGTCCGGATATCTTCCGCCATCGTCTTGATCTTGTAGCAGTCAAGCAGCACCACCGGTACGCCGGCCCGCTCGAGCTGCGCGATGATTTCGGGCTTCAAAAACTTCCCGTAGCCGAAGACCACGTCGGGCTTGAGCGCCAGGATCTTCTCCACGCTCGGGGTGAAGGATTTGCCCACATCCTGCGCCTTTTTGAGCCGTGAAGTGAAAAACTTATCCTGCAGCGTGTAGCTTGAAGCCCCGACGATTTTACCCGCGTCACCCAAGGCGCAGATGAGCTCCGCCACGTCGCCGTTTACCTCCACAATTCGCTGCGGCGGGCAGGGGACGCGCACTGTACGGCCCATGGAGTCTTTAATGGTAATCTTTTTAGCTGCTTCCGCCGGCGTCCGGGAACCCATAAGCGTTCCCAGGACCACCACCAGAAGCGTCACGAGCAAAGCCACCGGCCACCGTAAACGCAACCGCCTCACCTCCTAAAACTCGCGCGCTTTCAAAATCTCCCTCTCTAACCCCCTGCCCGGTCATTCCCACCTCCTTAACATAGACGCCAAACTCCTTTGTGTTCCTTGCTTCCTTCCAACCTCCAACCTCTAACCTCTAACCTCCATTCTCACCCCCACCACTGCCGCCGCTTTTTAATCAGTAGGTAGATGAAGAAAGGTGAACCCATCAGGCTGGTCACAATCCCCACCGGCAGCTCTGTCGGCGCAATAACCGTCCGCGCCAGGGTATCGGCCAGCAACAGCAGCACCGCCCCGACGAGGCAGGAGCAAGGAATCAGGAAGCGGTTGTCGCTGCCCACCAGCATCCGGCAGATATGCGGCCCGATGAGGCAGATAAAGCCGATGATGCCGGTAAAGGCAACGGTGGCCGAGGCGACGAGGGTGGCCAGCGTCAGGGTGACGACCCGCAGCCGGCCTACTTTGATCCCGAGGCTCGCGGCCACCTCCTCCCCCGCACCGAGCACGTTGAGGTCCCAGGCGTAAAAACAGAGCCCGGCCAGTGAGAGAAAGACCACCGGCGTCAGGAGCGCCACCGTCTGCCAGTCGGCGCCCCAGAAGCCGCCCATCAGCCAGACGACGAGCTCCTTCAGGGCGTCGTTGTTAGAAACATATTTTAGGAGGGAGACCCCGGCCTGAAAAAGATAGCCGATCGCCACCCCGCCTAAGACCAGCGTCTCCGGCGCCATCCCCTTGAAGCGCGCGAGCCCGAAAGCCAAAAGCGTGGTCAAGCCCCCAAAGAAGAAAGCGTTGGTAACGATAAGCCAGCGCGAGACGTCGAGGTAGTTCCCGCCTACCAGGCCCGTCCCGAGGACAATCGCCAGCGCCGCACCGAAGGCCGCGCCGCTCGAGAGCCCCATCGTGTAGGGCGAAACCAAGGGGTTTCTGAGTACCCCTTGCATCACCGCCCCGGCCCCGGCTAGGCTCATCCCGGTGATGGTGGCCAAGACGATGCGGGGCAGCCGGATCTCCCAGACCACCGTCCGGGCGAGTTCCCCAACCGGCGCGGTTTTAACCCCGAGGTGGCCCAGGATCACCCGCCAGACATCCCCCACGCTCACCCCGGCCGCCCCCACCGCCGTGCTCACCAGCGCGATGAGCAGGGTGAGGCCGAGCAGGAGCGCTGCGAGCAGGAGTTTGCGCCCGGTGTGGCGCACGTAGGCGCTTCTTACCGCGTCAAACTCTGCGGCCAGTCCCCGCGCTACCTCTGCGGGTAAACCCATACGCCTCTAAGCTCCTCCCCGTAGAACTTCTTGAGCATCTCCCGGTGGACCGCCTCCGGGTTCACGTCCCGGAAAAGCTCCGGGTGCAGCCACTTGGCGACGTAGTATTCGCCCGCCGCGCCGCGGGGGGCGCAGGAAATCTTGGCGCTGATGAGATAAACCCGCCCGTGCCGCACCGCGTTGGTGTTCCGCAGCGCCGGCCGCTGCATGATCTGCTGCCGGATCTCTGCGAGTTTCTTGACGTCTCCTTCCCAGCCGCATTCCGGCGCCGAAACGTACTTGATGATGACGTCCGGGTTCTTTGCCGCCACCCATTCGGGGCTCACCTTCGGGTAGGCGATCCCCCGGTCGGCGGCGATGTTAATCCCGCCCGCCCAGTCGATAAGCGGTTGCGCGCCGGAGCCGGGGCCGTGGGTGCTCCAGTCCCCCAGCCCGGATTCCCAATAGACCTTCGGCTTCTGGCGGGAAGCAAGCTTCTTCGTTCGTTCCTGCACCGTCCGCCAGTGTTTCTCGATGTAGCCCGCGTAAGCGTTGGCGCGGCTCCGGCAGTTAAAAACGAGACCTAACGTCCGGATCTCCGTCGGGATAAGCGTCGTCTTGTAGCCGTAGATCTTCAGGCAGGGGATGCCCGCCCGCTCTAATTGCGTCCGCAGCCGCGGGTCAAGAAAACCCTCGATCACCAGATCAGGCTTGAGCGCCAAGATTTTTTCAATATCCGGCGTATTTGACCGGCCGACCGAAGGCAACCGGTTAACGTAGGCCGGCCACCGCTCCTTATTCCGGGTCCAGTCGTCCACCGCCACCACCGTCTTCTCCACCCCCAGCGCCTTCAGCATCTCGGCCGGGTAGCCGCCCAGCACCACCACCCGCTTCGGTGAGCAAGGCACCCGTACCGCGTGCTTCTCGATCTTCCCGGCCGGGGTGACGAAATACTCGGTGACGGTGATCCGCTTCTGCGGTGCCGCCCAGCACTCAGCAAGCTGGGTGCTGGACAGAAGCGCCCCAGCTAACAGCGCCGCCAACAGGAAAACTATCCCTACAAATCGCCCCAAAAGCCGCAAAAGAACCCCTCCTCACGCTAATCCTTGGTTTTCTCCGGCACCGCCGCAACGGAGTGCCGCTTCGGCGGGACAGAAGGTGCAGGTCGCCACGTGCCGCCGGCTGCCCGCATCCGTATGCTCGGCCAAAACTATCCAGTTAACGCCCCAGGGAGAAAAGATCATGCTCTCGGTCTTTTTGCCGTCAAGCTGCCAGTAGCACCAATTCCGCCCGTCGAGGAAAAGCTGCCCTACCCCATCCGTGAAGCGGGAAAACTTTTCCCCTCGCCACAAACCGGGGAAAATGGTCGCCGGGGCCTTTGAAAGCCGCTCCCCGTTGAACCGCAGCTCCAAGCAGACCGGCCAGTCGAGGTAGCTACCCTCGTGCCAGACCGGACTAACCGTTAGTCCCGCGTCCGCCGGTGCCGGCAGGACGTTGCGCTCCTTTTCCACGCAAAAGTAAGCCCGCGCGGAAAAATTAACGTCCCCCGTTATCGCCGCCGCCACCGTGTACACCCCCGGCTCACCGGGGAGAAACTCCACCGCGGCCACCTCGCTGCCGCCCCCCGGAGTCACCTGTAGCTCCCGAAGCACTCCCGAGGGGTTGACCGCCCAGAGCTTAAAGCGCCGCTCCCCCGCCTCCGCCGGCAAATCCGCGAACCCCCGGGCAAAAATACCGACCTTAACTACCTCACCAACACGGTACCAGCCTTTCGGCAGCTCCAGCCAGAGCATCCCTGCCACCTCCTACTCCCCTAACTTCGCCCTGATCTCCCGCATCTTCGCGCCCCAGTCGGCCACCTCTTCGGCGGTCAGGATGTCGATGGCGCCGCCCTGGAAGTCGCCCTTTACGTCACCCATCTTTTCCTCCAGCCACCCCTCGATCTCGAGGTAGGTCTCCTTGAGCCCTTCCAGCACCTCCGGGTCAGCATTCCAGAGGCCCCGCTCCGCCGCCTCCAGGAGGCGCCGCGCAATCTCCTCTAACGCCCAGGGGTTATGTTCCTCGAAGAACTTGCGGTTTTCTTCGTTAAGCACAAAGGTCCGCGTGATCGCGTCGAAGATCCAGTCGTCCACCTCCTGCGTCGCCGCCTCCCAGCCGTAAACGCGCCCGATCCGCTTGGAGATGTCCCCGGCGCCCTTGTAGCCGTGGCGCTTCTGCCCCTCGATCCACTTGGGGTTCAAAAGCTTCGTCCGCACCACCCGCCGGATCTCGTCGGCCAGCGTCCGGACCTCGACGTGTTCCGGCTCCCGGGTGTCGCCGTAGTAGGTGCGGACCTCCTTGCCCGAGGCTACCCGGGCCGCCGCGGTCATCCCGCCGTGGGTGCCGAAATAGCAGCAGCAGCCGAAGAGGTCGTACTCGTCGGAAACCACCTTGTTGTAGGTCACATCCACCGTCTTCAGGTTCGCCTGGAGCTGCTTAAAGGCTTCCTGCCCGAAGACCCCCTTCCCGTAGGCGTAGCCGTTCCAGTAGACGAAGACGTCGGCTAAGTCCTTCTCGTCCTTCCAGGCCGAGGCGTAAACCGCCAAGTTCACCCCGGCCATGTAGGTCCCGGGCTTCGAAGCGAAGATGCGTAAAGTCGCCTCCCGCCAGGCCGCCGCATCCGCCGCCCCGTCAAGTTGGGCGAGGGTGTGCTTGCGGACAAAATTCATTTCCAGCGGCTCGTCGAGCGCGGCCACCATTTGTACCGCCTCGTCCAAAAGCTCGATGCAGTTCGGGAAATTGTCGCGCGTGATGCCGCTTACCCGCACCGTTACGTCAACCCGCGGCCGCCCGAGCTCCGCCAGCGGGATTACCTCGATCCCCGCTACACGCCCGTTCGGTAGCCACTTCGGCCGGCAGCCCAGCAGATAGAGCATCTGGGCCAGGCCCTCGCCGTCCGCCCACATGATGTCGTTGCACATCCAGTAGATGGCGATATTCTCCGGGTAGCGCCCCTCTTCGGTGAGATGTTTGAGGAGCACCTTTTCCGCCAGCCGCTTCCCCACCTCCCAGGCCGCCTTGGTTGGCACCCGGTGGGGGTCCAGGGAGTAAAAGTTCCGGCCGGTAGGTAAAACGTCGTCCCGCCCGCGGGTGATTAAGCCCGATGGGCCGGCGGGAATATAGCGGCCCGCAAAGCCCGCAAGCAGCGCCTCCATTTCGCGGGAAGCCTCCACCCGCGCGTTGAGGTCCAGTACCCGCGGCAGAAGCGAGTTCAGCGCGTCAAGGTGCTCCGGCGCCGATAGATTTTCGCCCAGCACCGCTGCCGCCTCTTCGTGCGTCACGGCCCGCCCTTTAAGCAGCAAGCCGACAAAGGCCTTCCCTGCCCGGTCAATCTCCTCCAAAAGCGCGCCGTAGGATTTGCCGTGGCGGAGCGAAACTTTTTCCGGCGCGGACAGAAGCTCGCCAAGCTCGAGCCCCATCAGCCGTGCCACCGCTTTCCGCAAGGAAACCGGCTCCCCCGCGTCAAAGCGCAGGATGGCGTTCAAAAAATCGAGCCGGCGCTCCCCCTGCGGCAGCTCCCCGAAGATGTGCTGCCCGTCCTGGATCTGGGTGTTCCGGATGACGGAAAGGACCGCGTGCGCCTTCTCTTTTATCTGGACGAAATTCTCGTGACCGCCTTCTACCGGAATCTGCTTGTCGAGGTTCGCCTTCTTGATTGCTTCGATGATCAGGTGCTCTAAGGTGTGCGCCCGCGCCGGGTCGGCCAAGCGCGCTTTTTCGTATTCCTCGAGGTACTGGTCGAGTTCGGCCAACTCGTCGTAGAGCCCGCCTTGCGTCAAGACCGTCTGCATGTGGTCCACCAAGGTCGCGTAGCTCCGCCGCTTAGCGATCGTCCCCTCCGGCGGGTTGTCAGCGTTGTAGATGTAAAGGTGTGGCACCGTCCCGATGCCTAAGTCCGGGTAGCAGTCCCCGGAGAGACCCACGCCCTTGCCGGGCAAAAACTCTAAGTTCCCGTGCGTGCCCACGTGGACAATTACGTCCGCGCCAAACTCCCGCTCCAGCCACCGGTAAGTAGCTAAGTACTGGTGCGGCGGCGGGATATCGGGGTCGTGCAGGATCTTACAGACCCGCCCGTCGCAGCGCGCCCCGGCGCAGCCCCGCTTCGGCTGCACGCAGACCACCGCGTTGCCGTAGCGCACGCCGGTGATGATGATCTTCCCGTCGTGAACCATCGCCGCCGGCACGCCGTTTTTTGCCTCGCCCGGAGGGTTCCCCCAAGCCTCGGTCAAACGCGCCTTCACGCGGTCGGAAAGGGTATCGAACCACGCCCGGTATTCTTCAACCGGCATCAGCTTTAAAGCCCCGCCTTTAGCCACGATCTCCTCCGCCGTCGTCCAGCGGAACTCCGAAATCGCCTTCCGCGCCATAATCGTGTCGATCAGCTCTTTGCCGCCCGCCGGCGCTTCAACCTGATAACCCTCTTCCCGCAGCCGTTGTAAGATCCGCGCCACGCTCTCCAGGCTATCAAGGTGCGCCGCGCCACCAACGGTGGCCTCCACCGAAGCGCAGGGGTTGTTGTGCAGGATAAAGGCGACGCGTCGCTCGGCCACCGGCTTCTGGCGCAGCCGCACCCAGGCCGCCACCCGGGCGGCGATGCGCGCGACCCGCTCCGGCACTGGCGTCCGGATCTCCAAGTCCCCCTCCCGCCGCGCCGCACCTAAGAAAACGGGCTCGATCACCCCCTCGAACTCGGGGAGCGCCACCGTCCAGGCGATATCCTGGGAAAGCCCCTGCGGGTCTGCCGCCCACTCGTCAACCGACTTGTAAAACGAAACGACTGGTTGGAATACCGGCACCCCAAGCCGCTTCAGCAGCGCCACCCCTGAGGCCGCAACATCCTCCCGGATAAAGTCGTCCGTCCGCGCCCGGGCTGCTAAGAAAAAGGCCAAAAGCTTCACCAGCGCCGCGATCCGGGGCTTTCCTGCCGGGTCGAAGAAGAACTCCCGCACCACCTCGCCGGAACCTTTAGTCCCCAGACCCTCGTCCTTCAGCGAGTAGCAGAAGGCCGGAATAACGCCGAGGCCCCGCGCCTCTATCGCCCGGATGAGCGCGTCCTCCACCGCCAGCGTCCCGTTCACCCACTGGTTCCGGGCGAAGAGTAACCCTACGTACGGGCCCGGCTTGCCATACCACGCCAGATAATCCTCAACCCCAGTAAAGATGCTGGGCGCGTCCGGATGGTAGATACCTTCCCACGGGAAAACCTGTGGCTCTTCGACGGCCAGCGGTTCCCCGAGGACCGTAGCCGCGATGAACCGTAGCATCCGGGCGAAGTTCTCGACCCCACCCTGCACGATGTACTCGTAGCAGCGGGCCACCACCGCCGTCGGCACCGTGGAGAGACCCCAGAGCGCCGGGTCGTGCGCCACGCAAACTATCGGCTGCCGGAAATCCTTCACCGCCGCCTCGAGCTCCGCCCAGATCGTCTCCCCTGCCGAACGGTAGAAGAAAACGAGGTCCGCCGCCGCGAGGTCCGCCAGCGCCGCCGCGAAGTCCTCCTTCCCCTCGTCGAGGTACCGCGCCGAGTAAACCTTTACCTGGAGCTCCCCCGCGACTCCCGCCGCCGCGCGCCTGAGCGTCGTCGCGTGACTGTGCCAAACCACCGCCGCAATTTTTTTCATCCCCAACCCCCTCCTTAAAAACGTTCGGCGTTCGACGTTCCACGTTCGAAGTTCGACGTGCAAGAGGCAACGAAAAACATGGAGCGGATAGCACGTAGCGCGTAGCCCCGAAACAGAGCCCGGCACCGGGAAGCCGTGCCGCCGCCCGAAAACCGGAAAATAAAAAAGACCACGCGAGATAACCTTTTCAGGTGACCTCCGTGGTCCCCAAAGTTGAACTAACGGTACTTCTGGATCGGCTTTCCCGGGCGCCTCTCCATGAGACGCCGCATCTATCCTGCCGGGTTGGCCAACGCCTTCGCAAGATTACCAGCACCCGGCTCTTAAAGGGATTTTAAGCCATGCCAACCAACCTGTCAACGACGCCAGTCGCAAGCGGCCAACTTTGGCGCCCAAACCGCTTTCTTCCCGCACTCGCCCGTGGTAACTCCCCACTCCGGCGTTTATTTCCCCATTCGGGACCGATAAACCCCCGTTTAAAAGGAACATACTCGCCAGCCAGAAGATCTTTCCTTGAAATTTTAAGCCCTGAGGGATAAAAACTGTACCACCCCAAGCCCTTAATATGGATCGTAGCGCCTTTTGCGCGCCAGCCCAGGTTGGGTGCGATGACGGGAAATCTTCTTGTCTTAATCCGCGGCAACTTCTTAAAGAAAATGCAGGCTGCTGTGTTTGCAACATTACCAAGCTAATCGATCAACCGGTTAGTATAACGACTTTTTTTGACATTAAGGGCAGGAATTAGAGTTTGTTCGGCAAATAGAACATAATTAGCAACAGGCCACCAACACGATTGCCGACCCCAGGGCCCCTAGGAAGAAAAAAGACGCGCCCGGAAGCCCCCCGTTCGCTGATAGGCTGCGGGTGATCTCGCATCTACCTCCTCCCCCTTACCTGGGCGATCTGGATCACCCGCGCTTACCGGCCGAGGGTTAGAAATGGGCGCTCTGCTCGCCGCGGCCAACACCAGGATGAACGCGGACAAGGGAGCAAAAGGGGGTTGCGAAGGAACCGGCATTTAGCCTTCGAGCGGAATGGCAAGCGGGTCTTTGCTGGTAAGCGCTGGCAGTAGGAGGGATGCGGTTTATTTTATGGAGAAGGAAAAGTTAATACAATACTATAAAGAACTAAAACATTTACAAAAACTCCAAGAAACCATGAGCCGGGCTTTAGGGGTGGCAGCTCTGGTCACCTACCCGGACGGGTGCCCGCTTACCGAAATCACCAACCTGTGCTCTTTCTGCGCCCTACTTAACGCTAACCAGGAGGGAAGAGATAGGTGCGTAGCTTCGCGGGTGGCCACGGCCAGAGCTGCCGCGCGCGCGGAAAAGGCGGTTCTCCACACCTGCCATGCCGGGTTGGTACACCTGGCGGTGCCCCTGCGGGTAGCAGGGGAAACGGTAGCGGTGCTGATGAGTGGCAACGTAGCGCTTGAGCCACTGGCAGAAGAGGCGGTGGCGCAACTGGCCCAGGAAACCTGTATTGAGCGGGAAGAGCTTTTGGCGGCGAGCAAAACGGTACCCGTCTGGCCTGAAGAGCGGCTTTCGACCGTCACGGAGATGATGCGGGCAGTAACGGAGACCGTGGCCCAGCTCCTGTATACCAAGCAGGAACTACAGAAAAAGGTAAACGAACTTACGGCTCTCTTTGAATTCAGCAAAATCGTTTCCGGCAGTCTGCAGGTGGCCGAAGCTGCCCGGCGGGGGCTTCAGGCGGCGTTGGAATTGACTGGCGCCACCAGCGGGTCGGTGATAATGCTGGGCAAAGCAGAACCAAGGGCGGCGACTGTCGAAGTAGCGGCTACCATCGAACCGTCGAGCGAACTGAAGATCATTCCTGCGGGGGAAACAATAGCCACCGTTGAGCGAGAAGCTGCCGCCGCGCATTTTAACAGCCGTCCTCAAGAAAGCACGCCCGAAGAAAAGCGGCCGGCAGTGGCGGTACCTCTTACAGTTGGGGGCAAGGTGACGGGGGTACTTACCTTAGCGGGCAAGCCGGGAGGCCAGCACTTCAGCAAAGAAGAAGACATCTTCTTAACCACCCTGGGCACCGCTCTCGGGCTGGCGATGGAAAACGCCCGCCTTTTCCGAAAGGTCCAGGAAAGAGCAGCGATGCTCGAACGGCTAATCGAAGTGGGGCAGGTGCTATCGAGCCACCTGGATGTGGACCTGGTGCTTGAAGCGGCCATGCAAAGTGTGCGGGACGTGCTGGGAGCACAGTGGTGCCTCCTGCGGCTGCTTGACGAGAACACCGGCGAACTGGTGCTAAGAGCCAGCTTGGGTATAAGCGCTAAGTTGCAAGAAGGGATCGCCCGCATCCAGCCGGAGGGCACCCTGCTGGGCAAAGTGCTCCAGACGGGAGAACCTGTCGTAGCAGGAGATTTGGCTGCGAAGGAACTCGGAATGCGCCCGCCCCTTTACGCAGCCGAGATGCGAGCCGTGGCCTCGGTTCCCGTACGGGCCGGCGGGAAAATTTTGGGCACTTTGACAGTTTATCATTCTGTCCCGTATCGCTGGGGAGAAGAAGAAATCGGCTACCTGGTGACTATTGCCAGTCAGACAGGCTTGGCGATGGAAAATGCCCGCCTTTACTCCTCGTTGCGGGAGCACTACTCGAGTACCGTGCAGGCGCTAGCAGCAGCCCTGGAGGCCAAGGACATGTACACGAGAGGGCATTCTGTCCGGGTAGCTAAATGGGCGCGGGCATGTGCACGGGAACTGGAGCTGTCTCCTGAAGAACAGGAGCAGATTTACCTATCCGGCCTTTTACACGACTTAGGCAAAATTGGCGTACGCGAAGATATTCTTCTTAAACCGGGCCCCCTAACCCCGGAAGAAAGAAAAGAGATGCAGAAACATCCCGAAGTAGGAGCGAGAATCCTGGAGCCGGCCCGGTTTCCTGCAGCGGTTATTGCGGCCGTGCGGCACCATCACGAAGATTATGGAGGCGGCGGTTATCCGGCCGGCCTTTCCGGAGAGGAGATCCCGCTTTTGGCGCGTATTATTCGGGTAGCCGACGCCTACGACGCCATGACCTCCGCCAGGCCTTACAGGCAGGCCTTCACCCCGGAAAGGGCGCGGGAGGAGTTGAAACGGTGCGCAGGCCAGCAATTCGATCCCCGGGTGGTGGATGCATTTTTGCGGATTCCGCAAGACGAAATAAAAGATATTGCTAAATCGGAAGGGTACCCTGATAGCCTTCTTGCGCAAAATGCTTTTTTCGCTTAGTGTAAAGTTGCTATAGGAGTTTTGGTGGAGGTCGTGCTCCGGGTTATCACTCTCAAGAAAGGAGCCGAAAGATGACTAATGCGCATGAAATGGCACCGGAGGCGGTCCTTCACGAGTTCGGCAGCGACGCCGCAACCGGTTTAAGCAGCCCCGAAGCAGGTCTCCGGCGGCAAAAATACGGTCCCAACGAACTCACCGAAACCCCGCCCAAGAGCCCCTGGCGCATCCTCTGGGAGCAGCTCACCGCGGCGATGGTCGTTGTCCTCATCGTCGCCGCCGTCGTCTCCCTTTTCCTCGGTGAATACAAAGATGCGGTAGCCATCCTCGTCATCGTCGTGCTCAACGCCATTCTCGGCTTCACCCAGGAATACCGCGCCGAGCGAGCGATGGCCGCGCTTAAAAAATTCGCTGTTCCCGCCGCGCGGGTCCTGCGCGACGGCAAGGTGCAGGAAATCCCGGCGCGGGAGCTGGTGCCCGGGGACATTTTTTTCCTCGAGGCCGGCAACATCGTGCCTGCGGACGGGCGGTTGCTCCAGGCGGCCAACCTCAAAGTCTTCGAAGCCATCTTAACCGGCGAGTCGGTGCCCGTAGAAAAAAACGCGGCCGCGGTCGTCGCCGCGAACGCCCCCCTTGGCGACCGGGAGAATATGGTCTATAAGGGGACGACCGTTACCTACGGGAGAGGCCTGGCGGTGGCCGTCGCTACCGGGATGAAGACCGAACTCGGCCGCGTCGCCGCGCTGATCCAGACGGTCGAAAGAGAGCCTACACCCTTACAGCGCCGGATGGCGGCCCTCGGGCGCGCGCTCGGGGTCATCGCCCTCGTTATCGTCGCCGTCGTAACCGGCCTCGGGATTATGCAGGGTCAGGATCTGAAAACGATGTTCCTCACCGGCGTGAGCCTCGCCGTCGCCGCGGTGCCAGAGGGGCTCCCGGCGGCCGTCACCATCGCCCTTGCCCTCGGCGCCCAGCGGATGCTTAGGCGCCGCGCGCTCATCCGCAAACTCCCCGCCGTGGAAACCCTCGGCTCGGTCACCAAAATCTGCACCGACAAAACCGGGACCCTCACCCAAAACCGGATGACCGTTACCACCCTTCTGCTCCCGACCCGGGAAACAACGGAAGGACTTAAAACCATCGACCTCTCCGGCGCAAAAGCAGCCACGCCTCTCCTGCCCCCCGCTTCCCTGCTGCTGACCGCCGGCGCGCTTTGCAATGACGCTGTGCTAACCGAAGCAGACGGCCAGCCCGCCTACGTGGGAGACCCGACGGAGGGGGCCCTGGTGGTTGCGGCGGCCCGGTTTGATCTCCGCAAGCCCGTGTTAGAAAACTTCCTGCCCCGCGTAGCCGAAATTCCCTTTACCTCCGAGCGAAAGCGGATGACTACCATCCACCAGGTCCATGAGGAGTGCCGGACCATTCTCCCCCAGCTCTGCGAAAAGGAGCGGCCGCAATACATCTTTTTCACCAAGGGCGCCGTTGACGGTCTTCTCCAAATTTGCGACCGGGTATGGGTCGACGGGAGAGCCGAGCCGCTGAGCGAGTGGCAGGACTTGCTTTGCCGCGCCAACGAGCGCCTCTCCCGGGCAGGCTTGCGGGTGCTCGCGGTCGCCTTCCGCCCCTTCGATGCCCTCCCGGAAGCCGTGGCGGAAGGAGAAATCGAGCGTGACCTGATCTTTGCCGGGTTCGTGGGGATGATCGACCCGCCCCGGCCGGAAGCTAAAGAAGCAGTCGCCACCTGCCGCCGGGCCGGGATTGATCCCGTGATGATCACCGGCGACCACCCCTTAACCGCGCTCGCCATCGCCCGCGAACTCGGTATCGCCGCCGAACGGCGCGTCTTGACCGGCCAGGAGTTAGAAGCGTTGGCGGCGGAAGAATTAGAAAACCTGGTTGATGAAGTTTCTGTTTACGCCCGGGTCGCGCCCGAAGATAAGCTGAAAATCGTGGCGGCGCTGCAGAAAAAGGGGCATATCGTCGCAATGACCGGTGACGGGGTAAACGACGCCCCCGCTTTGAAAAAAGCCGACATCGGGGTAGCGATGGGGATAACCGGCACCGACGTGAGCAAAGAGGCCGCGGATATGGTGCTGCTCGACGACAATTTCGCCACCATCGTCGCCGCCGTTGAGGAAGGGCGGGTGATTTACGATAACGTGCGGAAATTCCTCAAGTACCTAATGACGACAAACTTAGGCGAGATCCTCGTCATCTTCGCCGGGATGCTGAGCGGCATGCCGGTGCCCCTCGCCCCGCTCCAGATTCTTTGGGTTAATTTGGTCACCGACGGTTTCCCGGCCCTCGCCCTTTCGGTTGAGCCCGCCGAGCCCGACGTGATGCGCCGGCCGCCGCCAAAGCCGCAGGAAAACATTTTCGCCGGCGGCTTAGGCACCCACATCCTCTGGGTCGGCGGCCTCATGACCGCGATCTGCCTTGGCATTGGCTACTGGCTCTGGCGCAGCGGCAACCCGGCGTGGCAGACCGTCCTCTTCACCACCCTCGCCTTCGCCCAGCTCGCCCACGTCCTCGCGATCCGCACCGGCAAAACCTCTCTTTTTACCGCCGGGCTCCTTTCCAACCGGGCGGCCTGCGGCGCCGTCCTCCTCACCGTCGCCCTGCAGCTCGCGGTCGTCTATACCCCGGCGCTGCAAGGCGTCTTCCGCACCGTCGCCCTTACCCCGGCCGAACTCCTCCTTTGCTTTGCGCTCGGCAGCCTCATCTTCTGGGCGGTCGAGATCGAGAAGTGGTTGACTCGGCGCCGCCGCTCCGCACCAGCCCGCCGAGCAGGATGAGCAGCGCCGCCGATAGCCCCATGAAAACCGCGCTTTCTCTTCAAAGACTAGTGGTGCCTCGCCAGCCTGGTGAAAGACCCTAACGGCAAAACCACCGGCTACCTCGATACTTCAATACCAGGAACAACAGCCCGCCGGCGCCGGTATCGCTACGCCTTCCGCCGGAGATAGACCACGAACTCCCGCCGCGCGAATAAAAGGTCTTCCGGCTACTGGTCTACGGGCTACATACCCCAAATCGGACTTGACCCCGCAGCAGGGTTACATTATGCTACGATTAACAGCGCGATCAAGGGATTTTATTAAGGACAAGAAGGCGAACACCTATGCCTCCCAAGAGCAACACCAAGCGGCTTAAAGGAATTATGATCACGGTTGCTCTCTCTTGGGTTCTTCTGGTCGCCGCAACGATTGCCGCAGCATCCCAAGATCCAAACGCCAAACCGGGCGTATTTACCGACCCAACAACAGGACGGCTTGTGGACATCGTTACTCCAGACCCGAAGGGTCCACAACCACCAGATCCGGACTCTTTGCCAGAAAAAGGGACGAAACCTCTGCCAATAAAGGAGCTTCTATCAAACCAGTCACTGGCCAAAGCGCCGGAGAAAGAAGCGGTGCAAGCAGCGATAGAGAGAGGCAGGCCACTCGATTTTCTCGTGCGGCATAAAGGGGAACTGGGTCGAGACGCGCTTGTCGGGGTGGCCAGTCCGGCGGAGCTTACCGCGGGCGAACCCTTTAAAGTCTTCATTTCCAGCGCGGCTGTGGTCCAGGCCTTAATTGAAAACAAGCCTGTAATCCCCTTAATTGAGCGCTGCCGCTACTATTGGGAGGTTCCTGTTTTCGCGCAGACAGGTACCCCCGTGGCTTCTTTCCGCGTGGAAAACTTCCAAGGGGAATGGCAGGTGGTCGAGGTCGGCGGGAGCTTCAGGGAGACAGAACTTAAGTTCCTCGCTAATCCTGAACAGATAGAGG